>DAIOFF010000241.1:0-3729 GCA_036745855.1 Scrofimicrobium sp. | reverse complement strand
TACTGGGCCGCTGGGAAAGCTCAATTGACGACTTGGCGACCCCCTACATCGTTCCTCAGACAAACGGGACACGAGGAGGGATTGAACAAGCAACACTCAGAGGCACCGCGGGCACCGTTCAGATTAATACTGAGCTACCCATGCATCTCACGGTTTCGCGCTACTCAATGAACGAACTTGAGGAAGCCACGCACTGGTGGAAGCTTCCCGAATCATCGTCGACTTTTGTGCAACTGTCCATCGCTGAGCGCGGGGTTGGAACCGCATTACTTGGTCCCGATACCCGGCCCGAATACCGCTTGAGCGGAACAAAATACGCATGGAAATGGGCGATTGCCCTCACCAACAAATAACAGACAATAGGACCAACATGCGTTTCCCATATGAAGATTCCTCCTTACCAATTGAGCAAAGAGTCGCTGATCTGGTCGGGCGTCTAGATATTGAAGACAAGGTTGGATTGCTTTTTCAATCCCATGCCATGATCGGAAACCCAGAAGACCCCGACCAGTATGGACGTCCAGCAACTGCGCAGCTTATGAAAGAGTGCAGGATCAATGCGTTCCTGATCCAAGGAAACCCAGATTCTGTACGCGAACTAGCTCAATGGCACAACGAGGTACAGAAGATAGCACTCGATAGTCCTTTGGGTATCCCTGTCACGTTTTCTTCTGATCCACATCATGGGGTGAGCGAAAATCCGCTTAGCGCAAATGAATCTGGATCTTTTTCAAGGTGGCCAGAGCCCCTAGGAATTGCTGCAACCCGCGATCCTGAGGTGGCCCGAAAGTTTGGCGACGTGACCCGACAGGAGTATCGGGCTGTTGGAATTCGTGTGGCACTTCACCCTCAGATTGACCTCACTACAGAACCGCGCTGGGCGCGAGGACTGCAGACTTTCGGCGAGTCTTCGGAGCTCACCATCCAAATGGTTGTTGCCTACATTGATGGATTGCAGAACGGAAAAGTCATCGGCCCTCAGTCCGTGTCTGGGATGGCCAAGCATTTCCCAGGCGGCGGCCCTCAGAAGAATGGCCTTGACCCCCATTTCCGTGATGGTCGCGAACAGGTATACCCCGGCGGGATGTTTGAAGAACACCTAAAGCCTTTCGAAGCGGCTATAGCTGCTGGGATTTCTCAAATGATGCCTTACTACGGAATGCCCGTTGGATTGGGTCTTGAAGAAGTCGGTTTTGCCTTCAATAAAGACGTGCTCACTGGGATTCTGCGTGAGCGACTTGGTTTTGACGGCATTATCTGCACTGATTTCGGCGTCATTACCGGATACGGCGAGGGCTTCCCCGCTAAAGCTTGGGGCGTTGAAAATTTGAGCCGCGAAAATCGCATCGTCAAAGCCCTTGACGCCGGAATCGACCAGTTTGGCGGTGAAACTTGCACCGATGTTCTGGCCGAAGCCGTCACGCATGGCAAGGTTTCGGAAGACCGCCTTGACGTGTCTGTCCGGCGAATTCTGCAGGAAAAGTTCGAACTCGGCTTATTTGATGAAATGCGCTTCGTTGACCCGAATATCGCCCAGAAGATCGTCGGATCGAAAGGATACCTTGCCGCTGGAGTTGCTGCCCAAAAAGCATCCATTGTCTTGTTGGATGAGGTTCCTGCCGCCTCACTTCCCCTCTCAAAAGGCATTTCTGTTTATGCAGAGGGCATTAGCGTCAACGCCTTTGAGGACCTGGCAAATCTCGTTGACTCGCCCGAAGACGCCGATGTCGCTGTGGTCAGGATGGACGCCCCCTCCTACACTGACCCAGCCCGCGGATTCTTAGGTTCTATGCATAAAGGTAGTCTGGAATATGCCCCTGAAGTAATCAGCCATATTGAAATGTTGTCCGCGACGGTCCCGACCATCATTGATGTTTTCCTAGATAGGCCCGCTGTTCTAACACCATTCAAAGACTCAGTAACCTTGATCGGAACATTCGGGGTGGATGACCGCCCCTTTGTCGAGGTCTTGTTTGGAACAGGAACACCATCAGGCAAGTTACCTTTCGACCTGCCGCGCTCTCAAGCTGCCGTCGAGGCGAGCCGCGAAGACGTTCCATTTGATACTGAAAATCCGCTGTTCCGGTTCGGCCATGGATTAGGTGGCAGCAAGCGATAGGCTCCCTACCAGCGTATAGATTGGGAATAACCAGTGAAGTCCGGTCATAAACCAACCAAGAGTGTTACAGTTCTACGTTGGCAACCGCTCTATTCGTCTGATAGTCCCATGTTTTTCGCCATTTTCGTCGACCACTTCTTCTTATCGTCAACCGGTTGCCATTTGGATTGTCGAAGCGGTAGTCTTGTTTCAATGCAACGCGAGTGACCGCAAACGGTCAGTATCGAGATTTCGAGGGAGAAACTATGGGCAGTCCAGCAGGTGAAACAGCTTCAGATAGGGCCAGTGAGCTGCTCCAACAAATGACAACGGCTGAAAAGTCGGCGCAAATCATCGGAGTCCTCCCCCACGCTCTTGGCGCACCAGCTCTAAATCCAGAACTACTCAAGAATCATCTTGGCGAAGGCATTGGGCACATCTGCGGCGTCGGCACCGTTGGCGTTGGACCAGCCCGGATCGCGCAGATGACGAATGAAATCCAGCGGTACCTAAGGGAAAACACACGCTTAGGTATTCCAGCGATTGTCCATAATGAGGCACTCAATGGTGTGACAGCAGAAGGTTTCACTACATTCCCAACTGCAATCGGGCTCGCAGCAACGTGGAACCCAGATGCCATCGAAGAAATGGCTGATTTACTACGCCGCCAGTTGAAGTCGATTGGTGTCCGTCAAGCATTGGCCCCGGTTTTGGATATTGCACGCGATGCACGCTGGGGGCGCATCCATGAAACATACGGCGAAGACCCATTGCTCTCCTCTCTCTTTGGCGTCGCTTACGTTCGAGGAATGCAAGGCAAGAATTTGACTGACGGCGTGGTTGCGACCGCAAAACACTTCATCGGCTATGCAATGACTGAAGGCGGTCAAAATATGGCCGCCACTCACCTTGGAAACCGCGAACTTCGGGATGTCTATTCTGCTTCGTTCGAGGCCGCTATCAGGATTGCGGGCCTTGAGAGCGTGATGAACAGTTACTCTGAGATCGACGGAGAACCTGTGACTACCTCGCGGAAAATATTGACTGATCTTTTAAGGGGAACGCTAGGCTTTAATGGCACGGTTGTATCCGACTACCGCAGCATCTATTACGTGGTCACCAGGCAAGGAATCGGCTCTGCGGAACTGACCGGGCCGCTAAGCCTTCACGCTGGCCTCGACATTGAACTGCCTGCGCCTTACGGGTTTGGCGAGGTTACAACTAGCGGCGTTGACTCTGGAACGATTCCAGTTGAAAACCTTGATCTTGCCGTTCACCGGGTCCTAACCCAAAAGTTCGCGCTTGGCTTGTTCGACAATCCATATGTACCTGACGACCCAATTGTGATTGGAGAGCTAGCGGCAAGCGGGCGGGAACTATCGCGGCAAATCACCGATCAAGCGATTACTCTACTCAAGAACGAAAACGGGGTCTTGCCGCTTACAAATGACATTAAATCGATTGCTGTCATTGGCCCCCATGCCGATTCTGTGATGGCCGGATTTGGGAACTACACGCATCCGCCATTCCTGGAGACGTTGAAGGCCATTGCGATTGGCCGGTCAAATCTTGCGGGCATGGAACAAATGTCGAAGGATTCCGCATCTCAGAAAGGCGCTCGAGAGCGTATG
>DAIOFF010000240.1:0-3740 GCA_036745855.1 Scrofimicrobium sp. | reverse complement strand
TCTTAATATCGTTTTCGCTGCGAACAATGTTGAAATCACCCGCAACCAAAATGGAAGGCGGACCATCAACGCCGCTTAATAGTTCACCCATACGCGTCTGTACCCGCCCCAAGTGTTCCATTTTTAGTTCCTGCTTTTGCGAACCGACCTCACCAGAATGAAGATACGTAGAAACCACACGAAGTGGAAAACCCAGATCAACGTCTACTTCAAGCCACCGTCCAGTATGCCTGGGGTCAACGTCATCACCAGGAATACCCTCAGTGACGCTCCCAATCTCAAGGCCCCGTCGCACAGCAACCGCCACGCCAGCGCGTCCCTTTACTTCACAAGGGAAAGAGACAACCTGCCATTCATCCCCCATAAGGTCCGCAGTAATATCACTAGGTGCCCGTACCTCTTGCATCAAAACAATGTCCGGTTTTTCGGTATCCAGCCAAGAGCCAAACCCGCGTTTCATCGCAGCCCTAATGCCATTCAGATTCACAGTGGTAACAGCAAAAGAACCATCTTCACCCAGTTCAGATTGCATTACGTTCAGCCTCTTCAACAACATTAACTAACAGCATTGCGCGGGTCATAGGTCCAACCCCACCAGGATTTGGTGACAGCATGGATGCAACCGTATCGACACCGTCAGCAACATCACCACGTATTTTTCCATCAACCCTAGAAACACCCACGTCAACGACAACAGCCCCCGGCATGACCATATCCGCAGTGATCAAACCCGGAACACCAACCGCTGCAATAACAACATCGGCCCGGCGAACAGACGCGGCCAAATCTTTGGTACCTGTATGTACTAGCTCGACAGTAGCATTGACGTCTTTAGCCGAAAGCATGAGCCCAATCGGGCGGCCGACCGTGAGTCCCCGCCCCACCACACAAACCTGCTTCCCATTCAAATCGACACCGCCATCACGAAGCAACTCAATAATGCCGCGCGGCGTACACGGCTGAGGGCAATCAGGCGCGCCCGAAATACTGGTAACCAAACGGCCCAGATTCATCGGATGCAATCCGTCAGCGTCCTTCGCAGGATCAATGCGCTCTAAAACCGCGGCCTCATCAATATGCTTTGGAAGAGGCAACTGGACAATAAACCCCGTGCAAGCCGGATCATTATTCAAAGAGTCAACAGCCGCAATAACCTGCTCTTGCGTAGCATCCGCAGGAAGCTCAACCTGAATCGAAGCAATACCGACCTCAGCGCAGTCACGGTGCTTTCCTGCCACATAAACCTTCGAACCGGGATCATCACCAACCAAGACAGTTCCAAGCCCAGGCGTGACCCCCAGTTTTTGGAGTTCATCTACCCGGCTTTTCAAACCATCCTTGACACGTTTAGCCAGTCCAAGTCCATCTAAGCGCGCGGACTTTCCGCTCCAAGGATATTTCACTGAACAAGCCCCGGATAAAGAGGATGAGCATCAGCAAGTTTGCGAACCCTTGCCTTCAACGCTTCCTCATTGACCTCCACGCCAAGTGCACTATCACGAAGAGCAACAGCAATAATATCTGCGACCTCGCGAAAATCTTCCACTGAGAACCCACGCGTGGCCAAAGCAGGGGTCCCAATACGAAGCCCCGAAGTAGTCATCGGTGGACGCGGATCAAACGGAACCGCATTCCGGTTCACCGTGATGTCAATCGAATGCAGCAAATCTTCGCCATCACGGCCCGACAAAGGACTATTTTGAAGATCAACCAAAACCAAGTGAACATCAGTTCCACCTGTCAAGACCGAAATACCTGCCTCGGCAACATCTGGCGCAGTTAAGCGCTCTGCCAAAGCCTTGGCACCCTCAATCGTACGAACCTGACGTTCCTTGAACTCATCAGTGGCCGCAACCTTTAACGCAACCGCCTTCGCAGCAATCACATGCATCAATGGGCCACCCTGCTGACCAGGGAACACTGCAGAGTTCAACTTCTTCCCAAGGTCTTCGCCCCTGGATGACAAAATCATTCCAGAACGAGGACCACCAATCGTCTTATGGATTGTGGTAGTAACTACATCCGCAAATGGCACAGGAGACGGATGAAGTCCCGCAGCAACCAAACCAGCAAAATGAGCCATATCTACCCACAAATACGCCCCAACTTCATCCGCAATTTCGCGGAATGCTTGGAAATCAATAATGCGCGGATACGCTGACCAGCCGGCAATAATCACCTTAGGTTTATTCTCAATAGCAAGGCGACGCACTTCGTCCATATCTATTCGATACGTGTCCGGATCAACGCCATAAGCAACCACGTTGTACAGACGCCCAGAGAAATTCAGCTTCATGCCATGCGTCAAATGTCCACCGTGGGCCAGGTTCAAACCCAAAATAGTATCCCCAGGCGTGGCAAGAGCATGCAAAACAGCAGCATTTGCCTGAGCGCCAGAGTGTGGTTGAACATTGGCATAGTCACCGCCAAAAACTTCAAGAGCCCGTTCAATGGCCAAGTTCTCAGCGATATCTACCCACTCGCAACCGCCATAATAGCGACGCCCCGGATACCCTTCGGCATATTTATTTGTAAGTACAGATCCCTGTGCTTGCAGGACAGCCATCGGAACAAAATTTTCCGACGCAATCATCTCCAAGGTTTGACGCTGGCGCCCAAGCTCGCCATTCAAAACCTGGTAGATTTCGGGGTCTAGTTCTTGCAGGGACTGGTTGATGAGTGAATCGCTCACGCGTACTCCCGTTCAGTTGGCGAATAACGCCTTAAGCCTACTCGGTTCCGTTTCGAGGCGAACAAGTGGCTCACACTATGCATCCACCAGATACGCTGCCGTGTCCGAATCAGTTATCAAAGTATCCGCAAGGCCTGCCGCCAAAGTTGCAGTGAGCGCATCCCATTTCTCCTCACCACAACAAACAACAACCTTATCCCGAATACCTTTTGCCCTGGCAAGTGATAGTGCCATTGTCCTCTGGTCAAGCTCTTCATCAGCAATATTGCCGTCAGACGTGATCCAATGTCCGAAAACTGATCCAACAGCTGGCCCTGAAGGTGCCATATAATTATCTTGGCCATGCGGTCCAACGATAGGTGAGAACATTAAAACCTCTGCATTCGCAGCACTATCTAAAAGCGACGAAGTCGCTGGCACCGAATGGGCACGATCAGCCTCTGCCTTGGTCCTCAAAACCAACGGTGTATCCAACATGTGAATAGAGCCATGCCCACGTTTCGCCATCAGACTAAGCGCAACATTTACTGTTTCAGAACCTGGGCGTCCGCCGGCTGCGTCAACCTGGATAATGCTGACCCCGCGGCCCCAATCGTTCCTCATTGCATGCGCAACCGCAGCAATAGTGCGTCCCCACCCCATTGCTACAGTTCGCGGAATCGGACGAGTATCCGATAAATAGTCTGCGGCCTGCCGTCCCACTGCTCCCAATGTTTGCGCCGGACTTGAAGCCATCCGTACCACCCGGCAGCGCTCAATCTCAAACTTCCTTTGAAGTTCCTGTTCAAGCGTCGAAACCCTGGCATGTGGATGGTTAATAGTAATGGTCACCATCCCAGAGTCCGATGCTTCTTTTAGTAATCTGCCAACTGTCCACCTTGTGCACCCAAGTCGTTCAGCGATAGCCGATTGCGTCATACCGTCGCGGTAGTAAAGCTCCGAAGCCCGAAGCATTGCCCGCTCACGATCTACATCTGTCATCTATCCCTCCTACCACCCTTACCCTAAGTTGAACCTGCCATTTGCGCGCTTTGAAGAAAAAAGGGGG
>DAIOFF010000239.1:0-3799 GCA_036745855.1 Scrofimicrobium sp. | reverse complement strand
CATAGCCAAATACCTTGGCACCTCACGCACCCGCCTTTCTTCCTACGAAAACGGAAGCGTGACACCATCGGCAGCCATCTCCGAAAAGCTTCGAGCCCTCAGCGAAAAAAGACGCGCTGACCTCATTCAGTAACGCCTTTGTGCCGCAAGTTTCCCAATATCTTTGCGAGGCGCCACCACCTACACTCTGCAGTTTCGCCTGGTTTGGTAGCTTTTCCAGTTTTGATGTGTGGTTTGTTTTATGTCGTGGCGAGATTTTCTGTATCAGGCATAAGTTGCATTTGGTAGCACTCCAAAAGCGCGCGGTCAGCACAGAAAACCACTATCCGGGCTGGTTTTTCGCTCCGACACCTGAGGCAGCGTCAATACTCGGAGCAAAAAGGCAACCATCGGAGCGGTATACCGCTCCGACCCATGACCAAACCCTCCGACCCATTACAATCCATACACACTCGGAGCAAAAATCGAGCTTGGCGAACACAAGATCCACCCGTTGGTGCAAGATCCACTAGTTAATGCAAGATCCACCCCTTAGGAGCCCTGCATAACGGGTGGATCTTGCATTAACGGGTGGAAGATGCATTATCAGGTGGAACTTACATTAACTAGTGGAACTTGTAGAAGAAGCGGAAATTGCTGTGCTCTTGAAATTTCGTGGCCGTTGTCAACTATGAGATCTCAAGAGTACAAATTGATTATTTCTAGTCTTCAGAACTCTGCGATTTGAGGAATTCTTTGATCTCTTTCTCTAAAGACAATTCGCTTGGCCATCCTGTGTCAAAGCTGGTTCCAGCGGAATATCTGACAGAAAAACCTCCTGGGCCTTCATCCGGCGGATTTGTCATCGTGAAATGAAATGTCAAATATTGTGATGGATCTTTTTCTATGACGAATTCAATATCATTTACCGTCACTAACAGCTTTTTCATATCAAAGTCAAACTTTCAAGAAAACATTTTCATGCTAATTAGGTGGACCGCACATTTGGGACCGTGAGGGCACAGTCACTTTGCCGGGAGCATCAAGATACCCCACAAGATTAACATCAACCACACTGCGCCAGTTAGCCTTTATCCTGCCCAAACATGTGAAACATAAATTTGTCCGGGTCGCACTACCGCCACCTGGCACAACAGTTCACCGAAGCTCGCTAAGTGAAAATCGCCAGTCACATCTTTAGCGGAACAGTCCCGGCGTTGTCCCAAAGTGACACTTGATGTTCAAATTTACGATACGCTGGTTGTCATAATGAGTGAAAGAACCCAGGGACGTCCCTTTGACCTAGACATCGATGAAGGCATCGAGAGTGCTGTCACATGGCTGCTCACTGATAAAGGTTTTGAGAATACAACGGTCTCAGAAGTAGCAATTGAAGCCGGAACCACGAGAGCCGCTTTCTACCGTCGCTACACTGATCTCACTGACCTTGTCACCAGGCTCCTCATCAAACGGTTCAGCACAGAGCTGCATCAGGAAATCAACACTGGTTCGCTTCCCGGGGACCTCGAACTCCTTCAAGAAGATCAACGTATGTTCTTCTCCGACCCTATGGTTCGGCGTAGTATGACAGGATTTCTTGGGGCGTTACGTTCCAACACTAAACAGCGCGATATCTTCTGGAACGCATTCATGCATCCACGCCGCCAGGCAGTAGCAGAGATTCTCAAACGCGCTGCAAGGCGCGGTGAAATCAGTGGGGAATACGATGCCAATTGGATATGCGACCTCATCACGGGACCTTTTTTCGTTCGCGTCAGCGTGCCCAATGCTGGCCCGATCAACCGTGACCTAGTAAAGAAAACCGTCACCGCGGCGCTCAACGACCTAAAATACAATCCCCTCTAAAAAGAAAGCCTGCGAGGGAGACAGAACCCCGATTGTGAGCACAAGCGAAAGCCGCCGCAGCCATTAGCATGGCTAGCAGCTCTATTCACCTACATCATTGTTGCCGAAAAATGTAATTAGCTCTACATTTTTCGGCAACAATGAATAAGGGGCACCTCTATTCGTTCAGCAATGCCACAACAGCCTGCGCGACTCCGAAGAATTCCTGTTGAAACGGCGCGTCTTGCACCGGTTCGTTCGCTTTAGACATTAGAACCACCGTTGCCGTTTGGTCACCGTCTTCTAGCAGCCAACTTCCAGTCAAAACACCAGGGATACTTCCACCTTTGAATGCGGCGTAATCCCAGTCTAAAACGTTCACACCCGGATTCTCACTGAGGATTGCCCTTACCTTTTCGTCTTTCGTATCAGCCAAAGTTTTATGAATCGCAGCAATATCGCGGGCAGAAGCAAACCAATCTAGACCTTCAGGCCACACTGGGCCAGATTCCGCAACAACAGCCGTATCAACAGTAAAAGGTTTAGCGTCGATTTTCTCAAGGAGTGATTCCTTTTCGGTTATCGAGGCCTCTTTCCATTTCCCTTTATCCACCGTTTCATCCCACGCTAGAGAAAACAACTCTTTCGTCGTCACAAATGGCTTCAAAACTTCCGGATCACTGTGCCCAGACCGTACTACCGCATTTTCCACAGCACCGCGCCCCACTAAATCGATCAGCATGTCAGTTGCCGTATTGTCGCTCACGGTTATCATTTTCGAAGCAGCTTCCTCAACACTAACCTTGGTGCCTTCAGGCTCATCTTGTAGTTCACCTGTGGGAAGGCTCTTCACAGCATCTGTCACCGTTAGTTCGTCATCCCAAGAAATAGTTCCTTCCTTCACGGCATCCGCTACTGCCAACAAAACATAAAGCTTGAAAATAGATCCAAGAGGCATTAACTCTTCAGAATCAATATCGACAATGTCTTCCCCATTTTTGGTCACCAAAATCGAAATGTCCCCAGGAAGTTCCTCAAGTCTTTTGGTGGCTTCATCCAATGACTTTGGGGCTTCCCAATTGGGATCAGCTGCTGCAGAGAAAAGAAGCCCAGCCAGCTGCCCTGCCTTAGCAACTGTTATTGAAACATCCATGGGATCACCAATAGCTCCCTGCACTGTTGCCGTGCCACTAACATCATTCTCGAAATAATTCGTGACCTTAAATGGTTTCGCCGGGCGAAGTTGCTTATTAAAAAGCTCTACTAGGTCCGCAGCAGACACGGCCTTTATAAACGCATCCGTCAGGTGTCCATCCCATTGTTCTTCAGTGGTATCAGCTTCATCGTTCAAAATGTCAATGACCCGCTGCATTTCGGTTCCCACGACAGAATCCGGAATAGTCGCGCTTGCAACCTCAGATGCATCGCTTTGAGACTGACCACTTTGGGCCCCGCTCTCAGCTTCACCACTTTGAAGCCCAGATGGCGCGCCAGATGAGCAACCTGCCAAAAGACCCACACAAAGCAGTCCCCCAATTATTCGTTTTATGTTTTTCATTTGCACCCTTTCTAGGTCACAATCTAGCCATTTGCTGAAAAACTAAGTTTGCATTTCATAAATAAAACGGTCCAGGTCTATATGATTCAACCAAGAAGTGAGGAATAAAATCGTAAGCGATACTGCCACCACAAAGTGAATGACGCTAAGGCACCCAAACGATCAATATTCTCTTAACTTCGCAGGTCCACCCTATCATTCGACGCGAAATCAACCTTGCAGAGGCTAACACAAACCTGAAATCGAAGCGAACCACGGTATTTTCCAAAGCGGCAGACAATCGCCGTCCTTTTAGGGTCGCTGTGAGCATTCTTATTCCATACCGGCACTGCAACCTGCTTATGCGAAGACAACTTTGACGAACCCTCGGCAAAGAAAATACGCATTTATTCTATCAAAAAGACCGAAAACCATAAG
>DAIOFF010000238.1:0-3836 GCA_036745855.1 Scrofimicrobium sp. | reverse complement strand
CGACCCGGAAGGCCTGATTGCAGAAAATCAGAGTCAGGCCCAGGCGAGCTTTTGCGGGGGCGGGGAAAGACGGTTGCTGAACTGCTGGAATGGGAGGCTTCAGCGATGAACCGCCTCACTGAGTTGACGGGGGCGGGGGCTGATCCAGAGGCGGCCGAGGTGAAGTTAGGTGAGGCTCAACATGAGGTTCGCGTGGTGGGTGGCAAGCTTTTGGATAGCAGGCGAAAGGCTGCGGTTAAGCTGTCGAAAGCAGTGAATAGTGAACTTTCTGGGCTTGCCATGAAGGATGCACATTTCCAGGTTGTTGTGGAAGACGCTAAGCCGGGGCCGGCGGGCGCAGACCAGGTGAGTATGGAGCTTCGTTCTCATAAGTCGGCGCCGTTTCTGCCACTCGGCGAGGGGGCGTCGGGCGGTGAACTCTCACGTGTCATGTTGGCTATCGAGGTTGCTCTTGGGGAACGCGCTGCTAGTTCGACATTTGTGTTTGACGAGGTCGATGCAGGTGTCGGCGGCAGGGTTGCCACTGAGGTTGGCAAACGCCTCAAGCGGCTGTCCGAAGTTCAACAGGTCATTGTTGTGACTCACCTGCCTCAGGTGGCTTCATTTGCGGATAGACATTTGGTTGTTACGAAAAAAGGTTCGAAAGCTACTGTGAAGTCGGTAGAGGGGGATGCTCGGGTCGATGAGTTGGTGCGAATGCTTGGCGGGGAGCAGGACTCATCTGCGGCTCGCCGACACGCGTTAGAGCTCTTGGAGCATTGATCTGGCAAAATCACCAGCGTGAGTAATCAGCCGGGAACATCAGAGGCGTCAGCTGAACCGATCATTGGGACGGTTCGTGTGGATGAGAACGTGCAGCGCCTTGCTGCCCGGTTGTTGCCTGGTGAGATCGCAGTCATTGACCAACCGGATTTGGATAGAGCTTCTGCCGTGGTTTTGCTGGCGAAGAGGCCAATGGCGGTTCTAAATGCGGCACCTTCAACTACTGGACGTAGCCCAAGTATTGGCGCACAAATGGTGGTTGGCGAGGGGATTCCCTTGATTGATTCTTTGGGGCCTGACGTTATGGTCCTAACAGAGGGGGACTTGATTGGGGTTTTTGGCCATCAAGTGGTTCGGGGTGAGCAGTTAATCGCGGAGGGCGAGGTTCGAAGCGCTGAGGAACTTAGTCAGCGCAGGCTGGATTCGCGCGGTAGGCTGGGCATTCAGGTTCAAGCGTTCACTCAAGGGGCTCAAGGCGTATGGCAACGTGAGCATGGGGTGTTGCTTGATGGGGATGAAGTTCCTCGGTTGGATTCGTTTAATAGGCATTCGACGGCGCTCATTATTGATCCATCTGCCACGGATGTGAAGAAGATGCGTCCAATGGCTTCGGACATGAACACTGTTGTGATTGGCGTGAATGAGGGTGGCGATGCTGCCATGAAACTGCGTCGCGGCTTAGACGTATTTATTGGTGATCCAACTGGTGTTTCTGAGAAAACTTTGCGCCGGGCGAATCATCGTGTTCTTTTGGACCGGGGCGGGGAAGTTCCAGGTAAACGGCGTTTGGATGCTTTGGGTCTTACGTATTCGACGTTGCCGACTTCAGCAAATGGGGTTGATGCCGCCATATTGCTCGCGGACGTAAATGGGGCCTCGGAAATAATCACGGCTGGTTTGGAAGGAAATCTGGAGACGTTTTTCGAGGGAGGGTCAGGTCAGCAAGTGGCTGGATTCTTCATTCGAACAAGGGCGTGGTCTAAGACGGTGTCAGTGGCAGTGGCTGAAAAACTATATCGGCCAAGGGTGTCAGCGTGGTGGCTTGCGTTCATGCTTTTGGCTGCATTGATTGTCTTAGCAATTGCAGTTTGGCTTACGCCCTGGGGTGAACATGTTTCTGAGCCGCTTAGGGATTGGGTTGTTAACTGGTGGTCGCCCGGGCAATCGGGTGAAGGAGGATAGTCTTGGTTAATCTGCGTTATCACGTTGTCTCACTCATTGCGGTGTTCTTGGCACTGGCGGTGGGGGTGTTCCTTGGTGCAGGGCCACTTCAGTTATCTATTGCTGGGCAAGGCCAGGAAACAGCTGAAGGAAAAGTTACGGAGCTGACTAGTGAGGTTGAATCCTTAAAGGCTAGCGCCGCTGACCAAGACACGTTTGCGTCAGCTGTTGCCGCCACGGTTACTAAAGGGACTTTGGCGGATAAGAATGTTGCTTTGTTGTTGCTTCCAGGTGTTGAGACGGGCACTGCAGATACGGTCAAAAAATCGTTGGAAAATGCTGGGGCCACGGTCACCGGACTTGCTCAGCTTGGTACGGCTGCAGTGTCCCTTGGTCAACGTGACTATCGCGATAGCTTGGCTACGCCTGTAGCTGGCCACTTGGAAGGGAAAGCAGGGGGAACCGCTGATGACACGTTGGCGACTGCCGTGATTGAGGTGTTAACGAAGAAAGGCGCTGACCGCGATATTTTGGAACAGATTCTTTCTGACGATAAGACTCCTTTGCTTGAAAGTGCGACCGTTCCTGAAAAGCCTGCAGAATCAGTTGTTATTGTTGGCCCTAAAGAGTCAGGTGAGCCAGAAGAAGGCGACCTTGAAGCGCCAACTTTGCAGGCACTCGAAGCGTTTGCTACTGCAGTTGCTTTAGCGCCAAAGGGCGGTGTTGCGGTTGGTGCCGCTGCAAAAGATGGGGACTTTATTACGAGCCTGCGACAAAGTGAAATCAAAATCGCCACAGTTGATGGCATAGGTACTCCTGTTGCAGATACGAACTTGCCACTTGCTTTAGCGGATCCAAAAGTTGATGCTTACGGGACTGGTGAACTGGCGCAGACACCAATGGCACCGATGACAAAATAGGTGCTGGTAGCATATTTGTGTTGTTTTTATCGCAGATTTTCGAAGATACTTTGCGGAAGAAACTGATTCAAAAAGGAATTAGCAGAGCAGATAGGGAAGTCGATGCAGGACACTCACGATGACAGTGCCCAAGTAGTCAGTTCAAATGTGCCTTGGCAGGGTCGATTGTGGTCCATGCGGGAAGATCAAATTCTGCTGCCTGACGCAAAGACACCAATTTTCCGGCAGTATATGCAACACCCTGGGGCAATTTCGATTCTGGCGCTGGATGAACAAGAACGCGTTTTGATGATTAATCAATACCGGCATCCTGTTAGGGCCCGGCTTTGGGAAATTCCTGCTGGACTTTTGGATCATGAGAATGAAGACTTCTTGGACGCTGCAAAACGGGAACTTAGAGAAGAAGCAGACCTTGAGGCATCAAGGTGGGACTTGTTAGTGGACGCGTTTTTGTCGCCTGGATGCTCTAGTGAATCGGTGCGCATGTTCTTGGCGCGTGACCTTCATGAATGTGAAACCGCTTTTGAGCGCGAAGATGAAGAGCTGGGGATAGTGAAAGAATGGGTGCCAGTTGATCGCGTGGTCGAAATGATCTTTGCAGGAAACATTCATAACCCAAGTACCATCATGGGGGTTCTTGCGCTGAATGCAGCAAAAGTCAACCACTTCCAGGACTTACGGCCCACAATTGCTCCTTGGTTTCGGTGATTTTGCACCGATTTCTTCCAATCGTGGTCTACTTGTGAGTTGTGTCCCGTATTTATATGCAACCTCTTGTTTCTAAAATCAGATAGACTGTGTCGCGGTAGAAGACGGAGGGAGCACTCATGATGGACATGGATGCAGGCACACGCCAGACCGTCCTTGACCTCGTAATAGAAAAAGGCCCAGTAACTTCGGGTGCACTTGCAAAAATCCTCGGTCTGACCACAGCAGCAATCAGACGGCACATAACTGCACTTGAGGAAACAGGTGAAATCGAAGAGCACCAAG
>DAIOFF010000237.1:0-3862 GCA_036745855.1 Scrofimicrobium sp. | reverse complement strand
AAAGCCCAGCTGGGGGATGGTTATGCCATTGTTTAGTGTGAGATTTTGAATCATGCCTCAATGTTACGTCGCATTTCCTAATCTCTTTTTGTTTTTCGAGGCGCGGACGGGCTCGCGGATTGGAAGAGCGCGTTCAGATGGGCTTGGCAGCAGTACCTGAGACCGAAAGTTTTCATTTTGTAGAACGTTATATACTGACGTAGTTGATATTTCATTTTGAGGCTTCGTTGCCCGAAGGAGAGTAATGCGCACGCTTCACCGCCGTTCCCCATTGAAGGCAATTACTGCAAGCCAAAAGGCCAGGGACATCATCGACCCCCTGATTCCAGGTTTGTTGGAGTCGAAGAAAGTCTCTGACCTGGCCGAGCTTCCTGCTGGGTGGGCATTGGAAGTAATTCTTGGTAAAGATGACGAACGGCTTCAACAGCTGTTTGACCAGATTGAGGGGATTGCAGATCCGCGCCCCCCGCTTCCCACTGCAGAGGCGATTGAACCTTCAACATCGTATGAGCCCGACGAAGTTCAACTTGCTAGTGCTGAAGTCTCTTTTTCGAATACTGGCGAGGTAAACCGGCCAATCGAAATTGCCTTTAGCGGTCCTTCCCATGGGAATCCGTTTGTGGACGTTGATTTGTTTGCCGAATTCACCTCGGAAAACAACAAGATTAAAGTGGGCGGGTTTTATGACGGCGCGGGTCGCTACGTAATCCGGTTCTTGCCTCCGGCAGCAGGAAAGTGGCAGTTTCGCACTACTTCCACAGCGCGATCTCTAAGCGGCCACGAAGGCATTGTTGATGTAATCCCAGGGGATGCGCGCGGCCCGGTTAAAGTGGCTGACCAATTCCATTTTGAATATGCAGATGGAACTCCATTTGCTCCAGTTGGCACGACTGCTTACGCGTGGATACACCAAAGCGAAGAGTTGATGGACCAAACGGTCACCTCACTCAAAGACGCTCCATTTAATAAGATCCGCATGTGCGTTTTTCCGAAGCACTACATTTACAACTCGAATGAGCCTGACTATTTTGTGTGGGAGCGGGGAAGCGATGGCGTTTTTGATTTCACGCGGTTCGACGTTGAGTTCTGGCGTCGCTTGGAACAGCGCTTGAGGCAGTTAGATGAGCTTGGCATCCAGGCCGACCTGATTTTGTTTCACCCTTATGACCATTGGGGCTTTGCGAACCTGCCAGCTGCGGTTGATGATCGCTACCTTCGGTACATTACGCGCAGGCTCAGTGCTTTCCCGAATGTGTGGTGGTCCCTTGCAAACGAGTATGACTTGCTATTGGATAAGACAGTGGCCGATTGGAATCGGTATGCCGCTTTGATTGGCGAAGAGGACTATGCGAATCACTTGTTGTCGATTCATAACTGGCTAGAGCCGTGGGATTTTTCTTCGCCGTGGGCGACCCATTGCAGTGTGCAACGCGGGGATCAGCTTGAAGTGATTGATCAGTGGCGTAAACAGTGGAATAAGCCGGTTGTCATGGATGAAATCGGTTATGAAGGTGACCTTGATCAGGGGTGGGGCAACCTAACTAGTGAAGAGTTCGTGGATCGTTTCTGGCAGATTATGCTTCGCGGCGGATTTGCGACTCATGGTGAGACTTTCTGGGAACCAGATGACGTTATTTGGTGGTCAAAGGGTGGGATTTTGCATGGAGACTCCCCAGCGCGCATTCAATTTTTGGAGTCGATTCGCGAGGCCGCACCAACTAAGCAGATAAACCCTCTTCCATCTGATTGGGACGCGATGAGTGGTGGTATTGCTGGCGAATATGAGTTGATTTATTTCGGTAATCATCGCCCGAAGTTCCGTGATGTCAGTATTCCATCTGGCATGTCCGCAAAAATTGATGTGATTGATGCTTGGAATATGACTATCACGCCAGTTCCTGGAGTTCACACTGGCATGGCTCATGTCGATTTACCGGCCAGGCCGTACCAGGTGATTCGGTTGCGGCGAGCCTAGAACAGGTGTCAAGTAATTGTCTACTAGCGCGGCGTTGTAGTGTCTGATGACAAGCTTTGCCATAGAAGATAGGGTTGTTCTATGGCAACAATGAATATTTCGCTCAGTGATGATCTTCGTGAGTTCGTGGAGGAAGAGGTTCGCGAACATGCTTTCACGTCAACTAGTGAGTATGTTCGGCAGTTACTGCGCGAAAAGCGGGACGAAGAAATCTTGCGACGCAAGTTGTTGGACGGAATGAGCTCGAAGAGATCTGAGCGCAGTCATGATCAATTGTTTGCTGATCTACGCCGGGTAGCCAGTGGTGACTAGGCGGGGAATATTTTACAGAGAACTTGCCGAAGAAGACTTGGCGAATGCTGTTCGTCACTACGTGGACGAGGCGGGAACGCGCATCGCCAATGATTTTGTTGATGAGGTCCAAAAACTAGAAGAATCGATTCTAAGTTTTCCGGCACTGGGGACAATAGCTTTTTCACATTTATTGCCTTCAGCAGCGCTCAGAATGCGCGGAGTCGAAGGATTTCCTTACTGCGTGTTTTACATCGAAACTGATCAAGGAATTGATGTTATTCGGGTGCTACACCACAGGCAGGATATTCCTAGTCATTTGCGCGGTTCTTGACACCTGTTTCAGATTTTTAGATCCTGCGCCGTGACAAAGGAATCCGCGTTCGCATCGCCTAAGCTTCGAACGCGGATTCCTTATAATCATCTAACGGAAGCAGAAGCGTAAAACCCGCGTTTTGCGCCATCGATAAAGGCATCTGCTGTAACGTGGAACTCGTCAGTCAAGCGGATATCTTCTGAAGATGATCCGACCATGACATCAAAGTCGCCAGCTTCAATTTTCCAACGGAGGTCACCGGTGACGAATGCCAGTTGGCTGGCCTGCACCTCGAAAATGATTTCTGTTTCTTCACTCGGCTCCAAAGAGACTCGTTTGAAACCAGCCAGTTCCATCACGGGCCGTGTCATACTGGCAAAGCGATCACGAACATACATTTGAACGACTTCGCTGCCAGCGATCGAACCGGAGTTTTGCACCGACACTGACACAGTTAGGGCCTGATCTGGTCCTAGTTCCTTGGTGGAAAGACGCAGCGCCGAATACTCAAAAGTCGTGTAAGACAGTCCATGCCCAAACGGATAACGTGGCCGGTGTGGCATATCCACATAATCTGCGAAAGCAATGCTTTCCCCCTGATGGTAGGAAGAACCGTTGGGATGGTTGTAGTACACCGGAATCTGTCCAGCATCATATGCGACAGAAACGGGAAGCTTACCGCCAGGAGTGAATCGGCCTGACAGTGCCCCAGCGATTACCGCGGCACCTTCACGCGATGGACTCCACGCCTCAAGAATGGCGTTGGCATGTAGGTCGGCCGCATCGCTCGAGATGGCCCGGCCACCGACATGAACTGCAACCACTGGCGCTTCAACTGCTCCAAGCAGGCTCAGGAACTCCTCTTGAGCTGGTGACAAACCAATATTGGTCGCATCGATGCCTTCACCCATTGATGCAATCGAACTGGTTCCGTGTTTGCCACCCACGGTTACGATCACAATGTCGGCTTTGCGGGCGGCCTCCAGAGCCTCGTCAAAATGAGAAGTATCTGTACCGGAATGGTCAAAACCGTAGGAATAGGTAACCTCAGTGTTCGGAAGCTCACTTCGCAAAGCGGTTAGCAAATCTAGAGCTTCGGGGTCGTGCTTTCGCAAAATCTCATCGAAAGCGTCAGAGTCTTTCTGGATTGGCGTGCCAGGAATCGTCTCGATCTCGCTAACCGCTGCGCCCTTCTCCGTTTGCAGGCCAGCCATGGTTGAGATCGCTGCCGCGAGTCCTTCTTCCATCGACAGGTGGGTGTAGCCGCCGTACATGATCCG
>DAIOFF010000236.1:0-3864 GCA_036745855.1 Scrofimicrobium sp. | reverse complement strand
ATCCTCATTTCGTCAGTGTCGAGGATAAAGTCTACGCTGCTTCTTCTCAAATACTTTGACGTGTCACCGTCAGATCACCAACCGAAAATACATAGATGACCTGAATAACTTGGATTTCTCTATCATTCTCACCGTTCTACCGTCACAGTCCTATCTTGTAGGACACACAAAGCTTGCGTCACATAGCGCCGTGGCGTTCCATCGATCGTCCAAAAATGAATGGGAGATGCAGGAAGCCTACGCCAAAATCCTTTCTCAGTCTGGTCTTTGATGCAGGCTGCAAATGCTTTTTCACCATCTTCTTCAAGGATTGCCTGTGCCATAGTTTTTTCTGACCGCGTGAAGGGACTCATTGCATGAGGGCTAAGCGCCAGAATTTTTCTGGTTGTATCCGCAAGTTCTGGCCAGTCTTCTACACCGATGCTGCGCTTACCTGTTCTTCGTAGAAAGCCAAAGATATGAATGCGAAGAAGCTTGACGGCCAAACTAGCCTTGTCTTCATTAGGCAGGTGCTCTGCGTACCCCCCATCTAAGAACTGCGTCAGAGCCCAGTGTTTCTCCGCAAAGCTCTTGCGCACCTCAGTTACCCGATCTTTAGCATCAGAATGGACAATATAGGCTGGATCAGTTGGGTAATAGGAAATAGAAAGTCCGTCAGTCCAGAGCCTCACGCTCGGAATTAGGTCAATTCCGTTGTGAAGATCCTCGCGCATCAAATAGCGCCCATTGCTAAATACCTCTGTCCGAAACAATCCTAATGGTGCGGTTCGGTAAAACAGTCGATCTCTTGCAGCCTGCAAGTTTTTGTTCCTGTGAGTAAAAGGAGCTTTAGAGCGAATCCCACTGGAGTCATCACGAATAAGGGGAGCGATAACGCCATCTGCTTCATCATCAGTCAAGCGCCGGACCATGGCCGATACGGCGTTTGGCTCATACTCATCATCTGACCCCATGATGCCAACAAATCTTGCTGTTGCTGACTGAACCCCGCGATTAAAAGGGATCCCCGGATGCCCTTTACCCTCTTGGCACTCTATTACCCGAATTCTGCTGTCTTCTGGCAAATCCAGCGATGCAGAATCTATGCCGTGCGCTACAACTATTACTCCAACTCCAGGTGATCGTAAAACGCTAGAAGCCGCCCTTTTTACAGGCCTATCGGTATTGTGAACTGCGATCACAATCTGAGCGTCAAACGCATCACTCATGTACACCTCTGCTGAGTTAGTTCTCCGATAGGATACCATCGCCTTCAGTTCTGGCCCTGCGTAACATTTCCAATCGGTGATTGCCTCTCGACTATCCCGTACTCGTTTCTAGAGCGACTAGGAATATCATTCTTGTATAGTCTCTGAGCAGAAAGAGAGACAACATGACCTTGCGCAGCGCCATTGGCGATCGTATCCCTTTGATCGCAGATTACTTGCCTTCTTCGGTGAAAACCCGATTCCTTGGACCACTGTGGACTTGGAATACGTCTGATACACATTCCTGTATTGCCCCAGATTTAACAAAAGAAAAAAGGCTTTTTATAGGAATCGCAAATTTTGCAGGTCAGGGATTGGCGTGGGCTGAAGCCATCCGTGAAGATGGCCGCTTTGATGCACGAAACGCGCAACCCAGTGCGCCAAACACTCATCTGGTTTTCCCGTCAGATCTAACTATCCAAAAGAATGCATGGCGCCGTTCACACAAGTGGGCAAGACGACAATTTGAAATGTTGACCACGCAGTATACGCACGTGCTTATCGAGGCCGGAAGACCAATCCTTGGTGCGGATTCTGGTGCGAATCTCTCAACACAAGCAACCAAGTTGGAAGAAGCCGGGGTAAAAGTCGCTTTCCTTTGGCATGGAAGTGACATACGATCGCCAAAAGTTCATACGCAGTGGGTAAAGGATTCTCCGTTCTTTGATTCCCTTGACGGCCTTACTGAAAGACTTGAGGCTCAAGCAGCCCGTAACAGCAAAATGGCCGATGAACTTGGATTACCCGAGTTTGTTTCCACCCCACATTTGCTGACATATCGACCAAATGCGACGTGGCTACCAATTCTGGTCAACTATGACATCTGGCAGCGTGTCGATGCGCCGACCATCCGTGATACTGACCTGCCCAAAGTAGTTCATGTTCCCTCAAAGTCATCAATGAAAGGCACCGTGTTTATCAGACCAGTGCTGCAAGCATTACATGATGAAGGAAAGATAGAGTACGTCGAAATCTCAGGGATACCTCCTGAGAAAATGCCAGAAGTCATTCGCAGCGCTGACATAGTCGTAGAGCTATTAGGAATGAACTCTTATGGCACTGCTGCTCTTGAGGCCATGTCTCAAGGTGTTCCTGTTGTTGGGCAGGTCGGGGAGATTGTTCGCGGACGAGTGATTGAAAGAACTGGGCAAGACGTGCCGATCGCAGACACTACGTCAGATACGTTACGTGAAGTAGTTTTGGATTTAGCGGGGAATCCGGACAAACGAAGAGAACTAGCTAATGCTGGTTTTAGATTCTTAGACCAGGTACACTCACCTGATAACGCCGCAAATATCTTGATCGAAAACTTCCTAAGTAAATAGGCTTGTGCAAGTTACCTGACTAGCCAGACTCTTGGCCGCTCGCCTTTTCTCTCCACATTTGCTCTATCCATTCCGTTGATGCAGAGGTTAACACTTCCCGTTTCTCTTCCCATGAAAGAGGCACCAAAGTGCCTGTAGCGGGAGTATTTGCGTCGCCTGCAAGTAATGAGACGCCAACACCTAGGCGCCCTTGATCTATTTTGCCGCCAACCATTTCGAAAAGGGTGGGTGCCAAATCAAGTTGAGTCCGCGATTCTTTGGAGAGAACTGGCATATTTGGTGCATAAAAACGAGCAAAAAGTGGGGAACTTTCCGGATCAATATTGAGTTTTTCGCGGTATTTGGTCACCGGGTAAGATTCTAACATCTTGTGGTCAGCTACGATGGCGATCGCCGTATCTTCCAACACTCCGTTCACTTTCGCATACCGAATAAAGTCCGCAACCAAATCCGACTGGCATTTCATCGATGAAAGGGTGTCGTCCGCATACTCTGGATCACAATAGGGGAACAGTGTTGTGGGAGCATGGTTGTCAACTGTGGTGAAAGACAGCATAAATGGCTGATCTTCATTGTGCAGTTCCAGTAGTTCCTCCTTCGCAAGCTCAAAAAGCCTCCGATCAGACAAGCCCCAACTACCTATTTCAGTTTCGCCATTCCCCTCCCACTCTGGAAGATCACGAATTTCATCAATCCCATGAGAAAACATGAACTTCTTGGTGTTCGAATGGTTCTTGTTCGCCCCCGCCATGAATACTTGTTTGTATCCGGCATCACTCAACAGATCGGTAATGCACGTTGCACCTGGCAAATATTGATCTTCTGCTGCGGCAATATCCTTCGAATACTTCACTGCGTCTTCCCCGGCAGCTCGCAGAGGAATACCACAAAATGTCGCTACCATGCCTGACTGAGTCCAACCGCCAGATGGGTACTGTGTCAAAGAATCAAGATCTACCCAGTCTTTGGTCTCATCTTGAATAGCTTTTAGTGCATTCCCTTCTACCAGGTTCGCGTCTCCGAATCCGCGATCCATTGATTCAAGGAACACTATTATCAGATTTGTTTTACCATCCGGAATGCCCGTCACCTTTGGTTCTACATAGTAGTCGGCAATATCAGTATCGGTAGACGGCCCTGCAATCCATCGCGATACACCAAGGGCATCATTGATCTGCGCTGCCCCGACGACCACCGAAAGAACCGCGAGAACGGCTACTGCCCCAAAAGCCCCGCGCGACAAAAGCGTTTTTCCTTTTCTATTAAACCTTTTGAACAAAGAGAAAAGAAAA
>DAIOFF010000235.1:0-3867 GCA_036745855.1 Scrofimicrobium sp. | reverse complement strand
AGCAACGACATGAGCAGCCCAACGCCAAGGGGCCAAACAATCAAATACGTGACTAAAAGCAACGCATTGTTTCCAAAAGCAACTCCCATCCCTGATGCTTGTGAAACAACGGCAGCCGCATTCTGCCAGCCAAGAGGATACGGCGTCGAGTGAGTCTCCCTGCCCACCATGACAGGGCTAAGCGAAGATGCTTGGCCAGTTTCCAGCATCCACCAAGTTTGATTTGATTGGAAAGGCGTGTCCCAAAACTGAGCCACTAGGTTTGGTTCTTCCATAGAACTAACCAAACGCACACCATACACGGTGGCAGCCACCACCACGCCAATGAAAGTCCATTTCATCGAAAGCGTTTTGACTGGGTCAGAAGCGACTTCGAAAACCCATTCATTTCTTCGCCTAAGTACTATTCCCAAGACTGCCAGTACTGCCCAGAAGGCAAGGACAAACCAACCCCCCCACCTAACGTGAAGGAACCCTGCAATAACGCCAGATACGCCAAAAATAGCGAAACCAAGCGGAACTCCAACAAGCCAACAATAAAGTCCGCGAAATCCCCATAATCTGGCCAGCACTGGCCCAGAAACACACAGTGTAGCAACGCAAATTATAACCGTAAATAGTAGCTGCAACCAGGCCAAATCGATCCCTTCAAAGTCTTCTAAGAAGTCTAGACGATTCCACGGCCCGTCCTGAGTCCAGGTCTCAGCCAAGAACCTCAGCTATTCGCCTAGAAATCTCTGGTGCCATGGTGCGTGAATATGTGCCAGAAACATGATTGTCATCAATGTATACGTGAACATTGCCAAGAATGGTTGGACAAACCCCATCAACACACATTAGCTCAGTCATGTCTATCAAATGAAAGCCAGGGATATCTTGCAGCTCTTCAGCTGGACTGTTCGCAGCAAAATAGTCGGATTTATCAAGCAAACATCCTCCCATAAGTTCAACACTGTCACGTTTATTGGAACAGTCATAAAGGCCTTTTTCGGAACGTAAACTGTCCCGAAACCCAACGACTTCGATACCTTGCCCAGTGAAGTTCTCAATCAAGTCACGGACCCCTGGAATAAGACTTTCATCAGGTGAGTCAGGCGAGTTCTGAGTGACCATAAGCCCTACAATATCCGGTTGGTTTTCCTCAATATACTGAATGGTTAGCCTATTACGCTCCGCACACCATTCCGGAGTCTCCCCCGGAATGGTCGCTTTACAGCCACCAGTAAGAATCGCTTCGACTCTTTGTCCGCTCTCCTTCACGAACGCTTCAAACGATGGCAGAAGGTTTTGTTCAGCGTGAGAATCACCCATGATTATTACCGAGATTTCCTCGCCCGCACCAAAAGCACCGCAAGTCTCTGCCGGTCCCGCTTCAGGAAAAAGCTCCCTATACCTTGGACTACATTCCCCGTTATATCCAACCCACTCCAAATCCAAATCGAAAGGACCTGGTATTGGCGGATCTTGAAACTCCGCCGATTCAATGTTGCCAATTGCCGTGGCACCTGGATGTTCCGAAGTAGGATCAGCTTGGGCAATGGCGGCACGGGAAGACTCTATGTATGCCCAAGACACGCCCACTGGAATGAGCCCAGCCATAAGGCTCACGGCAACAACCACCCACTTGTTGACAGTTTTCTTATTCGCCCATTTCCATTTACGCAGTGGTTCATCAACAAATTTTGTAAGTAAAAACCCAATAACAATCGAAATCACAATGAGTACGGCCCCCCACTTAACACTGAGACTGCTTGTGTCCCGATAAACCAAGAAGAAAATGAAAATAGGCCAATGTACTAAATAGACGGCATAAGAAATATTTCCGAGCCAAACCAGAGGCTTTCGGTCCAAAACGATTCCAGCCTAACCACCACAACTACACTGACCAGAATAAAGAAGCACAAGGCTCACTGCAGCCATAGGGAAAAAAGCCATCGGCCTTGGATACTCCCCAATGCTTACCAAACAGAACAACACCAAAACCGCTAATCCGACCCAAGCCAGCACTCGCGCCACTGTGGGTGGCACTTTCAAACGAGGGGCAAGAGCCGCAATCATTGATCCAAAAGCAAACTCCCAAATACGCGCCCTCGTGTCGAAATAGATACTGCCATCACTCGGCGCAAAGAAAAGCAGCCATAAAAGGGACGCGCCTGCAAGCAAACCAAATGCCACAGCCACAACTGTCCGAAGTGATACCTTTCGCCCGCGCGCCCCCAGGGCACAAAATGTCATTAACACCGGCCACAACAAGAATATTTGCCCCTGCATAGACATGGACCACAAATGCTGAAACGGGCTTTGCAACGTGTGATCTACTGCGTAGTAGTCGGCAGCAACATCGGCAAGGCGCCAATTCTCCCAATATGTAAGGCTCGCAAAAGCTTGAGTTGTCATCTCTGGTAACCGAGTTGGTGGGAAGAAGACAAGGACACCGCCAAGGATTGCTGTCACAGTCACGGCCAGCGGCGGAAGCAAACGCTTAAAAGTGTGGCCCCACCTCTCAACGAAAAATGGCATCTTTCCAGCCTCTGACCGTCTCACGAAAGAAGAAGTTAAGAGGTATGCGAAATCATGATGAAAGAATCGACACCAATAGGGGACCCGATTTTCCAAGCATGATACAAAAGCACCTGCACCATACAAACGGCGCGCAATCCCTGTATATCTAGTCTTTTTGAGGCCGCTTTCGGATTCTGCGTTTCATGACTCACAGAACTCACCGCAGTTTGAGACAAGAGTTCTCCCTTATAGAGTTTTAGCGCACCGATTATAGTCCAGGTCGTAAGGCGTACTATCACCCGTGTAGAATCAGGGAAAAGCTAAACGATTAGGAGTATCCGTGCCCAAAATCTCAGTTTTGGTTCCGATTTTCAACGTTGAAAAGTTCCTTCGTGAATGTCTAGACACCGTGGCAGGACAGACATTGGAAGACATCGAGATTATTTGCATCAACGATGGCTCCACAGATTCCTCATTGGATATTATCCAGTCCTACGCAGTGCGTGACCCGCGATTCAAAGTGATCGACAAAGCTAACTCTGGATATGGCGACTCAATGAACCGCGGTCTTGAACTTGCAACCGGCGAGTACATCGGCATAGTTGAATCAGATGACTGGGCTGAGTTGGACATGTTTGAGCGCCTCTATGATTTAGCAAAAGAGTTCAACGCCGACGTCGCGAAAAGTAATTTCTACTCATATTATGAAGCCCCTGAAAAATCGGCACTTAGCGGCCAAAAAGTCGAGGTTGTGCATCCAGAAGAAGAAGGAATGGCACTTCGTACGCGCGATCATTGCCATATTATGCTTCAGCAGCCCGCAATCTGGTCTGCAATCTACCGTCGCAAGTTCTTGAACGACAATGACATTCGGTTCCTTCCAACGCCCGGCGCGTCATATCAGGACACAGGTTTTGCTTTCAAGGTTTATGCCCAAGCCAATCGGGTAGTGTTCACCAAAGAAGCTTTCCTGCACTACCGGCGTGACAATGAGGCGTCATCAGTTAGTAGCCCCGGAAAAGTATTCTGCGTATCTGATGAATACGAAGAAATCCAACGATATCTGATTGAGCACGGCATCATGGATGATCTGGCGGATATCTTTGAACTGGCGCGTCTTGGCGGATACATGTGGAACATTGACCGTCTTGATCCAGATTTAGCAGACCAATTCATTGATCATATTTCCGAAGAAATAGGTACGCGGGAGCTTCACCGGGAAATGTTGGATGTCAATCACATTCGCACCCTTGAAGAGCTAGTAAACTCACCCGAGACAGCGAAGGCGCGCAGGCGCGCCCAGGCGGCAGCAAAAGTTACTGCGATTGTGCCTACACACAATGATGAGAAATTCATTGAGCAGTG
>DAIOFF010000234.1:0-3896 GCA_036745855.1 Scrofimicrobium sp. | reverse complement strand
GACTAAGTGCACAAGGGGGGAGTTGAACCCCCACTCCATTTCTGGAACACGGACCTGAACCGTGCGCGTCTGCCTATTCCGCCACTTGTGCGCACGGGCTACTATACAGGCCTCCCCCAGTAGCGCGTCAAGCTGATTGTCGCCGCAGGCGTAGTACGCTGTAGCCTGAAGGCTTGTTGCATTATGTCTGCCAGGTAGGGAGAGGGGAACGTGGGGTTCTTTGATCGCTTCGAAAGCGCAGTAGAGAAGGGCGTGAACAGTGTCTTCTCTCGAGTGTTTCGTTCGGGGCTAAAGAGTGTTGACGTTTCGTCTGCCCTCAAACGAAAAGCCGATGACGGCGTTGGTTCGGATGGCACCGCACCAAACGACTTCAAGGTTTTTGTTGCTCCCAAAGATTATGCGTCGCTAGGTGAGGACGATCTCGAACTTCTGTCTGCTGACTTGGAGCAGGAAGTAACTGCATATGCAAGACAGCAGGGTTATGCATTGCTCGGTCCAGTAGAGGTGGCATTTGTGGCCTCGGACAGAGAACTCACAGGTAACCTTGAAGTTGAGGCTTTGTCAAAGCGGGGGCCTGCAGCCCCGGCAACGACCGCCTCAGCCAGTCCTGAACATCCCATCATTGACGTTAACGGCGAAAAGTGGCTGCTTACAGAGCCAGTCACTGTGCTGGGACGTGGTCGTGAGGCAGATATCACGGTAGATGACACAGGGGTTTCAAGACGGCATGCAGAGTTACGGGTTACGCCAACCGGCGTGATCATCACCGATTTAGGCTCCACTAACGGGACTTTTGTCGAAGGTCACAAAGTGGATGCGGCGACTTTGGTTGATGGGAACCAAATTGTCATTGGCCGTACGCCTATACTTTTTTGGACCCATGCGGAGGACTGAGTGACAGACCTTGCGTTTACGTTGACCAGAGTGGGATTCCTTATCGCACTCTGGGTGTTGGTTTTGGGTGTTGTTGCTGTTTTACGCAAAGACATCTATGGAACGATGGTGACGCCACGGGGGCGCGGCGCGCAGGCGGTCAAGCCGGGGCGCAATAGACGCGAAAAGACTGCGCCTATGTCGGTTCCAAAAAGCCTTCTTGTCACTGGTGGGCCGCTTACAGGGACAATGTTGCCCCTTGGAAATGGTCCGATAACTATAGGAAGGGCTCCATCCTCTAGTCTTGTCATTGAGGACCCTTATGCGTCTAGTAGGCACACGGTCCTTGAGAATGTCGATGGTGACTGGATTATCTCTGATCAGGGGTCAACGAATGGCACTTTTGTTGATGAAGAACGGTTGGTTGCTTCCATGCGGTTACTTCCGGGTGTGTCGGTTCGTGTCGGCCAAACTACGTTTGAGTTGGTGAAGTAATGGATGTCACTTTCTCTTTTGCGGCCCTTTCAGATGTAGGACTTGTTCGTTCGGGAAATCAGGATTCGGGTTATGCAGGTCCGCGCCTGTTGGTATTGGCCGATGGCATGGGTGGTCCTGCTGGTGGCGATATCGCAAGTTCAGTGGCGGTTGCCTGTTTGGCACCTCTTGATACGGATCCGGTGCCTTCAGACCAGATGATGGAGCGTTTGCGGGGGGCTTTGCAGGAAGCTCATGATGAGTTGGTTGCCCGGACGGTGGTTGAACCTTCTTTGAAGGGACTTGGAACCACGTGTATTGCTGTGTTGCGAAGTGGCAACAAGCTGGCAATGGTCCATATTGGGGATTCCAGGGCGTACCTGCTGCGTGAAGGTTTCTTGACGCAGGTCACAACCGATCATAGTTTTGTTCAATATCTTGTTGACACTGGGCAGATAACCCCGCAAGAGGCTGAAAGGCACCCGAAAAGGTCAGTGATCCTTCGGGTTTTGAGTGACCTAGATGGCACGGTTAATGCTGATGAGACGGTTCGCGAGGCGGTTGTGGGCGACCGCTGGTTGCTTTGTTCTGATGGGCTATCAGGCGTGGTGTCTGCAGAGACCATAAGTGAAGTGCTATCAACTGTGCCAAATCTTGACGATGCGGCTTCAGAGTTGGTGAACTTGGCTTTGCTGGCAGGCGCACCAGACAACGTGACTTGTGTCCTGGCTGATGTGGTTGCATCCGATGAGTCTGAGAACACGACACCGGTCATTGTTGGCGCGGCAGCAACGGACCGGCTTGCTGCGACGCGCGGCGGACGTGGTGCGGCAGGTAAGGCTGCGGCGTTGACCGCAAAACCGCCCTCGCCGGAGGTAGATGAACCTGCTCCAGAAGAGCAACGGCCAAAGCGCTCACTAGCTAAGCGTCTAACTATTGCATTTGTTTCTTTGTTTGTTATTGGAATCGCTATTGCGGGCTGGTTTGGTTACCAATGGTCGCAGACCCAGTTTTATGCAGTAGATAAAGATGGCAGTGTGGTTGCATACCAGGGGGTTTCAGGTTGGCCGTTTGCGCGTCAGTTGAGCATTGAAGATATTGCCGTTGATGATCTGACGAAAAATGACCAGTTGCGCCTTCGTGATCCTGTACCGTTTAGTGATCGGCCAAGTCTTGACCAGTATTTGGAAGGACTTCAGACCTCGGTTGAAGAAAACCAAGTAGTCAAGGATCCCCCTTCTACCGGCAGTAGTAAAAGTAGTCGAAACAATAGTCGCTCGCAGAGTGGGGACTGATGGCGACAGTACAGATCACTCCGGTACGCCGCAGCCGGGTCGGCGAAATGTGCCTAATGCTTCTAGCCGTGCTGATTGGCGTAGGGGCTTATGCTTTGACTGGCCTTAACAGAAGTGGGCAGTTACCTGAGAACCTGGGGCTTTTTGTTGGCATTTTGGTGACATTTGCTGTTGTTGCTGAGGTAGGTGTGCATTTTCTGGCACCCTATGCCGACCCAGTGATGCTGCCGGTGGCGACCGCATTGACTGGCCTTGGCCTTGCAATGATTCATCGATTAGATCTTTCATACAAAGCACTTGGTGAACCCACTTTCGGCACGCGCCAATCAATGCTAGTTGTAGTTGCATTAGTGATGGCGGCTTTGGTTCTGATTATCATTCGGGATCATCGAAAGCTGAGGCGTTTTACTTACACGTCCATGATTGTCTCGCTCATATTGTTGATATCGCCGCTGCTTCCTATCATCGGCGTCGAACACTTGGGGGCGCAGATTTGGATCAACATTTTCGGATTCCAGTTACAACCTGCAGAGTTCGTGAAGATTACACTAGCGGTCTTTTTCGCTGGGTATTTGGTGACTAATCGTGACAAGTTGGCGGTCGGTGGGAAAAGGATTCTTGGGCTTCGTTTGCCACGCTTGAAGGACTTAGGCCCGATTTTAGTTGTGTGGCTTTTTGGTATCGCAATTTTGATTTTCCAAAGAGATTTGGGTACATCTCTCCTTTTCTTCGGAATGTTTGTCGCCATGCTTTATATGGCAACAAATAGGGTGTCCTGGCTTGTTATTGGGGCATTACTCTTTATTCCGGCGGCTTTTATTGCGGTGAAAGCTTTTCCGCATGTGGCTCATCGATTTGATATTTGGTTGAATGCCTTTGAACCTGAGGTTTTTGAGCAGTCACGTCAAGTAGTCCAGGGTATTTTTGGTCTTGCAAGTGGTGGTCTTTTTGGTGCTGGCTGGGGGCGTGGCTACCCGCAGATCGTTCCTTTTGCTGCGTCGGATTTTATTCTGGCGTCTTTAGGTGAGGAACTTGGAATCGTAGGGATGATGGCTATCCTTTTACTCTATTTGGTGTTAGTTGAGCGGGGTATGAGGGCGGCACTTGGAACTCGGGACGGATTCGGAAAGTTGTTAGCTGTTGGTATTTCATTTTCTTTTGCGCTTCAAGTTTTCGTGGTGCTTGGTGGCATTACTCGCGTGATTCCACTAACCGGCCTGACAGCGCCTTTCTTGGCTCAAGGAGGATCATCAA
>DAIOFF010000233.1:0-3898 GCA_036745855.1 Scrofimicrobium sp. | reverse complement strand
ACCAATCCTACTCGCTGCCAATATTCAGGCATCTTGCTGTCGTGACTCAAGTGCACATTTACCCGATCCAAAGTATGCCCGCGAAAGCGGCGTAATCCCTAAACTTGCCAGTTGCGGGCGGCAAAAAGCGGGCCCGACCTTAGCCGAACCCGCCAGAAGACAGAATGGAAATCTGTTAGTCCATTGCGTTTACGCGCACGGCTAGCTTCGACTTCCGGTTCTTTGCCTGATTCTTGTGAATCACGCCTTTAGAGACAGCCACATCCAGCTTGCGGCTTGCAGTGCGCAGGCTTTGTTCAGCCAGCTCTTTGTCCCCGGCATCTATGGCTTCACGGGTTTTACGGACCAGCGTCTTCAGCTCAGACCTGTAACTTAGGTTGCGGACGCGGCGCTTCTCATTGGTCTTGATGCGCTTCTTCTGTGACTTGATATTTGCCACTTGTCGGACTCTCCTCGTGGATAGCTTACGGTCGGTGAGGGGTGAGTCATCGTCGGGACTGGGCGTGGGGCACCCGCAAACGACGTTGATCAGATTTAAAGCCCGACCAGGCTTCAAACCCAACTAAGAATCTTACCAGTGTGACTGCGGGAAAAAGTAACGGAAGGCGTGAAGGTGGTCACGCCTCGTGAGTATTCCACAGGCTATCAACTCTTAGTTATCCCCAGAATTTTTTCGGCGAAAAGACAATCAAGCAAAGACAAGGCAGTCTCTTTTTTGTCAAAGGAAGGGACTAAGAATGATTTACTCAGGAAACATCGAAATGCCCGAAGGTTATTTCGCTCAAGAAGCAGTTCGAGAGGCAATCGCAGCAGCATATTGGGGCGAGTTTGAAAGGGCAATCGCAGCAATTACGGGTTTCTTGGCGCAAGACCCGCCAGAAGACCAGGCAATATTTGCGCTCAGGGAAACTATTGCCTGGAGGGCAGAGCTTGGTGATTTAGACCGCGCGGCAAAGGATGCTTCTGCGTGCGCTGAACGGGGCTGTGCATTTTGGGGCAGTCTTGATTTGCATGCTCTTATGATGCGGAACTCACAAATGTATTGGATTGGAAAGTCTGGAAGGCAGAAGGAATCTGAACGCCTTGCAAAAGCTTTGCTAGTTGATGCTGACGCGGTGCTTGATGAACATGAACCACTGCGAACTGCTATTCGTAACAACGCGGCGCGGATACTGGAACTTGGCGAATCCAGCGAGGTCGCAGAGCAAATCTATGTGGAGATGCTTGCAGATTTTGACAGGTGGCAAGAGGCCGATGGTGAGGAAGCCCTCACTACCCGCAATAATTACATTGAGTTCTTGGCGCGCAAGGGTGAGTTCGCCAGGGCGCGTGAAGTTTCTGGCCGACAAGTACTTTTGCTTATGCAAAGTTATGGAGCCAAATCTGAACTGACTTTGAATGCGCGGTATAGGCTGGCGATGCTTGCTTTGTATGACGATGATGTTGAAGCAGGTGCGGCTTTAATGAAGGCTGTTGCGACTGACTGTGAGAAGTACCTTGAGCCGGGAACTGAACTTGCCGTGTCTGCCATAGAAATGGTGGTTGCGATTTCCATGCAGATTGAGCCGCCAAAGGAAACGGTAAAAGGCCTTGATAGGTTGATTGAACAGTTGAGACCTGTGGCGGACGCGGGTGGCGAACTTATGACTGGTTTGCAGCAGATTCGTAATCGGTATAGGGAAGAATGTGCGCCAGCGTGAGCGTCGTAGATGTGATATTTGGCTGTGGGCTTCGTAACTAGCGAAAAACGTGGGACCATATGTGAGGTCCTACTAGTTTCTAGGAGTTCGTTTGGCCCGCCAGCTAAGTCCTCTGCACACGCCTCAGAGTCACATCCGTAACTTTTCGATTATTGCGCACATCGACCATGGGAAGTCGACCCTTGCGGATCGGATGCTGCAGCTAACAGGAGTTGTGGATTCGCGGGCTATGCGCGACCAGTACCTAGACCGTATGGATATTGAGCGTGAACGTGGTATTACCATCAAAAGTCAGGCCGTTCGGATGCCTTGGGAAGTTGATGGTGAAGCGTTTGCTCTCAACATGATTGACACCCCAGGTCACGTCGATTTTACGTACGAGGTGTCACGGTCTTTGGCGGCATGCGAAGGCGCCTTGTTGTTAGTTGATGCCGCTCAGGGGATTGAGGCGCAGACGCTGGCAAACCTTTATTTGGCGCTTGAAAATGATTTGATGATCATTCCTGTTTTGAACAAGATTGATCTGCCGGGTGCGCAGCCTGAGAAGTATGCGGAAGAAATCGCTGGGTTGATTGGCGTTGATACTTCAGAGGTCATGTTGGCGTCAGGTAAGACTGGTGAGGGGGTTGCTGAAATCCTTGACCGGATTGTCCGAACGGTGCCATCCCCAGTTGGTGATCCTGATGCGCCAACACGGGCGATGATTTTTGATTCGGTGTATGACGCTTATCGTGGTGTTGTCACGTATGTGAGGGTTGTTGATGGTTCGCTGAAGCATCGCGAACGGATCAAGATGATGTCGACGGGCGCGACACATGAGTTACTTGAAGTAGGCGTGATTTCGCCTGAACCAGTCCCATCTGAGGGGCTGGGCGCTGGTGAGGTTGGATATCTGATCACCGGCGTGAAGGACGTTCGACAATCCCGCGTGGGTGACACCGTGACAACTGCTGTTCGCGGTGCCAGTGGTGCTCTTTCTGGTTACAGAGACCCTCAGCCAATGGTGTTTTCTGGTATTTATCCAGTTGATGGGTCAGATTTTCCAGATCTTCGCGAGGCCCTCACGAAGCTGCAGCTAAATGATGCAGCGCTGACATTCGAACCTGAGTCTTCGGCTGCTCTTGGATTTGGTTTCAGGTGCGGGTTCTTGGGTCTTTTGCACTTAGAGATAGTTCGGGAACGCTTAGAGCGTGAGTTCGGTTTGAACTTGATTGCGACAGCGCCGAACGTGGTTTACGCCGTGACGCTGGAAGATGGGACTGAACAGCGGGTGGATAATCCCTCTGAGTTCCCAAATGGCAAGGTCTTAGAGGTTCGTGAGCCGATGGTAGAGGCGACGATTTTGGCTCCCAGTGAGTTCGTGGGGACGATTATGGAGCTTTGCCAGGAGCGCCGGGGAATACTAGGTGGTATGGACTACTTGTCGCCAGAGCGCGTTGAACTTCACTACAAGTTACCGCTGGCTGAGATTGTCTTTGACTTTTTTGATCAGCTCAAGTCGCGAACCAAGGGTTATGCCTCTCTTGATTATCATGAGGCCGGTGAGCAGGCGGCTGACCTAGTGAAGGTCGACATTCTTCTAAATGGTGAGCAAGTTGATGCCTTTTCTGCGATTGTCCATAAGGATGCTGCCTATTCTTATGGGGTGAAGATGACGAAGCGGCTCAAAGAGTTGATCCCTCGCCAACAATTTGAAATACCAGTTCAAGCAGCAATTGGTTCGCGTGTTATAGCCCGTGAAACTATAAAAGCTTTACGTAAAGATATGCTTGCAAAATGCTATGGTGGCGATATTTCGCGTAAGAGGAAACTGCTTGAAAAACAAAAAGAAGGTAAAAAGCGAATGAAGTCTATTGGGCGGGTTGATGTCCCTCAGGAGGCCTTCATTGCCGCGCTTACATCTGATGCTCCAACGGGGAAAAAGTGAGCGAACGTTTTCAATCCCGCACCAAGTCTTTTACGCGTCGCGCGCGGGCTTTGCCTGACAATCTTCTTCGAACCATGGATAGTTATGGGGATCGCTTTGTCTTAGCGATTGATAGAGCTGAGGGGCATACGACGGTTGCCGAGGATTTTGACTTTGATCCAGAAAACGTGTTTGGTCGCACCGCCCCATTGGTGGTAGAGATCGGCTCTGGTGTCGGGGAGCAGGTTGTGGCTGCGGCGGCGGGGGATCCTGCGCGGGATTTTTTGGCGTT
>DAIOFF010000232.1:0-3913 GCA_036745855.1 Scrofimicrobium sp. | reverse complement strand
GCAGTTACCTGATGTCAATGCAGCCGTCCAGGAAGACGTTGAGACGATCAAGGAAGGGTTCATCCATGAGTGAACGTGGTGAGGCTCGCAGAATACTCCAGCTAGAAGCCGAAATCGCTGAAAACATGGATGAACTCAAGGCCACTCTTGGTGAGATCCGATATCAAGCAAATCCGAAGGTGCAAGCGCGCATCCTGACAGAGGACATTAGGAACAAAGTAGAAGACATCAAGGAAGAAGTCGCAGCTACTGCAAAAGATGCGGCATCCGGGGATGGCGAAGCGATTCTCAAGATCTTGGCCGTGGCAACAGGCACAGTTGCGGTAGCAGCATTAGTTGTTTGGCGCATTCGAAGTCATGTTGGCGAGGGGCAGAAACGCCGTGTTTGGCGCGCATTTGTGCGGGATTTGCGGAAGATCGACCCGCCAAAAGATATAGAGTTCACTGTCCACTAGTTGGACGGCCCATTTTTCCCCGGCTAGACTGGGCACTGACACAGATATGTAGGCACAGGGGACCGCATTGCGGACCCGCAAGAGGCAGAGGGGGTCGACGCCATGGGGCGCGGCCGTCAAAAGGCTAAGCAGATGAAAGTCGCGCGACGACTGAAGTACTTTAGTCCAGACACGGATTTGGGTGCTTTGCAGCGCGAGCTATCAGGGGACTCCGATAACGCGGATGTCGAGTACGGTGAGGACGAGGACTCAGACGACTACTCAAGTTGGCGCGAGGACGAATCCGATTCAGAAGAGAGTTGACTGTCTTCGGCCAGCTCATCAACGACTAACTCGCTTCCGGTTTCAACACCGGTTCGGTAAGCGCTGCGCGCAATCAGGTGCGACGCTACGGGTGCAGCAACGGTTTGAACCGCGATAACGATGGTACAGACCAGGGCCCATTGCCAAGTGCGTAAGGTGATTAGCAGTCCCAAACACACAATGGTTAAGCCCAGTAACTGCGGTTTGGATGCTGCGTGCATTCGTGAGTAAAGGTCGTGGAATCGAATCAGTCCAACCGCCGCGGTAAGCGTAAGGCTGACACCACTAAGGACAAGTAAGGCCCCAATCAGGTCCAGTACTTCATTCATGGTTGGGTGCCTTCCTGGTCCTTGGTGTGGTGCGCCGTTATCTTATGGCTGTCAGCTTGCACCGTGGGGTTGGATTTTCCCCTGGAGGGCGGCAACTCTTTGTTGCCCGGTTTTTCTCTGCCTGCAAAACGTGCAACAACCACAGATGAGAAGAACCCTGTCAGTGCGAAAACTACAAGCAAAACCGCCAAGTCAGTTCGACCTTGCCAAGTTATTAGGATGGCAGACAGTGCTATAGCAACTGCGGTAAGTAGGTCCAAAGCAACTACACGGTCAAGGCTAGTGGGACCAACAGTCAATCTACCAAGCACTAGAAGTGCGGCCACACACATCATCGCTGCACTCACCCAAAAGATAATGTCAATCGCTGTTTCCATTAGCGTCCCTTTCCCGTCAGTAACCCGGTTTCTTGAAGGACTGTTTTCGACGCGGTGGCTCGGAGTATTCGCGCTTCTTGAGCCAGGGTTGCCGCACGCACGCCGCTAGTGCCGCCTTGAAACTTTGCGTCAAGCACGTGAAGGTAGATTCGCCGCTCTTTTCGGTCAATTTGCATGACAATAGTTCCCGGTATTAGTGAAGTCATTGCAACCAAAATGGCCAAATAAACAGGGTTGTTACTGCGTATTTCGCAGGCAATAATCATGTCTTCTCTGGGCTTTGGGAAAAGGACCAGTGCCGCCACGTGCAACCCTGCGCGAAGAAGATCCCATAAGAATTTGACTACCAAGAATATTAGGGACAGTGGCCTTATCCTCCATGTTCCTGACTGATGTGGAAGCGGGAATAGCCACTGGATGACCAGGGCAACTGCCAAACCACCAATCACCGACACCCACGTTACTGAACCAAACAGCGCCAGCCATACTCCAAGCAACCATAAGGTGAAAATCCAGGACAGGCGCGGGTATTCAACCTGGCGGATTTTCGTCCTCTGCCAGCCTCTCATTTTGAGTCACCTTCTATGTCTGGAGGCTCAGGTACCTCAGGAGGCGCGAATGGTACCCGAACCTGGTCATTTGTCAGCGAAAATGGGATGCCACCTGGGTTGTCTGCTGAAGTCCCACTGCCCCTACCTGCCTCTCCGAGAACCGCAGCAGCATACGCCCCGGGTTCTAACATGGCTTCAGATGCCCGCATGGAATACGAAAACACTGGCCCCGCAAACACGAACATTGCTGCTTGGACCAGGGTTAGCGCAACAACAGTCCCGTACATGATTCCATTTGAGCTTCCCCCGCCGCGTTCAACATCAGTTCTTGCTGCATCAGCGTATGCATGGGAAACGTGCTGGGCCCTGTCCGCGGCTTTTGCCCGTTTCAGTTGACGCTCTTCACGCCCAGATAGGTGCTGCTTCCCTTCGTACTTGTCGGCCAGGCGGCTGCTGTCCTTTGGGGTTTGCCAAAAGGCACGATTCCAAATTTTGATGATGGCGTAAAGAGTAAGGAAAGATGTGACTAGTCCTGCTGCTAACAGGCACCATGCTGCTGGCGTGGCCATTTGTGCTGAGGATTGCGCAAGGCCAAGTTTGCCGATAAAGCCCGAAAATGGTGGAATACCGACTAAGTTCATTGCTGAAATAATAAAAAGTATTGCGATAAATGGTGCAGTCTTAACCATATTGCTAAGACGCGCAGCCGACGTGGTTCCAGTTTTTCGCTCTATCAAACCAACAATCAAGAAAAGAGTTGTTTGAACCAGAATATGGTGTGCGGCATAGTAGATTGACGAGGCCACAGAAAGGAATGACCCTAACGCAATTCCCCAAATCATGAATCCGATATGAGATACCAAAGTGAAACTGAGCATACGTTTCACGTCGTCTTGAGCAATTGCACCAAGTATCCCGGTAAGCATGGTTAATATGCCTACTGCTGTGAGTAATCCTTGCAAGTGGTTTTCTGGGAAAAGTGTGAACTGCAGCCGCATAATCGCATACACACCTACTTTTGTGAGCAATCCGGCAAAGACAGCCGTCACTTGTGCAGGCGCAGTCGGATATGAATCTGGGAGCCAAGCAGAAAGGGGAAAAACTGCCGCTTTAATCCCAAATGCGACCAATAACATTAGCTGCAAAAGCAACGCCATATTCGGGTCCAGATCAGGAATCCTGGTGGCCAACTGCGCCATATTGACTGTTCCCAAAGCACCATATATTAAGGCAATAGCCATCAAGAAAATAGCTGAAGATACCAGTGAAACCACAACATAGACGGTTCCAGCGCGGACCCGCCCCCGTGTCCCACCCAACGTGATGAGAACAAAGCTGGCAGCCAACAAAATCTCAAAACCAACATAGAGATTGAACAAATCACCAGTCAAAAACGCATTTGATACGCCAGCCACCAGCACCAAGAATGTTGGATGGTACACCGCGATCGGCGCACTTGGCGAAGAATCAGCAACATCTTGCCCAATCGAGTACACCATGACGCCAAGCGTCACCACCTGTGACACGACCAGCATCAAAGCAGAAAGCCTATCCCCCACCAAAGTTATTCCAATAGGGGCCGCCCATGAACCCACATCCAATACCAAGGGAGCACTGGAAGCCGAAATAAGAATTACTATCCCAAAACCTAGCGACGATGCCAGCGTCAAGACAGAAATCACTTTTTGGATGCGCGGCCGTCTGGCAGCAACAAGCGCAATGCCCGCTGATAGCAGCGGCAGCAAAACTGGAACAGGAAGCATCCATGCGCTCATTATTCGCCCTCCCCCACACCACGCTTTTTGACCCCATGGTTGTTAGCCGACTGCTTCCCAGTACCAGGCTCTCGGGGCCCAGACTTCCGGGACCCAAGCTCTCGGGATTCAGACTCTCGGGAT
>DAIOFF010000231.1:0-3951 GCA_036745855.1 Scrofimicrobium sp. | reverse complement strand
CTCTGCTCAACAAATGTTCAGAGGGGTGAATTCTTTCTCACTACTTGCCATACCCTTCTTTGTTTTGGCAGGTGTGATCATGAATAACGGGGGCATTGCTCTTAGATTGATTAACGCCGCCAAAGTCTTGGTTGGTCGGATGCCTGGCTCTCTTGCTCAGACAAACGTGGCCGCCAATGCTCTCTTTGGCGCAGTGTCTGGTTCCGCAGTTGCGGCAGTCGCAGCAGTTGGAACCACGATGACTCCTTTGCAGGAGAAAGAAGGTTACGACAAAAACTTCGCAGCTGCAACGAACATTGCTTCTGCCCCATCGGGGATGATCATTCCTCCATCCAACTTGATGATTGTCTACTCACTAGTGTCTTCTACTTCTGTCGCGACACTGTTTATCGCGGGGTATATTCCTGGGCTTTTGTGGGCGCTTGGATGTATGATGATCGTTTTTCTCTATGCAAGAAAACATCCAGAACTGAGAGTGACGGAGTATATTCCTTTTTCTGTGAAGGCAAAGATCCTTTTGGACGCAGTGCCGTCGCTCCTTCTTATTGTGGTTGTTATTGGCGGTATTCTTCTGGGGTACTTTACGCCCACAGAATCTTCTTGTATTGCTGTTATTTATGCCTTGGTATTGTCATTCATATATAGGGCAATCAAGATTTCTGATTTGAAGCCGATTCTTCTTGAGGCTGCGCGAACCACGTCAATCGTAATGTTCTTGATTGCGGTATCAACCGTGATGAGCTGGGTTATGTCATACGCTGAGATTCCAGGTTTGGTGTCGAATGCGATGTTCTCAATCTCAGATAATCCATATGTCTTGATTCTGATAATGATTGTTGGATTACTGATTGTGGGCTGCTTTATGGATCCAACTCCTGCTGTGCTGATTTTCGGGCCCATTTTACTTCCGGTTGTTGAGGCATTTGGAATGGACCCGGTTCATTTTGGAATCTTCTTGGTCTTCGCCTTATCAATCGGCACAATTACTCCACCTGTTGGTCCAGTGCTGTTCGTCGGTGTCAGGGTTGCTGGTGTGAAAGTCGAAGACGTTAGTAAGCGCCTGCTTCCATTCTTCGCAGTCTTGGTTCTTTTGTTGATTGCTGTGGGAATGATTCCGGGACTATCAATGGTTCTACCAAACCTAATGGGCCTTGCATAATATTGGCACACGTTTAGGAGCAAAAATGCAAAAAGTCAGTCAGCGATACCAAATCGGGCAAGTGCAGGTCAAAAGCATGGATACCGATAATCTAAGAGAAGAATTCCTGATGGAAGAACTCTTCTTGCCAGACACTGTGGTTGCCGTTTACACCCACTATGATCGCGTGATCATGGCTGGAGTAAATCCTGTGACAATGCCAGTAACTTTGACAGGTTTTCCTGAGGTTCGCTCAGAAAACTTTTTTGAGCGACGCGAAGCCGGAATTGTTAACGTAGGTGGAACTGGGACTGTCACGGTTGGTGACGCTACTTATGAAATGGTTCATGGTAGCTGCCTGTATGTTGGACGCGGTGCTGAGAATCCGGTTTTCACGTCAACAAATAAAGATGACGCAGCCAACTTCTACATTTTTTCGGCACCAGCTCACACAGAGTATCCAACGACGCTGGTTCAGCCGGGGCAAGGGAACATTCGTGAACTTGGCGATCAGGTAACGTCTAATCGGCGCACACTGAACCAGTACATCCATGAGGGTGGCGTGAAATCTTGCCAGGTGGTAATGGGTGTGACTACTCTACACGAAGGCAACATGTGGAACACTATGCCTGCGCACACTCATGACCGGCGAACGGAAGGGTACCTTTACTTTGACGTGCCAGAAGATGCCCGAATCATTCATATCATGGGTCAGCCATCGCAGACCCGCCACCTAGTGATTGCAAATCGGCAAGGTGTCATCTCGCCAAGTTGGTCAGTCCATTCTGGTGTAGGCACAAAGGCTTATTCTTTTGTGTGGGCAATGGCTGGTGAGAACCAGGCATTCGATGATATGGACACTTTCCCTGTGACAGAAATGCGATAGGGAGACATAAGATGGGAGAACCGATGCCGCAGCGCAGCGCTCGTCCAGAGCTTACTGCCGGAGAAAAGACCCTAGTTGTTCTTGAGGAAGCACTGAATGCGGCGCGGTTTTCCGATATCGTCTCAACTACCGGGCTTGCTAAAGCAACTGTTCATAGGATGCTTGCGACACTCATTGACCGAGGTTTTGTTGTCCTCTCAGATGAAATGGAATACATTCCGGGGCCAAAGTTCTTATCGATTGCTGCGCAAGCATTTGACAGGGTTGATGTTTCGGCTGCTGTTGAGCCCATCGTGCGCGAACTTGCTGAGAAAACACACTGCACGGTTCACGTGGGCGTACGCAACGGAGATGAGATGATTTATCTGGTCAGAATGGATTCCGACCGTCCTTACCAAATGCCATCCCGAAAAGGCCAGTCGGTGGGTATGCACTGCTCAGGTATGGGTAAGGCTGTTTTGTCGAAGTTGTCTGATGAAGGCATAGTTGAACTCATTTCCCGTGCCGGGATGCCTAGACGTACGGCGCGGACAATCACAACGGTTGCTCAAATGAAACGGGAGATTCAGCAAGCACGGTGCGATGGGTTTACTCATGACCGTGAAGAAAATGTGCCGGGCGTCATTTGTATTGCAGCTCCTGTGAACGACTATACGAGGCAATGGCCTTATGCCGTGTCGATTTCTACACTGGCGCTTGAACACACGGAAGAGGACTTGATTGCCATGGCTCCTGATTTGATATCGACTGCAAAGGCGATGTCTAAACTTTTAGGCTCAGCCTAGGGCTGGCTGGTGTCTCCTTCTGATTACTTAAGTTTCGTGAACTCGGAATGCATGACTTTGCGAAACAAATATTTACTACCAATGAAAGGCACTATCGTGTCATTTTTGCCCCCAGGAACTTCGATTGGAGAAGTCTTTCGAATCGACGGTTCAACCGCTGTCGTGACTGGAGCAAGCCGAGGAATAGGATTAGCGATTTCTGAAGCCCTGGCTTTGGGAGGTGCTGATGTTATTGCGGTGTCATCAACGCCGCTGCCACCAAATAGCTCGGTCCAGCAAGTTGTCGAACAAGCAGGACAATCTTTCACAAATTTGTCGGCCAACCTCTCAGATTCTCACCAGGTAAAAGAACTTGCAGAGCAGCTTCAAGGCCGCGGGGTGGACGTTCTTATCAACAACGGTGGAGCAATCCGCAGGACGCCGGCTGCTAGTCATTCCGATGCTGACTTTGACTATGTCATGCAAGTAAATCTAAGAGCCCCTTGGGTGTTGTCACGAGAACTCGGCCTGGAAATGATTGCGCGCGGTCGGGGCAAAATTGTGAATACGGCGTCAATGCTTAGTTTTCAAGGGGGAATAAACGTTCCCGGATATACTTCGTCTAAATCTGCTTTAGCTGGGTTAACAAAAGCATTAGCAAATGAATGGGCATCTTATGGTGTGAATGTTAATGCCATTGCCCCCGGTTATATTGCGACTGATAATACAGCGGCTCTTCGCGCAGACGAAGTGCGTTCCGCTGAGATTCTTGGCCGCATTCCTGCTGGTCGATGGGGGAAGCCTGCCGATATTGCGGCGACTGCTCTTTTCCTGTGTTCTCCAGCTTCTGACTATATTAACGGTGCAATTATTCCAGTTGACGGAGGGTGGCTAGCACGATGAGCACAAAAAAGACAGTCGTAATTGCCGAATGTGACCACGATGCATTCGACGAAGAAAATGCGGCGGCTAATAAAGGCAATGTTAAGCTAAAGATTGAGCAGGCAACTGCAGATAACCTTGTTGAGAAATGCTTTGGTGCTGACGGAATCCTTGTTCAATATGGACAAATTACCGCCGAGGTAATGGATCAGTTGCCAAATCTAAAAGGGCACTCTTGATGACGTGGTGCAGCTAAGTGCATTTGAACTGAGGAAACACTG
>DAIOFF010000230.1:0-3954 GCA_036745855.1 Scrofimicrobium sp. | reverse complement strand
ATTTTGTAGTTCCTTAACCGATTCCTGATAATCCTGGGCCCACCCGTGCGGAATAGAAACCTCGTCAGCATAAACTCGTTGAACCAAACTGGGGATCTCGCTTGGCAGCGCCAAGTTCCCTGTATTATTCAGTATCCCAAGTTCAACCACTGTTGCTAGCAACAATGCTCTTGGATAGATGCTCTCAATTCCAGGGGCAAACTCAGGCGGTTGCGTTTCATTTCCTGAGGTATTTATTCCTCGTATATATGTTCGAGGCTTCTGTGCCCATTCCGGCCTATCATTCTGCGGCCGGTTATGGCGATGTAAACGTCCTATTCTTTGCAGTACTAAATCAACCGGAGCAATATCGGTAATGATCATGTCAAAGTCAACGTCCAGTGATTGCTCAACAACTTGGGTGGCGACGACAATCCGGCGGAAGGGACGTCCCTCTCCTCTATGCGAATTTTTTCCGAGTTCAAACGTTAGTTCGCGTTCCTTTTTTACCCTCTCATTGGCAGCAAACCGCGCATGGAGAAGTTTCGCGTCCTTGCCAACTAGTTCTTTGGCCAACCCAAAAACGTCTTGCGCGCGCGTGACGGTATTGCAAAGAATCAGGACGCACCCACCTTTTTCTACGACCGGCTCTAGGACCTGTCGAAGGGCGTCCTCGTCATCATCAATGAAACCCACTTCAACGTCTGCGTCTGGAACATTTGACTCGACAGGCACCAGTTCAGTCTTGTGTTCTCCACCCACAGTTATTGCTGGATACGCATTCCCACTAACTGGAACCTCGTCAATTACGTCGCGCGGATCCTCTCCTGTTGCACCACCAATATATGCCGCCATTAATTGGGCTTTTATTGAATGCGGAAGTGTTGCTGATAGCAGGATGACTGGGACCCTGTAAGCTCCAAGCCACTCAAGAGCCACCTCAAGATAGGAAGACATGTATGCGTCGTAGGCATGGATTTCATCGATAATCACAACTTTTCCGACAAGACCCAAATGCCTAAGCATTATGTGTTTACTTTGCAGGGCCATGAACAAAATTTGGTCTACTGTTCCAACAACAAAAGTGGATAGCATTCCTTTTTTTCTGCCCCACAGCCAGTCGTGAACAATGGCTTGCCCAGTTTTATTATCGCCATCTTCCTCATACACGTTAGTGACTGACATTCGAGCGAAGTCTTCATTTAGCGTGTTCTTTGAATGTCCCAAATACATTGAGACAATATCGCCTCCAGCAACCGTTGTTGCCCATTTTGCGGCGCGGTTGAATAATTGGTCCGAGGTGGACATTGTTGGTGCCCCAAACATGACACCCCCACAGCCAAATTTGTGCGCTAATATCTCTGCTGTTTGTAAAGCCCCTTCAGTTTTGCCATTTCCCATTGGCGCTTCTATACAAATGACCGATGGACTCTCACATTGATGGGCAACCTGGTAGACCGCCTCTTGCATTGGAAAGACGTGGCTATCTTCTGGCCACCCAAAACTGTGACGGTATGCCTCATCTGCTGACAAGTCCTCACAATCTGGAGGATTCCAGGACCCCGGCAGCGAAAATGCGTTCATTCCATCTGCTATTCGTTTCCACTCTATTGATACGCCAGGGCGCATCGGAAAGAAATCGGAGTTGGAAGCAACCCAGTCAGCCATCACAACGATTCCGCAAAGCAGCATCATTGTTGAGGAGGATAGTTCTCTTCCGCTTTTAATAACAGCCTTTAAAGCAGCGTCAGCATTAGTGAGTTCAGTGATGTTATTGATGATTTCGTTTTGAACTCTGATCCATTCTTCGCCGTGGTGAGCCCCATTTATGCTCTTTTCCGCAAGCAATATTTGATCCGGAAATGATGGTAGTCCGTGGTGACTTCCAGCGACCGACGCTATTGATCTAGCAATGCCACCGCGGCATTGATACTGGTCTTTCAGCCACCGTGAGAGGATCACTTGGCTTGCAATCCAATGGCGGTAATGGTCAACTTTTGGAACTTCAGGCGGAAGCTTCAATCCTGCTTCACAGATCCTGATTCCTAGATGCTGGTGGTCAGGAACCGCGTTTAGCATTGCAGCAAATGGGATTGATGCTTTCCCAATGTCGTGGGTTCCTGCCAACCAGGCAACGAAGTCTGCCAGTTCATGTTCAGATAAACCAGTGTCGTCTTCTAACTGGAACTTTATGTTTTGGGGTACCCATTCATCCCAAAGGCACACAGCCACGCCAGCCGTGTCAACAAGGTGTTGTGGCAGAGTTAGCCATCCTGAGTCATCGCCAGACTTTGCCCATAACGCCAATGCTTGTTCGGACCATTCAAGCACCACATCATTTTCCAAGCCGTCAAACTGGGCCCCGGTGTGATCAGCGAAAGGTTCCCCCGCATTTTGCATGTCTTCTAGATCATTCTCTTCCATTACGCATTTCTCATCTCTGAGTCTTCGTCGTACTAGCAAAACAGTTGCATTCGCAGCCTTTTTTATTTTCCCTCATATTTGGACGTCCAAGATCCACGCCATACGCTTACTACCTATTTTTCGCGCAACTGCGCCAAATATTCCTGCTTCCATATGCGGTTTAACACATAAAAAGCATTGCTGGTTGGGAACATGCCACGCTTACGTGTCCCCAACCGCTATCAGGCAGCGTCCCTATTATTTGTTGACTTCTTGTCTAGCTGTTCCGATACGAAGAGCTTGAAGGACCGGATTAAGTCTTCACCGTTCTTGAATGCCCGTAGGGTAACTGTCAAGTTAGTGTCTCGCCCTCTTCGCAACGCAGGTTGTCTCTCAAGCTGGTCCTTTGGTGTCTTGATTACTTTTCCACGAGCATCAACAACAATTTGCTCGAGCTGAGCATATGACAGCACTGTTGTCTTATAGAACCGGCGTGCCGACATGAGCAGGTCACTGCCAACCCAATCTTTGGGAACTAGAAGAAGCGGCTCACCATCAGCTACAGGCAAGAGCACGTCTTCCTCAACCCAATCGAGACTGTTGACGCTCCAAACCTGTTGCGCAAACTTCTCAACCCCGTGCCCGCACGAACGGAACTGTGGATACTTTTTAACCATTAAACTTGTGAAGTCTGCAAGCGCTGAGTAGATAATTCGAGTCGCAATATCCGACGTAATATCTCGGTCAACCCCTTTTACGAATAGTGGAATATCCTCGATTTGTCGAAGTACCCCCAGCCGGACTAACGCTTCAACGTCTCCATTTAATACTTCCCAAATCCATGTTCCAACAGCGTCGGCCCCACCATGACCACGGATTCCCCTCCGCGACATTCCCAAATGAGTCTCGCGCGGCTCGAAGAATTTTTGTAGAAGGTTTTCGCCACGCCATAAACTTTTCGGAGAACCTTCGAGAATACATTCAACTATTTCTTCCATGAATGTGTCCATACACTGATGAGCAAGCTTTCCAAATGAAGTATTTTGCCCACTCAGTCTCACCTTGTGTGGGTCAATAAATATCCGGTTATCATTTTCGATATCAATGTCCAAAAATGGGACGGTTCCCGAAATTGCATAGTAACTGCATACCGTTTTCATTTTTCCCTCTCGGAGTTAACCGCCCGAGAGAAACAGAAGCGAAGTTCACTACTTCAGACAACTCCTGTACGCTAGAGATGATGTCTCATAATCATCAACCGCGCCTCTCGGGGCCGGTACTTGTCCGGTTCTGTTCGAGCAGAACCGGACAAACATCCTACAACCAGGACTATTTCTACCAGACTATCACAAGAATGGAAAATTTTACATAAGTTACGAATGTAGGAAGTAGTCGCCACCCTTTGAAGTAAAACACAAGTTCAGTTCCCTGTATTAGTCTAGAGTCGCTGTCGTGTCATGTTGGGATGAACCGTTACGCATGTAAGAAGGGATATTGACCCCCGACCACTCCCCACGCTGTGGGGATAAGGTTTACAGGCGGAGATCCTGCCTGTTCCTGACATTCGCGACA
>DAIOFF010000229.1:0-3956 GCA_036745855.1 Scrofimicrobium sp. | reverse complement strand
TGAGTCAAATTGTGTCGGTGTTGCGCGCCATTACCGCATTCGTCCTTTGATGCCGACATACCGCGACACGTCAATTAGTTTTATTAAGGTTTGATAACAATCCTTCCTTGCACAGGTGAACGTTCACGGGGCCAACTAGTCTAAGAATGAGGCTTGCGTGCGGTTTCGGCTTGTCCTGAGAAAATGATTTGGACTCAGCAGGAATAGCACGCTTCAGCAGCGTCGGTCATAGAAGACCACGACTTGAGCTTCTGTTCACTCAATTTCCGTGTATTGCATTGCTCCCTGAAAGGAAGTCTATCAATGTCACATCTGCATCGTGGCGGATCATGGCGAAAGCGAATACCTGGTGGATTGGCTGTTTGCTCTTTGGCACTGGTTGGTGCCGTGGCAAGCCCTGCGTTTGCTACTAGCCCAGAATTTCACCCTCCTACTACTAAAGAAGCAACTGAGGTGCCTTTACCCGAAGACTCAATACCTGGGCTTTTGGCGGACTACTTCGTCTTGAACAACACTGCGAATGATCGCGACCCTATTCGGATCGGTGACCATAAGGCGACGATCATTGAACGGGACATCAACACCGGTACAGGTTTCCCTGGAGTATTGGGACTTCGCACGGGTAAACGCGAGTTTTCTGCGGTTACCTGGAGCGGTTACCTGCAAGTGCCGACAACAGGTGAGTACACTTTCTATGCTGTTGGCGATGATGGTTTCCGTATTACCCTGGATGAGCAGAAGATCATCGACTTTTGGGCGTTCCAGTGGGAGCAACCAAAGACGTCTGCGCCTGTAACTCTTGAAGCTGGAAAGCTTTATCCTTTCTCTTACGAGGCCATCCAGGGTCATGGCGGCGCATGGCAGGAGTTCAGTGTTTCGGGACCTGACATGGAGAAGCAAATCGTTCCTGCTGATTTTTTCAGGCTTCCTGCTTCAGTTGAGGCGGCACCAGTTTCAGCTACGGTTCAGCCGGATGGTGTCACTGTTGACATCAAGTACAAGGATGGGTCTGAGTTGGCCGTAAATGGCGATCTGACGGCAGATGATTTTACTGTGGCGGTCGATGGTGAAGATGGCAGTAAGGTCATAGCGGCAAGTGTGGATGCGGCAACAACTTCCGTCGCCTTGAAGCTTGACAATCCCATTATTGAAGGTTCTTTCGTGGACGTGGCGGCAGTCAGTGACAAGGTCACTGTTGATGGCACTTCAGTTACTAAGATTCCGATTCTTGCAGTCAATGATTCTGAGCATTTCATGCAAACTGAGTGGGCCGCCGATGTAGATCCTGAAAGCCCGTTGCCTGAATATCCGCGTCCTGCGCTTTCGCGGGAAGCCCAAAACACGTGGCTGAATCTGAATGGCAAGTGGGAGTTCCAAAAGCTTGCAGCGAAGACTGATGAGACGATCCTCGGCGCGCCCCTAGATTCAGAGATTGTTGTGCCGTTCACGATTGAGTCGCCGCTTTCTGGTTTGGGTGATCGTGCGCACTATATGCAGTATCGTAAGCTAATTGATCGTGGTGATATTCCGTCCGGTGAGCGCATTCAACTTAACTTTGGTGCAGTCGACTATGAGTCTTGGGTTTATGTAAACGGCACTGAAGTGGGACATCATATTGGCGGTTATGACCCATTCTCATATGACATCACTGATCAGCTGGTTGCTGGAGAAAATGAGATCGTCGTTCGCGTCACTGACGAAACCAACAATACTCAACCCAAAGGCAAGCAGACCAACAATCCTGAAGGAATCTGGTACACGCCTTCATCTGGGATTTGGCAGACGGTTTGGCTTGAGGGAGTCCCCACCGAGCATCTGACGGATCTAGTTATCACCCCTGATTTGGATGACTCTCAGTTCACTGTAAAACCGGTTGTAGGGGAATCGACTGCCGAGGTGAAGATTGAGCTTCTTGATTCGGAGGGGAAAGAAGTCATCGCCTCGGCAACGGGCAAAGCTGGGTCTGAAATCGCAATCCCTGTGTCTGAGCCGCGGTTGTGGTCACCGGATGACCCCTATTTGTACCAGTTCAAGGCCACGGTAGGCGACCAAGGTGATGTTGTATCAAGTTATGCAGGAATGCGGAAGATTGAGATCAAGAATGTAGGTGACACGTATCGTATTTTCCTCAATAACCAGCAGACATTCTTGCTTTCAACCCTTGACCAAGGTTGGTGGCCTGATGGCACGATGACTGCTCCAACTGATGAGGCGCTCGCGTGGGATATCCAAGCCACGAAGGATATCGGCTTCAACACGATTCGCAAGCACATCAAGGTGGAGCCTGCCCGCTGGTATTACCACGCAGACAGGATTGGCATGATGGTCTGGCAAGATATGCCTTCCATTGGAGCGGATAACGGAAACGGTTACCCCCAGTTTGAAACTGAAATGCACGCGATGATAGACAATTTGCGTTCGGTCACCTCAATTATTGGGTGGATTCCTTTCAATGAGGGTTGGGGAGAGTGGAACCTACAAAACACCTCGCGTATTGCGCAGTGGGTGAAGGAGTACGATGATACTCGCCTTTTGAACATTCACAGTGGTTACAACTGTTGTAACTCTAAGGGAGATTCGAAGACTGGGGATATCCGTGACTGGCATGCGTACGCGGGTCCTGCAGATCCGGGGATTGATCCAGATGGGCGCGCTTCGATTGATGGCGAACATGGTGGATACTCGCGGGCGATTCCTGGTCACACCTGGAGAGGCGGGGCGATAAACATCTATGATTCGGCTAAGCAAACCGAAGAAGAGCTAACCGATTCTTATGTTCAGAATACGGAGAAGATGATTCCGACTGCGACAAGGTATTTGTCGGGTTCGGTTTACACGCAAATCACTGACCTTGAGGGGGAAGCTAATGGTTTCTTCACCTATGATCGCCAGGTCGGGAAGATGAATTTCGATCGGGTTCGTGAGATAAACGCAAAAGTAATCGCAGCTGGTTCGGCAAGTGGCCCAGAGATTCCGTCGGATCCGGCTTTGACTGCTTTCTTCCCGCTTGAGGAGGGCGAGGGTACCACTAGCGTTGATGCATCTGGAAATGGGAATGACCTTACGTTCAAAGGCAATACTTCTTGGGTGGAGGGGTCAAATCCGGCGGACGGCTCGGATCATGCGGTTAAGTTCTCAAGGAATGCGAGCGCTGTCGCTCCGGGAGTCGACATCGACACTCTGCGTTCTTATACGGTTTCGTCGTGGGTAAAGTTCGATGAGAGGCCAACTGGAGACTTCATAACGGTAGCTTCGATGGATGGCTACAACGGGACAAGTTCTTTCTTCCTTCAATATTCGCCAAATGTCGAACGAGGTTTCGCAATGTCCATTCATGGACAGCCACGTGCGGTGTTCAGGACTGAGCCCGAACTTGGCAGGTGGTACCACTTGGCGGGCGTTTTTGACTCAGAGGCAAAAACGCTTAGCTTGTATGTAGATGGCGAGGTCAAGGCCACAACAAACGTGACATCATCTTCGATGAACAACGGCACGTTTGTCCTGGGGCGTGGCCAGTTTGAGAATCGCGAGGTTGACTTGCTTAACGGTTCTATCGACGAGGCCGCACTGTACAACTTCAAGATGGACGCAGCCGACATAGCTAAACTTGCAGCTCATGAAGTACCGCTGCTACCAGACCCCCAGTCTGCGATCAATGTTTCTAGTACTGCTAGGTGCGTTGCGGGAAAGACGGTCCTGGTTGTGTCTGCGTCAAACACCAGCGACGCGGCCATAGAGGTTGCGATCGATACGCCATTTGGCAAACAGTCAGTTGTGGTTGAGCCAGGGAAGACGGCTTCTAAAGCATTTAGCACCCGCAAGTCAGATATCGCTTCAGGTGAAGTGAAAACTACCTGGGTGGTGGGAGACGAACCACATGAACTCACTACGCCTTTTGATGCTTTCACCTGTAAGTAATCAACTGGCTGGATGATATCCAGGTAAAGGGCCGGGCA
>DAIOFF010000228.1:0-3963 GCA_036745855.1 Scrofimicrobium sp. | reverse complement strand
AGGATCCGACAGCAGCCCTGCAGTTCTTGCATGCCGTGAGCTATTACCGTCTGTCGGGGTATTGGCATCCGATGCGCCGATTCGATTCGGAAACCGGGCAGAGCCTAGACGTGTTCCGCAGCGGCGCATCCTTTGACTTGGTGCGGGATTTGTACCGTTTTGACGCGAGGCTCCGCCACGCGGTCTCCGGTGAATTAGCCGCAGTGGAGCTTGCTGTTCGTGCTCTGCTGGGACATGAACTTGGACGCATCGACCCGTTCATCCATCTGGACGCGGACCTTCTCGGTGCGCCTGCCAGGCAAGAGGTAGGGAAGCGCGGTGAAACGCGGCATCAGATTTGGCTGAGAAAGTACGAGGGCGCGCTGGCCAGTTCCCGTGAAGATTTCGTTGCGCATCATAAGAGGAAATACGACGCCAGGTTACCGATCTGGGCTGCTGTTGAGGTCATGGATTAGGGCATGTTGTCCCACCTGTACGCCATGTCGCCCGGTCCTGCTCGTAACCCGGTCGCGGGCGCTTGCGCTCTTCGCCCACCACAACTTGAGTCGTGGCTGCGGTCGCTGAACATTGTGCGCAACTACTCTGCCCATCACGCCAGGATGTTCAACCGGGTATTCGACATCAAGCCTCGTCTCAGCGATGACCCACGCCTTGGAGTTGTGAAAGGTCAAGAGAATCGCGTGTTCACCCAGCTAACCCTGATTCAGTATCTGCACCGGGAATTAGGATTGTCGCCAGCCACCGAGCTGCCAGTCTTGCTGAGGGAGTTCCCAGCGAACGACATTGTCCCCTTCAGTAGGCTCGGCGCGCCGAATGGTTGGGAAAAGGCAGAGCTTTGGACCATCAGCTAGTCCTTCTTGTAGAAGGAACATTCGTAGCCGTCAGCGTCTAGTGGCAGACCGCTCGCCCAGGCAGGTGGTGTGGTCATGAGTTCACAGATGTTTCCCACGGTTGCAGAGGATGTACAGGGTTCTTCGATGACGGCCTCATCGTGTACATGCATGACGACACGGTGCCCAGCCGCGTCTAGCACTTTGAGGGAGTGGGTGAGTAGGTCGCGAGCGGTGGCCTGGACGATGTTCTCGACCAGTTTCCCGCCGTAGGTTTCTAGTTTCTGCCACTTCTTGCCTGTGCCGACTCCCCAGTGGTTGATGGAGGTTCCGCCCCAACGGTTCTCACCCAGGCTCGGTTGCACGTAGGCCAGCTGTCTGCCGGAGGGCAGTGTGATGAAGAGGATGCCGGAGCGCACCGCGAAACTCAGTGAATGCAGGTTGATCTTGGCCCGGGTGGTGATCGCCTGGGTGGCGGCTTCCTCAACGTCTGCCCAAAGACCCACAATGTTGGGGTTGGCCTCCCGCCACGCATCCACCAAGGGCTTCAACTCTGCCTCCGCTAGTCCCATGTCGAGGGCACCCATGGCTTTGAGCGCCCCGACCGACCCGTTGTAACCACAGGCCAATTCAGAGATCTTCCCTTTCTACCGCAGTTCCGTCCGAAGAGCCCCATTTTCTAGGTGGTTTCTGGCGAAAACATCATGGTAATAGTGCTTGAAAACGCACCGAATGAGGTGAAGAAAAAGAGTATCAAACTGCCCGCGACGTGCATGTTTGGGTGAGAATCTTTTGGAGCGGGTGACGGGAATCGAACCCGCGCTGTCAGCTTGGGAAGCTGAAGTTCTACCATTGAACTACACCCGCGTGCCTTGCGACTAGTAGAGTCTAGCAAGTTATTGGTACCGATCGCCAAATTGAGATGACCAATGGTCATAGAGACCATATTTTCTCTTTTCGTTCGGGTCATTCATGAAGGAATGAAAGTGGGGAAAGAACGAGCGTGGGAGAACGCGAACACCAGGACCACGGTGGAAGCTAGGGAACGGAATGAAAGTTTAGGATGTCAAGCACAATGGAACCGCGACCAGTTGTGGCAGCAGCAATCGTTGACTCATTACGGAACCCGACGAAGCTATTGGCGGCAGCGCGTGCATACCCAGAGGATCTACGTGGAATGTTTGAGCTTCCGGGTGGAAAAGTGGAACCTGGCGAGGCTTTTACTGGCGCATTAGTGCGCGAAATACGCGAAGAGCTAAATGCAGAAATCATTATTGGGCCCAAATTAGCTTCTCCAAACATGAATGGATGGCCATTACCTGGAGGTCGAAAAATGCATGTTTGGCTTGTCGAAACCACTACGTTTCCGCAGGTAGGTGCCTCTCACTTACATTTTGAATGGTGTAATCGAAATAGCATTTTTGACATTAGTTGGCTGCCCGCGGATAAAGAAATTATTCGAGCCTTGGCGGATGCCCTCGGGTGGTCGCAACCTCAAAAATGTGCGACTGTAGTCCCATACGGCTGAGAGAGGAACAAGCGTGGCAACCACAAAAATCACCACGGAGAATTTCGAGTCCACAATCACTGACAACCCAATAGTCCTTCTGGACTTCTGGGCGGAATGGTGTGGACCGTGCCGGCAATTTGGCCCGATCTTCGAAAAGGCTTCTGAAACACACTCAGATATTGTTTTCGGGAAGATTGATACTGACGCCGAAACTGAGATCGCACAAGGCGCGCAGATCACTTCAATCCCCACTTTGATGGCATTTAGGGATGGGATTCCAATTTTCCGTCAGGCAGGCGCTCTTCCTGGCCCAGCTTTTGAGGATCTGATTCAGCAAATCAGGGAACTCGACATGGAAAAGGTTCGCGCCGATATTGCGGCGCAAGGCGGGGAGCCTGTCTAAACAATTTGAAGGTGCGCGATTTCGACTTTCCAATTACGGGAACAGGCAGATCGCGCACCCAGATCAGTTGCAGTATGCACTGATCACGCAGGTATAGGCCAAGTGACAGACCACACAAGATCAGCATCGGATCCGTCTCATTTCAACCATGGTCCTTCACGCTGCAACAAAAAGGTGTAGATGTAGCGCATAATGGCGTAGTGACTGAAACAACGCGCGAAGTTTTCCCCAGGAAGAACGTAGCTGCCGCATGGGCCGTTCACTTCTTCACCATGACTGGCCTTATATGGGCATGTCTTGCATTGCATGCCATCTTTATCAACCAGCCAAAGATGATGTGGATCTTTTTGGGCATAGCTTTGATAGTTGATGGGTTCGATGGGACTTTAGCTAGACGTGCAAACGTCAAGAAATATACGCCTAACTTTGATGGCAACATTCTTGATATTCTCATTGACTATTTGACGTGGACGTTCATTCCCGCATTTTTCTTGTTGAAGAGTGGTGCATTAGGTTCGCCAGTATCAGGTGCCATACTTGTGGCCATTATTTGCGTTAGTTCGGTATTTTGTTACGCAAATACATCCATGAAGAGTAGCGATTTCTACTTTGTTGGTTTCCCAGCTGCTTGGAATGTTGTGGCAGCATATTTGTGGATTTGTAACCTGCCAGTCATTTGTAATGCTGCAGTCATTGTTATTTTGGCAGTTCTAACAGTAATTCCTATCAAGTTCGTTCACCCATTCCGCGTAAAGCGGCTGATGCCTGTGACTATCGCAGTGACGGTTGTTTGGCTTGTTACTACTGCGACTTTGCTAGCAATGCACCCAGATAAGCCCTGGTGGGTTCAGGTTCCGTGGTGGATTTCGGGTGTTTGGTTCCTGAGCGTGGGGTTCTTCCGCACGGCCCGCGGGCACGCAGATTCTTGAGCGTATTTCTTCTCTAAAGTTTTTTCTTGCACGTACTTGACTATTTCAAGTCCGGCTCCGGTAAAGATTAGAAAACCGACAATTACAATCACGTATGGTGGGTATTCTTTGCCATGAAGCCAAAAATAAATATATGGAGCGATAAACGTCACGATCGTGGTTACCGCCCCGGCAAATCGCACCCATCTTTTCGAAGCCAAGACCATAGCCAGAACCCCCCACGTATACGGGATGGCCGTGACGACGTCGATGCTCCAAAGAACTAAGACACTTCCATGAAATTCTTTCATG
>DAIOFF010000227.1:0-3965 GCA_036745855.1 Scrofimicrobium sp. | reverse complement strand
GCTTGGTTGCAAAAGACACCACAGCGTCATCTGCTTGAAACTGCGCAAAACTGGACTCAAGGACTTCCCGCGCTTTATGTGCGTTCGCCCTGGCTAATAAGTTCACAACCATGTTGTAGCCAGGGTAAAAAGCGCTCTTTAGTGGGTAGCTGTGACGCGTTGCTAGCATGGCGACTTCTTCGGCCGGAAATACTCCCCGCTGCAAAACAACCGCGTGTCCCTCAACATCTATGCCCCGCCGTCCAGCCCGCCCCGTAAGTTGGGTGTACTCCCCCGGCGTCAAACGCACATGCTGGGTGCCATCCCATTTTTGAAGTGATTCCAAAACAACCGTGCGCGCTGGCATATTGATTCCAAGCGCCAAAGTTTCCGTCGCATAAACGACCTTCACCAATCCCGCCGAAAAGAGACGCTCAACTGTTTCTTTCATGATCGGAAGTAAACCCGCATGATGCGAAGCCACCCCCATTTCTAAGGCACTTTGCCAACGCGCTAATCCCAAAACGCCGTGATCTGCAATCGGGATTGCCCGGGCAGCCACTTCAGCTTCAGCAGCGATTTGTTCCCGCTCTAAAGCCGTAGTCAGGCAAATTCCATCAGCAACCACCTCAGAAACCGCATCATCGCATCCAGCCCTTGAGAAAATGAACTCAATCATCGGAAGCATCTGTTTCTTTTCAAGCATCGACACAATAGCGCCCCGACGCACCCTTTGAGGTATAAGTTTGCGTCCACGTCTAGGTGCGTGCTCTGATATATCTGCAAGTAGAGCCGGATTAAGTTTAGGATTTGCCTTTCTGGAAACTTGGTCTTGTGACGAATGTGCATAGAGACCATAAAGACGCCTACCAACAACCATGTGCTGATAAAGAGGCACAGGACGACTGGTCGAAACCACGACCTCGCAAGAACCCCTTACCTCTCGAATCCACTGCCCAAACTCACCCAAGTTTGAAACGGTTGCAGACAACGACACAGTTTGAACGCTTAGAGGCAGCTGAATCAGTACTTCCTCCCACACAGGACCCCGAACTCGATCAGCCAAGTAATGAACTTCATCGACAACCACCATCCCAAGATCATCAAGAGGTGCCCCAGCATAAATCATGTTCCGAAGGACCTCAGTGGTCATCACGATGATAGGAGCACTGCCATTTATCGAAATATCCCCCGTAAGTAAACCAACATTATCGCTTCCAAACGCCTCCACGAAATCCCGGTATTTTTGGTTAGACAAGGCCTTAATAGGAGCCGTATAAAAAGCCCGTCTGCCTGCCCGCATCGCCAAATACACGGCGCCTTCACCAACTATTGTCTTTCCAGCTCCAGTAGGAGCCGCTACCAGAACCGAAGCCCCATCAATCAAATGTTCAAGCGCCTGAACTTGGAAAGCATCTGGTGAAAATGGAAGAGAATCAAGGTAATCAGATAAACCACTTGCATCTGCCCGCGTCTGTTTCTTGAATCGCGCCATTCTCTCAGCCGCACTAAGACTCTCACTGAGGTTATCGCTCAAACTGATTCCTTCCATGTTTCAAGGGCCCGACCTGCAACTTTACACGCCTCGTCCAAATACTCTTTTGGCGTCACAGTGACAATATCCTCAGCCATCCACAGTAACTTACCAATCAGCCATGCCCTGTCAAAAACGCGAAGCGTAATAACTAAAGTATTACCCTTTCTTCGCACCAAAGTATTTGCGGGAAGATCAGGCAGACGCCACTCAGCCTTATCATTCAAAACAACAACGCATTTAGCGCCGCGGCCCCGGCGTATTTTCACATCCGGATCCCGCGGGAACTGCGTCGTAGTAGCATTCCTAACCCGGTCCAAACGAAATGTACGAATCGCCCCAGCCAAATGGCACCATGCGTCAAAAACCCAGCCGTCTTCAACTTGATAAACCTCAATCGGATCCACCCTGCGTTTGGAACGCCCTTTTCGGCTGAAATATTCGATCTCCATACTCAAGTCATCATTTATTGCTCTGCGAATCTGCCCAAGCAAACCTGGCTTCACTGCCACGCGTTCAAAAGTCATGCCAGCAGCATCTTCGGACCAGTTAGCAAGAGCCAATATTTTCGCAGAAAGCTCTGGCAGTTTTTCCAATTCTTCATCAGGTGCCAAAGACGCATTAGCTTCTAATCCGGCCACAAGAAGTAAAGCTTGATCTTTCGTCAAAGAAATCTGTCTTCCTACCGCCACAGAATCACTAACCCGCAAAAACCCAAGTTCTTCATATGCCGCCACATCAAAAAAGAAAGTCCGCGCAAGCAAACCATCACCTTCTGAAGCTTCAATCAAAGCCTCAATAGCGCTTCGGGCCTCATCTTCTTGGCAACCAAAATGCTTTGAAAACTCCTCCACAGATATTCCAGGATTTACTGCAATAAAATCAAGCATCGCTGCAAGGCGCGTAAAGGCTTCATCATTTCTTTCCATATATGGCCTCCAAACAAGAATAAATCCTGCCTTGAAGGTGTATGGGTTGAAGAACCACCACATCTTCAACATTTTCCAGGATCAATCGCTCCCAAAGCCTTGCGCCCCCGCGGGCGCATTGGACAACATCCCACCCTCCATCAGAAGAAACAATATTCTCTGCCCTCATCCTTACAAGGGGTGCGGCCCCAGCCCTCACTTTCAAAAGAGGTGCAACCTCAAAGATTCCCCCGTCTCCGCGCCCCCGCGGGCCATCAGTGCTTCGCCCCGGGAACATTTCACCAGCCTCACCAACAAGTTCAATGTCCCCTTTTATTCGGCCAAGCCTAAAAGAGCGGTCCGCAAGGCGATTCAAGTCAAAGCCCTCAAGATAAAGGGAACGCCCACGAACAGTTACTTCTTCAGGTAAAACATCCCGCTCTTCGGTGCCGCCGCGAGAAACATAAAGGAAATTCACCGGCCTTGACGCCGCAATAGCCTGCAAAAGGACCCCCGCATGCTCTGAGCCCTCAAAACTTGCACTTATAGAACTAACCGCCAAGCGGCGTGTAAGTAAAGACACCTTCGCCTTCAGTTCCTGCCCGATTTCCCCAGACCATGTTGCTGCTGCATCACTCAACAGTGAAGCCTCTTCCTTTGAAAAGGCAAGAGAATCTTCACTAAGATTCACGCGAGCAACGCGGTACCTAAGCGAAAAACTGTCAACGCTTACATCAAGCCCAACCGAACGTAGTGTCTCGAGATCCCGTTCAAACGCGCGTCTGCTAGCATCTTCTGACAGTCCCTGATAACCAGGAACACGCTTTTGGAGCTCTTCACGCGTCATTCCTGAGGGCCGCTCCAATAACGAGAGCGCAAGCACCAACTGGCGTCCCCCAGGATGTTGTTTCGTCATCTCATCACGACATCCTCGAGGCAATCAACTCCGTCACGATGATTCCTCTAGCCCCAATTTCTAGTAGTTGGTCCATGATCAGATTCACCTGAGAACGTTCAACGACCACCCTGATAGCCAACCAATCTGGATCAGCAAGAGGCGCAATAGTCGGTGATTCAAATCCAGGCGCAATCTTCACTGCAAACTGTAGATCATTAGCCTTCAAGTTGTAATCAACCAAAACATGCCTTCGCGCCACAAGCACGCCTTGCAAGCGCCTCGCCAAAACCTTGAGCGCGGACTCATCAGCGTGCTTAGGTGAAGTGATCAAAATGGCTTCAGAATCAAGTATCGGTTCACCAAATACTTCAAGTCCTGCAGCCTTCAAAGTTGTCCCAGTCTCAACAACATCAGCAATCAGGTCTGCAACGCCAAGTTGAACCGAAGACTCTACAGCACCATCAAGATGAACCACATTTGCCTGAATGCCGCGTTCCATCAAATAGTTGCCAACAAGGCGGTCATAAGATGCCGCAACACGTTTACCATTGATGTCCCGAAGATCACTAACAGTACCCACTGGGGCTGCAAACCTAAACTGAGACTTACCAAAACCAAGCGGACAATATTCAATAGCCTGCGTCTC
>DAIOFF010000226.1:0-4028 GCA_036745855.1 Scrofimicrobium sp. | reverse complement strand
GCAAGATCTTTGATGAACCAACATCCTGGAAATAACCAGCAAACACTAACCACATAACTAAATAACCCAAAACATGGTGGTCAGGAAAGATAAAAACTTCCTGAACATCAGTTTGCTTTGGAGTGTTTTTAGGGCTAGTGACTGTCATAGAAGTTCAATCGTCTGCGCAATGAAGAGCTGAAGCTTGCCTGTGTGACCTTGACGGATTTATATAGCAAAAGTATCCGATTCGCAACGCATGAATATAGTGTTTAAACATATGTGCTAAATGGCAGAGAGCATGCAAACCAGCCACCACATGGATACTGCGGTTGAGTGTCGGAGCCCCATTTTTGCATGCTATGCAATCTGCCCGCGCGAAGTGAGTAGTATCGAAGTATAATCGCCGGTGAAGTGTTCGGGATTGTAATGGAGCGTCGAACGCTGAGGAGGGCGGCCGCGTGACAACGACAGTGCGGTTGTGTTTAACAAAAAAACTTGAAGGCAGGTGCGAAGGTTCAACAAGTATTGACAAGGAAGATTGCTGCACTTCGTGCGGAGGAAAAAATACCGATCAAGGAGGATCGTGAATACAAAATCCCAAAGGAAAAGGCCAATAGGACTCACTTTAGCTACCGCGGCGGCACTGGTGTCGCTGGTAGCGGCAGGTAATGGTGTGGTTGGGGGAGTTCCAAACGCGAATGCCGCTGATGAAACAGACCTTGCCTCTCTAGTCAATCCATTCGTTGGTACGGCCAGCGAAGGAAATGCGTATCCCGGATCAATCGTGCCCTTTGGCATGGTTCAGCTAAGCCCAGATAATGCGAACTCATACGGGAACACTTCATACAACCCGAACTCCAACTGGGTCTGGGGGTTCAGTCATCGACACATCAACTCTGCCGGTTGCCCGGCGGCAGGTGAAATCTTGGTCACCCCAAGCGTGACCGCCTCGCCAACCACAAATAGAGTGTCAAACGCCAAGAAAACTGGCGGCACTGAAGAGGCTCACGCTGGCTACTACTCGGTTGAGTTGAACAATGACGTGAAAGCGGAACTAACAACATCTACGCGCGTAGGTTTCCACCGCTACACTTTCCCCAAAACTGAAACTGCGAATATCTCTTTCAATGTTGGACAGACCTTAAGAGATGTTGGCGCCAGCGAAGTCAGCTGGGTTGACAACCAAACACTAGAAGGTTGGGTCAGCAACGGTGGCTTCTGTGGAAGTACGCCTCAAAAGCAGAAAGTCTTCTTCAGTGCAAAGTTCAGCAGGCCGGCTGAAACCATAGGAACCTGGGCTGGAAATAGTGGAAATAGGCCCGGAGTTGAAACGTCTTCAGTAGACAGAGGACAAAATGGAGCCGTGGCAACCTTTGATACCACTGAAGAGCAAGAAGTCCAGATTGCGGTCGGGATTTCTTTCGTTGGGGTGGATGGAGCCCGTGGCAACCGGGAAGCAGAAACCGAATCGGGAGCAATTGGCTTCGACCCAGCAAAAGAAGCGGCAGAAAGCGCGTGGAATGATCAGCTGGCGAAAATCTCCGTGACAGCATCAGATGACGCAAGACGAATCTTCTACACGCAGCTCTACAAGGCGCTTTTGTCGCCAACCATCGGATCTGACGTAGACGGACGCTATTTCGGGATGGACCACCAAGTGCACAAAGCAGATGGCTGGACCTACTATCAGACGTTCTCACTGTGGGATACCTACCGCACGCAGGCAACACTGCATGGCCTCATAGAAAAAGAAAGGGCCACAGACATTGTCCGGTCCATGTATCAGCATCGCGTTGAAGGCGGATGGTTCCCGCGGTGGTCGTTGGGTGCAATAGAAACCAATATCATGGCTGGGGATCCCGTGTCTGCATGGGTGGCTGAGAACTTCACAATGGGTACAGTCCCCGAAGATATTGCTGACGAAATGTGGGCTTACCTGGTTGAAAATGCGACAACCAAACCGCCGGCAGGTGTGATGTCCGTTGGAAGACAGTCTGCGGAGTTCTACATCGCGAACAAGCACATTCCGTTCTACCCAGAAAATGAAGGCGGACTAGGTTCTCAGTTTGAAGAGTACCGACACGGCGGATCATCAACCATGGAGTTTTCCATATCGGATGCCGCGATTGGTGCGGCCGCGCAAAGAATGGGGAAAGCTGATGATGCTGCAGTATTCCTCGAACGCGGACAGAACTGGCGACGCCTCTGGAACCCGGCCGTAGAGTTAAGCGGCGGATTCAAAGGCATAGTCAATGGGGTGAGGCCAAACGGCCAGTTCCAACCCGTGTCTGAATATACTGACGTGACGCGTTCAGGTTTTCACGAGGCCACTCAATGGCAATACCAATGGATGGCAAACCAAGACTTTGTGGGCCTCCAAAGTGTCATGGGAGGTCACGACTCCCTGATGGAACGCCTCAACTACTACTTCGATATGAATACTCTGCTTCAGAATCCGGGAAGATCACCAGGCCGGTGGGCGGCAGGTGGTAGCACCTATTACACCTCTATTGGCTACAACCCCGGCAATGAACCGACCATCATGAACCCGTGGTTGTACAGCGCATTTGGTGAACCTGCTGGGACAAGTGACGTGTTAGCTGCGAACTTGAACCGGTTCCCGAATACGCCTGGGGGCGGGGTCGGCAACGACGACCTAGGGACACTTGGAGCTTGGTATGTCATGGCTGCCCTTGGTTTCCAGCCGGTGGTTCCAGGTTCTGGAATGTTTGCCATAAACGCGCCGAGGGTAGAGGCCGCCACGATACGGATGGACAACGGTAAGACGGTGGAAATCACCGCTGACGGATCCGATGAGTCGATGCCGCGCTATATTCAGTCGCTCTCATTGAATGGGAAGGAACACGGAAAGACCTGGTTTGATATTGAAGATATTTCGGAGGGCGGAGTCTTAGATTTCAGCCTTTCCACAAACCGTGAATCCAAGTGGGGTACCGAAAAATCTGCGTGGCTACCAAGTGCGTCAGTTCCTTTGGTGATTAACCCTTCTGCTGAAGTGGTTTCGCAGGCAGAGTTTACTGCTGGCGAGGCGTCAACGGTTGCGCTTGGAACTGTTTCTTTGCCTGATGGTGAAGATGCGTCAGAAGTTGGGATTGCCGCCAAACTTGTGGTGGGTGAGACCGAGTATCCAGTAGAAGTCACAGAAACGGACAATGGGTATTCTCTTGAGCTGACAGCGACCTTTGCGGATGCCGGAAATCTTGAAGGCGTTTTGACGCTGTTCCCAAGAAATGAGGCTCCGCGATTCGCACCGGAGTACTTCTCTGCGATCACAAAAGAGATCGAGATAGTGGTTGCGGAAGGGGAACTTCAGGTGAAAGCCACTGCCGACACCCGGTGCGTTGCGAAGAAGGTAACGCTGGCTGTGACGGTTGCAAATGAGGACGAGGCGGCAGTAAATGTGCTGCTCACGTCCCCTTATGGCGAAAAGTCTTTGAGTAATGTGTTGCCTGGTAAGAAGGCGTCTCAAGCATTTTCCTCAAGGTTAGGGAGCATTCCTGCTGGTGAAGTCATAGTGAAGGCTGAAAGTGATGGCCGGGTGGTCGAGCTATCAGTGCCGTTTGCTGAGGTTTCTTGCCAGTAGTCGTTTTTGGTGGGAGAAGATAAACGTACATATTTTCTCCCACCAAAGATAAGTAAACGTGATTGTATGGAGAAATTCTTGCGAGTTTTTCTCGATCAAATAATAGTAAACAACGTTGTATTACTTATGAAGGTAGATAGTTAAATGCGAAGACGCAGAATTATTGGAGTTTTTGCCGCAACATCGTTAGCGGTTTCTGGATTGGTGGCGGCAGCGTCAGCTGAACCTACGCCAGGTGATGAGGAAACGAATCTTGCCAAGTTAGTCAATACCTTTATCGGCACGCAGGATCAAGGAAACACGTATCCAGGCGCGACGGCACCTTTTGGAATGACGCAGGTCAGCCCAACTAGTAGTTGGTTCTCTGGGTATTCTTATGAGGACGCCAGAATATATGGGTTTAGCACCCAAAGCATTTCTGGTGCAGGTTGTTGGGAACAAG
>DAIOFF010000225.1:0-4036 GCA_036745855.1 Scrofimicrobium sp. | reverse complement strand
GTGAAACCAACTTACGGGCGGGTCTCACGCTACGGACTGATAGCCATGGCATCCTCTCTAGACCAGATAGGTCCAGTTACCAAAGACGTTGCTGATGCCGCGGCGCTCCAAGGGATCATTTCGGGTCATGATCCGGCGGATTCCACGTCGCTTGCGGATGAGTATCCAGATTTAGACCAGGCCATCTCTAATGCTGAAGCCAAAGGACTTCGCGTTGGGGTTGTGAAGGAACTTTCAGGGGATGGATATAGTCCTGAGGTAATCGAGGCATTCGAAGAAACGGTTGAGCGCTTGCGCGACGCCGGAGCCCAGATTGTTGAAGTTAGTTGCCCAAGTTTTGAATACTCACTTGCGGCGTACTATCTGATCATGCCAGCTGAAGCATCATCAAACCTCGCACGTTTTGATGGAATGCGATACGGACTTCGTGTTGAGCCAACTGAAGGTCCAGTTACGGCGGAACGCGTCATGGCGGCCACTCGCGAAGCCGGGTTCGGTGACGAAGTGAAGCGTCGTATTATCTTGGGTACTCACGTACTTTCAGCTGGATATTACGATGCATACTATGGGTCAGCCCAAAAGGTTCGTACCCTTGTACAAAGAGATTTTGATCGTGTTTTCAAAGATGTTGATGTTTTGGTGGCACCTACAACGCCCACGGTCGCTTTCAAGATTGGTGAGAGGGTAGATGATCCTTTGGCCATGTATCTAAATGATTTGGCAACTATTCCTGCGAACTTGGCTGGTGCCCCAGCGCTTTCTGTTCCTAACAAGATTTCAAAGGACGGTATGCCAGTCGGGTTCCAGGTGGTTGCACCCGCAGGCGATGATGCTCAGATGTACCGTGTGGCAAAACTTGTTGAGGACTTGAGTGAAGACATTGCTGGGCAGTCTCCAGCGAAGGATTGGGAGTGAACATGGCTGACAAGGTGATGGATTACGAAGAAGCCGTATCAAAGTTTGACCCAGTTATGGGTTTGGAAGTACACGTTGAACTTGGCACTGAAACTAAAATGTTTGATGTTGCCCCAAACAAGTTTGGTGGTGCCCCTAACACTTACGTGACTTCGGTTTCTTTGGGGCTTCCTGGGTCGCTGCCGGTTGCCAATGAAAAGGCTGTTGAATCTGCAATCCGCATTGGGCTGGCGCTCAACTGTGAGATTGCAAAATATTGCCGGTTCGCCCGGAAGAACTACTTTTATCCGGATTTGACTAAGGCTTATCAAATCTCTCAGTCCGATGAGCCTATTGCTGCAAACGGGTGGGTTGACGTAGAGCTTTCAGATGGTGAAATCTTTCGGGTGGAAATAGAGCGCGCTCATATGGAAGAGGACGCTGGTAAGAACACCCACGTGGGGGGTTCTGACGGGCGTATTCACGGCGCTGACTATTCTTTGGTCGACTATAACCGGGCAGGCGTGCCTTTGGTAGAGATCGTGTCTAAGCCGATTGAAGGCGCTGGTGAACGCGCAGCTGAAGTTGCATCCGCGTATGTGCAGACTCTTCGTGACATTTTCCGCACATTAGGGGTATCTGAAGCGCGAATGGAACGTGGCAATGTCCGCGCCGATGTAAACGTTTCGTTGCGCGCCACACCCGAATCGCCTTTAGGGACGCGCACTGAGACGAAAAATGTGAACTCATTTCGCTCAATAGAACGAGCCGTCAGGTATGAAATAGGACGGCAGGCAGCGGTCCTTGAAGCAGGTGGAAAGATCACGCAGGAAACTCGTCATTTCCACGAAGATGATGGGTCTACCAGTTCGGGGCGCGAAAAATCAGATGCTGACGACTACCGGTATTTTCCGGAACCAGACCTTGTCCCACTAGAGCCTTCTGAAACGTGGGTTGCGCAGCTCAAGGCTGAACTCCCTGAGATGCCTCTTGCAAAACGTCGCCGGTTGGATGCAGAGTGGGGTTTCTCAGCTTTGGAGATGCGCGACGTTGTTTCTGCAGGCGCGCTTGATTTGCTCGAGGCGACTGTGAAAGCAGGGACCACACCAAGTGCCGCCCGTAAGTGGTGGATGGGTGAGCTATCTAAGGCCGCGAATGAAAACAATGTGGCGCTTGAGGATTTGAATGTCTCACCTTTACAGGTTGCTGAACTCCAAGGCCTTATAGATGCCGGGAAAATTAACGACAAACTGGGACGCCAAGCATTGCAAGGAGTTTTGGCTGGCGAGGGGTCCCCAAGTGAAGTAGTCGCGGCGCGGGGCCTTGAAGTGGTTTCTGACGATAGCGCTTTACAAAATGCCATTGACCAGGCAATTGCCGACAATCCTGATGTGGTTGAAAAGATCAGGGGTGGGAAAATGCAGGCCATTGGTGCCCTTGTTGGAGGAGTCATGAAGGCAACGAAGGGTCAAGCTGATGCTGGCCGGGTTCGTGAGTTGATTGCAGAGACCTTGGGCGTCTGAGAACTCTCTCCGCAAGTTAGTTGCCTTGTGTTTGTGGTCTCTTTTTAGGTCTGCTCTGAGACAGCAGGGCGAAGTTTTAGAGCAGACCTACAATTGCGATGCACGCTAACAATAAGGAAAATTATGTACACATCTCCGTCATATACGGCTTCATATCGGTTACTAGTTAACGAAGAGAAAATACGTGTTGCAGAGGTAGTTGCAGCGATCACGGAGACTGGCGCAGGCGTTAAGGGCTTGGATATTGCTGAGGCTGAGGCACCTAGAATCATCATTGACGTAACGTGTGACGTGCGTGATTCTGAGCACCGCCGCGAACTGGCAAAGATCCTTGAGGACTTACGCGGAATCACGGTGAAGAGTGTCGCGGATCAAACCTTCTTGGATCACGTAGGTGGAAAGATCGAAATCGCTGCGCGCACGCCACTTAGGAACCGCGATGACCTGTCACGGGTTTACACGCCAGGGGTGGCGCGCGTATGTAGGTCAATCCATGACAATCCGTCTAAAGCTCATTTGCTCACAATGAAAGCAAATACTGTCGCGGTTGTGAGTGATGGCACAGCGGTTCTTGGATTGGGCGATATTGGGCCTGAAGCTGCACTTCCAGTTATGGAAGGGAAAGCAGTTTTGTTCAAGCACTTTGGTGGGGTCGATGCTATTCCAGTCGTTTTGGACACCAAAGATACAGAAGAGATCATTTCTGTTGTCAAGGCGATTGCTCCTGCATATGGTGGCATCAACTTGGAAGATATTTCGGCCCCAAGGTGTTTTGAGATTGAAGCGCGGCTTCGGGAGGAACTGGATATTCCAGTTTTCCATGATGACCAGCATGGAACAGCCATTGTTGTTCTTGCTGCTTTGATTAATGCGCTAAAGGTCGTTGGTAAAAAGATTGACGAAGTTCGCATTGTTGTCTCTGGTGTGGGCGCAGCTGGTTCGGCAATCATTAAGCTTTTGCAGGCACAGGGTGCGACAGACATTGTCGGATATGGGCGAAATGGTGCCCTGTCTGGTGATGAGACTGAAGGTATGCATCCTTCACGTAAGTGGCTGGCAGAAAACACTAATCCTCGCCGCGTTAAGGGAGACCTAAAGGAAGGGCTGAAAGACGCTGATGTTTTTGTTGGCGTTTCTCAGGCGAACATTTTGACGGGTGAAGACATAAAGGTGATGGCTTCAGATGCGATTGTGTTCGCACTTGCGAATCCAACGCCAGAAGTGCCACCGCAGGACGCATCGAAGTATGCGGCTATTGTGGCCACAGGGCGTTCAGACTTCCCTAACCAAATCAACAATGTTCTTGCCTTCCCAGGATTATTCCGTGGGTTGCTTGATTCCAAGGTTCCGCAGATCACCACTGAGGTTCTTCGTGTTGCGGCCGAGGCGATTGCGGGCGTAATTGAGGAAGATGAACTATCGTCTGCCTACATTATTCCTGGCGTATTCGATGATCGGGTTGCACGCGCTGTTTCTAAGGCAGTCCGGAAGTCGGTTTCTAGCCTTGAGCATATTGAGGTTGTGCCGCAAGAACACCTTGGTAGCGTGAATGTGAGTTAGGTATTTGAGAAGGCTTTTGCATTATTAGTATTTTGGCCGTGTTGCTCCTTTCTGGAGCA
>DAIOFF010000224.1:0-4038 GCA_036745855.1 Scrofimicrobium sp. | reverse complement strand
ATCGAATAGAGAGCCTCGCCAAATTGTCGCTCAACGTATGGGGCCATGATCCGCCCTGTGCCGTGTTCTGACTTGAGTGTCCCGCCAGCGTCAAGCACCAAGCCAACCATGTCCTCGGTGAACGCCCGTAAACGCTCAACCTGCCCACCAGACAAGTCTTCAGTAATCAAGAAATGAATATTTCCGTCCTTTGCATGACCAAATATTGGGGAATTCGAATACCCATGCTTAACAAACAAGCCTTGAAGTGCATGACAGGTGTCTGCCAAGCGCTCAACAGGAACACCGATATCCTCCAAAAGTGCCGTCGTCCCAGACCTGCGCGCTCCGGCAACAGTTGCATACAGCCCCTTACGCATCTTCCATATTTGCGTACGCACTTCATTGTCACTAGTCGGACGATAGCCAATGCCTCCAGCACTGCTAATCACGTTCCTCGCTGTCGCGACACTCTCTTTCAATTCCTCAGGATCACTATGTTGAAACTCAATCAGAAGCGCTGCCTGATCTTTGATCGTGCGATTTCCCAAGGTCTCAGCTAACACGGGATTATCGCCGACAACACGTAAAGACTCGGCGTCCAGAAGCTCAATCGTCCTAGCTCCTGTTTGAATAAGCTCAGGCAAATGTGAGGTTGCCGAATACAAATCCGGAAACAGAGCAAACCCAGTCGAGGCAAGTGGCAGGACCGGCACTGTCTCAAATATCGCCTCTGATATGAACCCTAGCGTTCCCTCACTTCCAATCATCAGATGAGTGAGGATCTCTACAGGCGAATCAAAATCAAGGAAAGAATTGAGTCCATACCCCATTGTGTTTTTGATTGAATACTGCCTCCGAACCTCACTAACCAGGTTTGGGTCTGCCAATAGTTCTTCGCGCAGTTCAGCGATTCCTTGAACGAGGGCGGGCTCATCGCGTTTTAGTTGACTGTCAGCATCGAGACGCGAAGAATCTACCACGGTTCCACTTGGCAACACGTAAACCAGCGATTTGACGGTCGAATAGGAGTTGAGCGCCGTGCCGCAAGCCATTCCTGACGAGTTGTTCGCGATTATTCCGCCAACTGTTGCTGCGACTTCACTAGCGGGATCCGGTCCGAGTATCCGTCCGTATCGGGCCAACGCTGAGTTCACGGCCCTTATTGTTGTGCCTGGTTGGACCCAAACCATTTTCCCATCATCCAAAACCTCAATCCCCCGGAATGCGCGTCGCGTATCCACCATGATTTGGGGTGCACCCGATTGGCCTGAGAGGCTGGTTCCTCCAGACCTAAAGGTGACTCCTTTATTCTCTTGCGTGGCAAAGCTCAAGACCGTTGAAACATCAGACTGATTGGCAGCAAGTATCACCGCCTCAGGAACGAATATGTAGTGCGATGCGTCAGGAGCACATGCTGCCCTTCTTACAGGTTCAATAAGAACCTTTTGCTTTTCTCCAATGTCCTCAGCCAGCCGACGATAAGCTCCAAGCGATGAGCCCTTTAGCGACGCACGTGTCCCCGAATACACACTGCACTCCTTTGTGAATATACTTGCACTAGTGAATCAATTTCTAGCCAGTCTACACCCGTTACGGTTCCGAATCCTGAAGATACTTTAAGATGACTGTCTGGCCAAGAGCCCAACTAGTAGGAGCGACTCATGAACTCACGGCATACGCCTCTTCCCGTTGACAGCCAAGTCCGCTTAATGACAAAGGTATCGCGCATGTACTACGAAAACGGACTTCTTCAGTCCGAGATCGCAGCGGCGCTAAACCTCTCGCAAGCAAAGGTGTCCCGACTACTTAAACGTGCCTCAAAAGTTGGCATTGTTAGAACTACCGTCTTGGTGGCCCCAGGGCTTCACACAGAACTCGAAGAAGCCCTCGAGAAACGCTACCAACTTCGCGACACCCTTGTTGTAGATGTGGAACCTGGTGCAAGCGATGAAGTTGCCATAAATGCAATTGGAGGAGGTGCTGCAGGATATTTGGAAGAGTACCTTAGCGGTGGCTCTGAGCGTATCGGGATTTCTTCCTGGAGTCGCACTCTATCAGCAGCCATTGACCGCATGCGGCCTGCTAGAACCAAAGCCGCTGCGCAAGTCGTCCAAATGCTTGGAGGTTTCGGGACGCGAAATCGTCAGAACGATGCTCAGCGAATGCTCGTCGAACTAGCGTCACACTTGCAGGCCGAATCCGTGTCAGTAAACGCCCCCGGAGTCGTTACAACAAAAGAAATTCGTGATGCCCTGATGCAAGAAGATCAGATGAAAGAAGTGCAAAAACACTGGCGTGAGCTTACTTTTGCACTGGTAGGAATAGGTTGCGTACAGCCTTCTGGCGTACTACTCGATTCTGGAAACACGTATCCAATGGAAGAAAGGTCTCGCTTAATTGAAGAGGGAGCCATCGGGAATGTGTGTCACAACTACTTCACTGCTGATGGTACGCACATTCAGGATGAGCTATCTGAGCGGACAATTGCTATCAGCGCTGAAGACCTCGTTCGCATTCCTCGCAGAATCGCATTAGCTGGCGGCCCCGAAAAACATGAAGTCATCAAGGCCGCACTCAACGGAGGGTGGGTAAACGTGTTGATTACCGATTCTGATACCGCCGCCTATCTAATACGCGAGGACTAGTGGGTGGTTAACCACTGCCCAAGACGTTCTACTCCTGATTCGACACTAGTAAGCACAGGAACGTTGACACTGATTCCCTCTGCCGCTGAAGCCATAGAAGCCTGAGCCAAAACAACGACGTCATTGTCCTTAGCTGCCCGCCTGATGGCCTCACCTACTAACGAATCATGCAGAGCCTTATTTCCACCAGCAATGGCATCAAAGGCCCCTTCAACCACCTCTTGACTAATAGTTGGGGTCAATCCTTGTAGCTCCGCCCTCTGCTGCACCAAGTTAACAGTTGGCACACAAGTGGTCGGAAGTGTCGCAATGACGGCAACCGTTTCCCCAATTGAGACTGCTTGATCAGCCATAGCCTGATCAATCTGCAAAACCGTGATTCCGCCGCGCATCTGCGCGTAGGCGGCAACTGCAGAAATTGAAGAGCAAGTCAACATGGCAACATCTGCCCCTGCCAATCGTGCAGCCTGCACCAGATTTGCAACTCGCTCTGGTACTCCCATCGCCAAGGTCGGATTACTCAAGTGCGCAACAATCTTGTCATCTAAGTAGTTAATTACTTCTACTTCCGGAAGAAGCTCTTTTACCGTCTTTGAAATTGGCTCGATAACCACAGAACCTGTGTGAATGAGTGCTACAGTTCGCATTTTTGATCCTTTCAATACTGTCATGGCACTTATCCCTTGACTGCGCCTGCGGCCATGCCAGCCATGATTCTCTTGTTCAAGAAGATAAATACGATCATCATCACGACAATATTGATACTAACCGTCGCAAATAGCGGACCATACTGCATAGATCCGTATTCATCACCCAAACTCAACAAACCTAACTGAATCGTCTGCAACTCAGGACGAATCGTGAACGTCAATGCAATCAATAGGTCATTCCAGACCGAGAAGAATTGAACCATTGCAACTGTCAAAATAGCATTCTTCATCATCGGCACACCGATAGTAAAGAACGACCGCACAGGACCACAACCGTCAACGGTCGCAGCTTCAAATAGTTCACGCGGAATGGCTCGGAAATATGCAGCCATCAAGAAAGTCGTTAGAGGCAACCCCATAACGGTGTATGTAATGATTAGTGGCCAAAGTGAGTTAGTCAGACCGATTTTGAAGTAGACCGTGAACAATGGCACCAGAATCATTTGTCCTGGAACCATGATTCCTGCCAGGAAGAAAAGCAACATTCCACGCCGCCCCTTCCAGACCATCACTTCAAGCGCATATCCTGCTGCTACTCCAAGGCCAAGAATCATCAACACCGACGGAATCGTAACTAGAATCGAGTTCCGATAATTGATCAGAACGTTTCCTCGCGTGAAGGCCTCGACATAGTTGTCGAAATAGAATGTCTCAGGCAAAGATAATGCAGGATTTGAAAGAAATTCTGACTGGGTCTTAAA
>DAIOFF010000223.1:0-4038 GCA_036745855.1 Scrofimicrobium sp. | reverse complement strand
CTCTATTGACAAGCCTGGCGTGGGCTTGCATTGGCGCGGTCAGGCACCTACAAAGGCTGAGACTGCGGCTCTTGTTGAGGCCGCGCGAACGCCAACAGAAATGCGGTTCCAGCAGGTTCAGCAGGCGGTTCGCGGGGGCGCGTCTGTTCAAGAACTTTATGAGGCCACGGATATCGATCCGTGGTTCCTTGATCAGCTTGTTTTGCTTCAGGAAATTGCTGATGAGATTCACGCGGCGCCGGCCCTTGACAAAGAGACTCTTCGGTATGCGAAGCGTCATGGGTTTTCGGATCATCAGATTGGTCAAATACGCGGTATTTCAGCTGACACGGTTCGTGAGGTTCGCCACGCGTATCAGCTTCGCCCGGTATACAAGGCAGTCGATACTTGCGCCGCTGAGTTCGAGGCTCTGACACCTTATTACTACAGCACTTATGACGATGAGTCTGAGATTTTGCCGCGCTCGCGTCCAGCTGTAATTATTTTGGGTTCTGGACCAAACCGGATTGGGCAAGGCATTGAGTTTGATTATTCGTGCGTTCATGCCGCGCTTGCACTCAAGGACACGTATGAGACTGTCCTCATTAACTGTAATCCTGAGACTGTTTCTACTGACTATGACACTTCTGATCGCCTTTATTTTGAGCCTGTGACGTTTGAGGATGTCATTGAGATTTACGAGGCCGAAATGAAGGCTGGTCCGGTCGCTGGCGTGATCGTGCAGCTGGGCGGCCAGACTCCCCTTTCGTTGGCAAATCGTTTGGCGGAGGCAGGTTTGCCGATTTGGGGCACTTCGCCTGAGGCCATTGATTTAGCTGAAGACCGTGGTTTGTTTGGTGAGGTCTTGGTGAAGGCTGGCTTGTCGGCTCCTGCTTTTGGCACGGCGCGTGCTTTAGGTCAGGCTTTGTCTATTGCTGAGGACATTGGCTATCCCGTGTTGGTGCGCCCATCGTATGTTCTTGGTGGCCGGGGCATGGAGATTGTCTATTCGTCTGAGCAGTTAGAGGACTATGTTAAGCGGTCGACACCAACTATTGAGGGTGTCTTTCCATCCCCTGTGTTGATTGATCGTTTTTTGGACGAGGCCATTGAGATTGATGTTGATGCACTTTTCGATGGTAAAGAAATGTTCCTTGGTGGGGTCATGGAGCATATTGAAGAGGCCGGAATACATTCAGGCGATTCTGCTTGTGTGCTTCCGCCGGTCACGCTTTCAAAGAAGCAGATTGAGCATATTAGGGCTTGCACTGAAGCTATTGCAAGGGGCGTTGGCGTTGTTGGACTGTTGAATGTCCAGTTCGCAATTTCTTCTGATGTTTTGTATGTTCTTGAAGCTAATCCGCGGGCTTCCCGAACGGTTCCGTTTGTTGCGAAAGCAACTGGGACTGCTTTGGCTAAGGCTGCGGCTTTGATTATGTCTGGTAAGAGTATTGCGCAGCTTCGAAAAGATGGCGTACTACCAAAGTTCGATGGCACTGTGTCTGCACCGAATGCTCCGTTAGCAGTCAAGGAAGCTGTTTTGCCTTTCAAACGGTTCCGCACTGCAGATGGGCGCGCTGTCGATAATATCCTTGGACCTGAAATGCGTTCAACTGGTGAAGTAATGGGTCTTGATGCGAATCTGCCCACTGCTTTTGCTAAGTCTCAAGCCGCCGCATATGGGGGGCTACCGACTTCAGGGACTGTCTTCGTGTCTGTGGCTGACCGGCACAAGCGGTCAATTGTGTTCCCTGTTCAGCGGCTCACTCAGATGGGGTTCAAGGTCCTTGCAACGTCTGGGACTGCTGATGTTTTGCATCGATATGGGATTGAGGCCAGTGTTATTGAGCGCTTGTCTGAGCGTCATACGGATGATGAGGCTCCATCTATTGCGCAAATGATTGCTGATGGCAAAATCAATTTGATCGTGAATACCCCCACTGGCCAAGAGGATGTGCGATCTGACGGTTACGCTATTCGCGCGGCGGCAACGGCTGCCGACAAGTCGATGATTACGACTATTCAGCAGTTCAGTTTGGCTGTTCTTGGTATTGAGTCCATTAGGCAAGGTAAGTTCTCGGTTGCTTCACTTCAAGAATATGACCGTGAACGCGCCCAGTGGCTTGCTTCATTGGAGGACTGACACTTCAACTCACCGGCCATGAATGAGTGGGGTTATGAACATAACGGTTCATAACCCCACTCATTTGTTTATGGGCTAAAGCGCGTTTGAATCCGAAGATTATTCGTATCCGCGCTTCCTTTAGGAATCAGGTTTGGTTTCCTTGGAACTGGCTGTTGTAGAGACTCCGGTAGGCCCCACGTTTGGCGATAAGTTCGTCATGTGTGCCTTGTTCAACAATGTCTCCGTTTTCCATCATCAAGATGAGGTCCGCATCGCGAATCGTTGAGAGCCTGTGTGCAATCACGAATGATGTGCGTCCTTCCTGCAGTGCTTGCATTGCTCGTTGCAGTAGCAGTTCAGTGCGCGTATCTACTGAAGATGTTGCCTCATCAAGAATGAGGATTGATGGATGAGCAACAAAGGCTCTAGCAATGGTGATTAACTGTCGCTCCCCTGCAGAGAGGTTAACAGCGTCCTCTTCAAGTTCCGTTTGGTAACCCTTTGGCATCGCCCGCACTAGACGGTCAACATTTGTTGCTGCAGCTGCAGCGCGAATGTCTTCCTTGGTTGCGCCTTCATTTCCATATTTGATGTTTTCTTCAATAGTCCCAGCAAATAGCCACGGATCTTGCAAGACCATGCCTGTTCGACGCCGAACGTCTTCACGTTTTAGGTCAGCAATATTCTGGCCATTTACCGTGATCCGACCGCCGTCCAGTTCATAAAACCTCATCAAAAGGTTCACCAGTGTGCTCTTGCCAGCCCCAGTTGGTCCGACAATTGCTACTTTTTGTCCAGGTTTTACTTGGAACGATAAGTCTTCGATGAGGGTTTTGTCTGGGTCATATGAGAACCGAACGTGCTCGAAAGAAATCTCTCCTTGACCTTGAGTTGGCGTTGGGGCATCTTCGGAATCAGGCGTTTGCTCTTCTTCAGCCAAGATTTCAAAAATACGTTCAGTCGATGCCGCACCAGATTGAACTGCTGAAGCCATGCCGCCTAGTTGCGATAATGGATCAGTGAACTGCTGTGCATATTGAATGAATGCTTGAACAGATCCCAGCAACAGTGTGCCACCCGATACCATTACACCGCCGACAACAGCGATTCCAACATAAATGACGTTCCCGACGAAACGCATTATTGGCATCATGATCCCAGACAAAAACTGCGCTTTGAATGAGGCCTCAAAAAGTTCTTGGTTTTCTTCGTGAAAGCGTTCTTTGAATGCCCGCTCCTGACCGAATGTCTTTACTAGAGCATGTCCAGAGAAGCTTTCTTCCACCCGGGCATTCAGCCGCCCAACCTTCATCCATTGCAGACCAAAAGCCTTTTGTGCTTTAGGGCCGATGAATCCGAAGATAACGAAAACCATGGGAAGCGCGATTAGCGCAATGAGCGTTAGCTTCCATGAAATAGTGAGCATCATTATTAGTACGCCAATGACGGTCAAGATATTTGTAATCGCACCACTAAGGGACTGCTGAAGTGTTTGCGTAATGTTATCAATATCGTTAGTGACTCTTGATATAAGGTCACCGCGTTGAGTCCGATCGAAGTACTTCAACGGAAGATTGTTTACTTTTTCTTCTACACGCTGACGCAGGCGGAACATCGCCTTGACCATGATCACATTTAGTATGTATCCCTGAAGCCACCCGAAAATCTGAGCGAAAACGTATAACACAATTACTAGCAGCAAGATTCGTCCGAGGGCAGAAAAATCAATGCCCTCCCCTGGCGTGATATCCATTGATGAGACCATTGTCGCGATCTCGTCTTGACCAGCCTTTTTGAGACCTTCGACTGCTTGCTGGGTGGTGACTCCTTGAGGTATCTGCTTAGAGATAAAACCAGAGAAGATCACGTCTGTTGCTTTGCCGAGGATTTTTGGACCCAAAACCCCAAGCACCACACCGGTTGCTCCCAAAAGC
>DAIOFF010000222.1:0-4140 GCA_036745855.1 Scrofimicrobium sp. | reverse complement strand
CTTCTCGGCGTCACCCCTCCATATGGCTGCTCTGACGCGTAAGGGTGCGCCCGAATGGCACCCCGGTCAACCAGAAATGCTTGAGCGCACATTGCGTGTAGTTGAACTGTGCAATGAATATGGGACGACAGTTGAAACAGTTGCAATGCAATTTGCTTTGGACTTACCAGATGATAGTGCGATTTCGTCGACCGTAGTTGGTGTTACTAGCCCAGTTCGCCTCGCGAAAAACATTGAAACCCTGGGACAAAAACCTGATCCAGAACTATTGGCAAAAATCGAAGAGATCTACGGGGATCACCTGAATGTTGGATGGCCCGCCCCGCTTCACAAGAAAAGCTAGTTAGGTTTCTGGAGGGGAATATGATTCATATTGTCGACGCACACGCTCATCTTTGGGACACATCTTTACTCAGGTATCCCTGGCTTGAAGAGTTTCCTCCTTTAGCCGCTCCGCATACATTCGAAGATTACAAGAATGTGACAGGCGCATTGTCTGACGTGGTGTTTGATGGCGCAATTGTCGTCCAAGCTGACGTTGCAACTGACTTGGCACTTGATGAATGCGCGTTGATAGCCAAAATGGTTGGCAGCGCGCCTCAGCTTGGATTTGTTGCCTATGCTCCCTTAGAAGAAGGGCACAGCGTCAGTAAAGTACTTGATCAGCTGGCCGAAAACTCCTTCGTTGTGGGCGTCAGAAGAGCCGTTCAAAATGAGCCAACTGAAATGCTTACATCACCTGGGTACATTTCGGGGCTCACGGAAGCTGTGAAGCGTGGATTGTGTGTGGACTTGTGTGTAAGAAGTTTTCAGTTATCAGCGGCGTATGAAGCTGTTGCCGCTGTGGTCGAAAAGTTCCCAAACGCGCGATTCATCATTGATCATGCAGGGAAGCCCCCCGCACCAGAACAGGAAGCCGCGTGGCGCAGTTGGTCAACTGACCTAGCGAAAGTTGCTGAACTGCCTGCGGCGTACTGCAAACTTTCAGGACTCCTTACTGAATATGACGCGTCGGTCCCGCCAGAGACTGCAATGCCTTCGATAAACCATATTCTTGACGTTTTTGGTCCTGAACAGACTCTGTTTGGGACCGATTGGCCAGTCGTGGAACTGGCGGCTGAGGTTGGAACCTGGATAGAACTTGTTCGTTCAGCTTTAGAGCAAAGATCAAATCGATATGAGCGGATCTGGGGAAGGAATTCGCTCGAAGTTTATGGATTAAACAAAAATGAGAAACAATGAGAGGTAATAAATAATGACCAGTATTGACTTTTCGGATCCCAAGCAAGTTGCTAAGGCTATCCAGTATACTAATGTGAATCCAAACCTAACCCGGGCAGAAGTTATTGCACATTTTGAAACCTGTGCAAAATATGGTTTTGACGCAGCAATGGTTGCCCCTTGCTACTGTGCGTTGGGGAAAGAAATACTAGCAGGGACAGGCGTGCGCGTTGCAACCACCCTGAACTTTCCGCAGGCTAACGACACTTTGCCAATGAAATTGGCTGCACTGCATGAGTTAGCAAAGACGGGGGCCGATGAGTTTGATTTCCCTCCGAACCCAGGGCTTTTGGTTGGTGGAGAAATTGATGCTTACACAGAAGAACTTAATGTTTTGGTGAAGGCTGCCCACGAAGAAGGACTCAAGCTAAAGGCGATGTTAGAGTTTGGATTCTTGAATGAAGATCAAAAGGTTCTTGCTTCGCGGATTGCGACTGAAGCTGGAATTGATTGGATCAAGAACTCTTCAGGTTGGGGCGTCGGTGGTTGTGCAGCAACCGTTGAAGACGTGCGCATTTTGGCCAGGGAAGCCAAATTGCCTACTCGCGTAAAAGTCTCTGGCAAGGTTAACACTCTTCAAAAGATGCAAGAACTTTTTGAAGCAGGCGCTGAGCTAGTTGGGACCTCGTCAGGACCTGCGATCGTTAATGGCCTGGAAGGTGACATTAATGCCTACTAAACCACGGGTTGCTGTGGTTGGCTCCTACGCACAAGCGTTAGTGCTGACCACAACGCGCATCCCGCTTGAAGGCGAAACCCTAATCGGTAAGGACTATCGTGAGACCTTTGGTGGTAAAGGCTCAGATATGGCCGTTCAGGCTGCACGTTTGGGCTGCGATGTTTCGTATCTTGGTGTGATCGGGAATGACTCGCATGGTAAGGCGTTCACTGACTTGGCCGAATCTGAAGGTATCGATATTTCTGGACTGCGGGTATCGCAGGATACCCCGACCGGGGTGGGAATGATCATCAAAGATCAGTCGGCTCACAACATTATTGTTGTTGACCGGGGTGCAAATAACGAGTTCTCGGAAGTTGACATTGACCGAAACGTGAAGCACCTTAGCAATGCGTCGGTTGTTTTGGCTCAACTTGAGATTCCCCTCGAAACAGCTCTTTATGGTCTTCGACAAGCCAAAAAAGCAGGGGCGTCGACAATCTTGAACCCCGCGCCTGCGGTTGATTTACGAAAGGCCGATTTAACTGGGATCGATATTCTCACGCCAAATGAGACCGAAGCCAAGGCAATCCTCGGATTAGCCGCTAACGACAAGACTCCACTTTCAGATCTCGCCTCTAAGCTCCTAGAAAAAGGCGTAGGTGCAGTGGTAATGACCCTTGGAGAAAAGGGTGCAGCGGTGTTTACGGGGGAAGGGTCTTGGACGGTACCAGCTACGTCAGTGGAATCCGTTGATTCAAATGGCGCGGGGGACAGCTTCAATGCTGGTTTGGCCACGGGCATCGCTGAAGGCAAGTCGTTGCTGGATGCCGTGTCATTTGCGGTAGCCGTTTCGGGGCTTTGTTGCACAAGGTGGGAAACGGTTCCGTCTTATCACATGCGGGCAGAAGTCGATGAGTACATGCGGTCACAACCTGACCGTTTATTGGCTCCGATGATTCTAAGTGAGGTAGAAAGTGCGTAACGATAAGATCCTTCATCCAGGTCTGGCCAAGGCTCTGGCTGAGGTTGGGCATGGAGACACAGTGTTGGTGACCGACGCAGGATTTCCCATTCCTGCAGGTGCTAACCGAATTGATTTGGGTGTCGTGGCTGGGACGGTGGATGCACGTGAAATCCTGTCGATCATCCGAAAGGAAATATTTGCGGAAGAAGTTCACTTTGCTCCTGAAGTGAAAACGGAGTTCCCGCAACTATATGAAGATGTTCAGGAAATCTGCACAGGGTGGGGAGCTGATTTCATTGCTGCGACTCACGAAGAGCTGGTTGAACAGTGGGCACCAAAAGCAAAAGTAGTGATCCGGTCAGGATCATTGCTGCCTTGGGCAAACTTCGCGATAGTTGCGGGCACGGATCCGTTTGCGTGGTTTACGAAGGAACAAGGAGTAACACCGCTGCCACGTTACGTGGTTCGCCGTGAACGGATTACGGCGGGTGAAGTCCCTGAAATGATGAGTGAAGAGACGGAAGTAAATGTCTAATCGTATGAAGTCTTTGTGGTCCAAGAATGATTTTGGAATCGGTTTGTGGTGTACGTTGGATGACCCAAAAGTTCAGGAGCTTGCGGCTGGCGCAGGCTTTGACTATCTGACTATCGACTTGCAACATGGTTTTAACTCTTGGGGCACACTGTGCAATTCAATGCGTGCACTGCACACCGCAGATGCAACGATTTTCGCACGGGTACCTGCAAACCGTGAAGACTACATAACCCGGGTTCTTGATGCTGGCGCTGATGGCGTTGTTGTTCCTTTTGTTGAATCAAAAGAGGATGCAGAAAGAGCAGTTGCTGCTTGCCGATATCCGACAAACTCGGATTCTGTGATTGGTGGTACCCGCAGTTATGGTCCGCTTTGGGCCGATTATGATGGGTCACTTGATACCGACGCAGTGAATGAGAACGTCCTTTGTGTGGTTCAAATAGAGACGGTCAAAGGCGTGAAAAATGCTGAAGCTATTGCTTCCGTTCCAGGGGTCAGCGCGTTATATGTTGGCCCGTACGATTTGGCATTGAGCCTTGGTATGGGCGGACTCACGTATAGGGATAGTCCAGTTATTCACGAGGCGTTTGAGACAGTTATTGGCATAGCCAGGAAACATGGATTGGCAGCCGGAATGCATTGCAATGGTCCAGAGATGGCGGCCTATTGGCAAAAACGGGGCGCATCAATGCTCACTAG
>DAIOFF010000221.1:0-4179 GCA_036745855.1 Scrofimicrobium sp. | reverse complement strand
CAAAACTCAGTGGCAAAATAAAATGGTATGACCCGTTCGGCTGAATATAAACTATTACTGTTAATAGGAGCGGAAAATGAAACGACAATTTGTTCCAGCAATAACCGCAATACTTTTCATAGGATTACTTTCGGGGTGCACCAACGAAACTGGGGAAAACCAATCTGATGCTGCCATTCAAAGCCAATCAATTGCCCCTCAGTCAACTACCAGTGAACAGGCAAGTCCTGGCAATGCTGCAATAGAAGTACAAGAACTTGAGGGTGACTGGTTTAGCCAAGACTTTGAAGACGGCGTCGCGACCATCAAAAGAAACAGCAGCATCGAAGCACTTGAACTGGTCTTAGGAGATTCTGGTTCATGCCCACCAGTTATCGACACAGTCACCGTTGAGGGAACCACGTTAGCAATCGCTCTGCTTGGCGCTCCAAGCGATCAAGTGTGCACGGCGGATTTGCGGCCCTATAGGTTCAGATTTACATTTCCTGATGCAGACAAAATCGACCAAGTAACAGTTGACGCACCAGAAGAACATGGGCAACATAAAGTGTTCAACAAGGAAGACTTCATCGAACTGACCGACTAAACTACCCTCTTCACCAGGAGAAACGCCCCATCAAAAAGGACACGAAGCATAGTTTGCCTATCAGGCCTGCGCAATCGGAAAAGCAAAAACTGGCATACTTGCACTTTTCTTGAACATAAAGAAAATCCTTGTGCTGCCTGTTTTAGCACATTTAGCCTGTTAATGAAGACGCAAAATCGCGCTTTTGTCACGGTATGACTCAGAAAACGACTAAAGGAACGTGATCCTCTTGACAGTGCGTGTTGGAATAAATGGATTTGGACGAATTGGACGCACCTATTTGCGGGCTGCACTTGCAAATAAAGCTGATATTGAAATTGTTGCGGTAAACGACCTTACCAGCACGGAGACTCTGGCTTCCCTACTGGAATGGGACTCCCTTTCGGGGCACCTGCCTGGCGTCGCATTCGACGGAGACGTCTTGTCTGTTGACGGTAAGCAGATCAAAGTGTTTGCGCAGGCAAATCCGGCGTCAATCCCTTGGGGTGAAGTCGGTGCCGACATCGTCATTGAGTCCACCGGCCGCTTCACCGATGGCAAAGTAGCAGTAGCGCACTTGGAGGGAGGCGCGAAGAAAGTAATCATTTCAGCCCCCGCAAAAGGAGACGTTCCCACGTTCGTCCTTGGCGTGAACGACAACAAGTTTGATGTGACGGCAAGCGACGTTTTCTCTAACGGCTCCTGCACCACAAACTCCCTCGCGCCCCTGGCAAAAGTTCTACATGAGGCGTTTGGAATCGAGTCTGGCCTAATGACCACCGTGCACGCATACACAAGCGACCAACGGTTGCAAGATGCTCCGCACTCTGACCTGCGCAGAGCCCGCGCCGCAGCCATTTCAACTATTCCTGCATCATCTGGCGCGGCAGCAACCATTGGAAAGATTCTGCCAGAACTTGATGGCCGCTTAACTGGAGCCGCTTTGCGCGTCCCCGTGCCCGTCGGCTCTATCACAGACCTGACCGTGCTGTTGGAACGCGACGCTAGCGTTGCCGATGTGAATGCCGCATTCAAAGAAGCCGCAGATTCGCCCCAACTGAAACACTATTTGCAGTATTCCGAGGCCCCGCTTGTCTCCGCGGACATCGTTCACAATCCGCACTCATCAATCTTCGATGCGCCCCTAACTGAGGGAATCGGGCGTCACATAAAAGTTCATGGCTGGTATGACAACGAATGGGGATTCTCAAACCGCTTGGTGGAGTTCTCTGAACTAGTAGGAAAAGCCCTTTAGCAGGAAGCCACTCGCCCCTCAACACCTGGGTTGCCAAAAAGCGCAAGAATCACTGGTTGATTTCTTGCGCTTTTTGCACAGTACTTTTTCTGCATTTGCTTAATAACGGCGATTTCTCAACCAGAGACCAGGCTTATTCACCATTATTGTTGCTCTTCTTTTTGGGTTTTCTCGGCTTTTGTTTTCCCTTGACCAGGACTCCTCGCATGGGAGACCATAGCTAGCCTATTACCACTACAAGTCATGCATTCATATGAACACCAATATTTAATGCATATGAATGTGCTACGATTTTTGAAACTTGTAAATGGGAGACAGCGTGGACGACCATAAGGATGGCTCTAAGGAGCCCGAAACTTCTAGTTCTCAACAACTCATTAAACGCCATGTCCGTTTTTGGAATAGGTCTAGGGTCTTGTTGGCTGGGGCAATAACAATGGCAGGTACAGTAGCTAGCGTTATTGGCGTAATTCCAATCTTGACACGCGACCCTTCCAATTTTAAGCATCTAGAGATGTCCGCAGAGGAGATTATCTCGAACACCAGTGAATGGGCAGTTCCCCCCACCTTTTTTGAAGACGAAGACAAACTCCAAGATTTAGAGGAAGCATTTGAGGGGGGAAAAGACCCCTGCGGCACTCTTCAAACAGGGTGGCTCCAAGACAATACCCAACAAATGCAACGAAACTTTACTTTGAATGTACGAAACTCCGCTTCCGAAGGACCAATGCTAGCGCTAACGGATTTTCGTTCAACTGCTTCGGGAGCCGAGGAACGCGGCCCGATCAATGTGCGACTCGTCTGTGATCCAACCGGAGTCTTGCCCCATTCACTAACGTTTGCGACTGTTTATGCAGATAATCCCGAACAGCAATCAATCATCACGAAGATCAAGGCGTCTAACCAAGAACACGCACCTGAAATACCTTTAGCTTGGAACTTGGCACCGGGTGAAAGCGGTACAATCCCTGTTTCCTTATCTAGTAGATATCCAGCTAATGGAGACCTGCAAACTACAGTCCTTAGCGGCGACGAAAACCGGGACATCATGATCGAGGGAAGTTCGTTTTCGGTGCCTGCTCTGCTTGCTGGCGGGGACATGTACCTCTTTAGTAGTGAAGACGGATTGGTTTGCCAGCGAATTGATCGCGGCACACTAGAAACGTGTTCACTTGAAGACATTCAAATCGGACTCGAAACTGCCCAGCACTAGATAGGGAGATACTAATGCCATCCAGTTACCAAAGCCCCGAGTCCCAGGACAGGACCAAAAACAAAAACCTCCGCACTAAAATCATTGCTGCATTAGTCGTGCTCATTACTGCAGTAACCACCACCATTTACGTATGGGACCACGTCACAAAACGGGAGTCCTCCACCGAAACACTATCCATCAACCAAAAATCAGGCGCACTCGAAGACACAACCGAAAACCCAACAACCGCAGAACCTCCCACCTCAGATAACACCACACCATCCGAGCTACCAAAACCAAGCTACGACACTGTCGGTGACATTCGACTCCCGTACGGAAGTGACGAAGATTCTTGGCCTTGGTGGCGTATACCACTAACGGCTTCATTTGAAGATTTCCCTTTGGACACCACTATCGCAACGAATGTTGATGAAGCCGCCGCCGCAAAAGCCACCAGATGCACCGATGAGGAACTTGAGTGGCTCCGCAAAAACGCTTTTCCAAGTCCCTCACCAGATCCGCGCGATTCTGGGCGCACGTTTAACGTAGCCATAAGGAACGAGGCGTTTAGCGGTGGTGCTATGTCCCTAAGCAACATCCGTTTTGAAGGCTCTGAAGTGCCTGCGGTACCAACTATCCACTTTGCGTGTCCCAATTTGGGAAATGGAGATAGCGGCCACCAAGAATGGCTTATTTCTGTTGATGGACAACCGGCGATTTACGGAAGAGAACTTGATTATGACCCGCCGGAACGCCCTCAGTATCCCGAGGGAACTCCCGTAACTTTAAACCTTCAACCTGGTGAGTACGTTTCCGTTCTTCTTACGCGCGATGAGTCTGTTGACACTCAAAAACAATATGAAGGCAGGTTTCTAGCCGATGTTGTTGGCACGGACGAAACTGTCATTTTGGCAGACAACGTCGAGTTCACCCGGAATGCAATACCCGAGCACTTTATTGGCTTCACAAGCGGTAATACGCGCAGACTCAGCACATTCGTGTGTGCCGATGGACAAACGACCACCAATCCTTGCACATTGGAGGAAGCGGCAAACCTCATGCGCCGCGCTGCAGAGCACATTGCCCAATGACATTTTGCAATCGGGCCGGATCAACCACCTGAGTTGCGGCGAAAGTGCGCCGTATTGATATTTGCGCTAGCTC
>DAIOFF010000220.1:0-4193 GCA_036745855.1 Scrofimicrobium sp. | reverse complement strand
GACAACAAATACTCTAAACCACCACAAACACCAACGTCAAACCACATTCACGTGAGTCAGCGCACATGATCCCGGTCACTTGGTAGCGTGCAGCGCGGCCAAGTTTTTCCGGCCTTTCCGCAAAATAACAAGGCTTCCTGGCAACAAGTCTGTTTCCATGAAGGTCCGTTCGGGATCATTTACCTTTTCACCGTTCACAGATATTCCGTTACCCGCGATTGTCCTCCGAGCAGCGTTTTTACCGGTTTCCAAGCCGCTGGCAATGACGGCATCCAACAAAGATGTGGCCCCGACCTCAATATGAGCAGTCGGAAGTTGTTCGACGGCAGACAGCAAAGTCTTCCCGTCCACCTCCCGCAAATTCCCTGATCCCCACAGTGCTTCGGTTGCGGCCTGCACCTGCTCTAATGCGTCACTTCCGTGCACAAACTCGGTCACATATGTAGCTAGAGCCTTTTGCGCAGCGCGTTTATGCGGCTCTGCCTGGACCTGCACCTCAAGTTCTTCAATGTCGCTTCTAGTCAGAAAAGTAAAGACCTTCAAGAAACGAACTACGTCCTCATCAGCAGTTTGCAGCCAAAACTGGTAGAAGGCATAAGGGCTGAGCATCTCTGGATCAAGCCAAATGGCACCGCCCTCAGTTTTTCCAAACTTTGTGCCATCGGCTTTAGTGATGATTGGACTTGTCATCACGTGAACCTCTTTGCCCTCAACCTTGTGGATTAGGTCCATGCCACCAACTAAGTTTCCCCATTGGTCATTTCCGCCGGTTTCAAGGGTGCATCCATACCGTTGGAACAGTTCAAGGAAGTCATAAGCTTGAAGTATCTGGTAGCTGAACTCTGTATACGAAAGTCCCTCATCTGACTTCAATCTTCGCGCCACAATGTCTTTGTTCAGCATGGTTCCCATGCGGAAATACTTCCCAAGGTCCCGAAGCAGCTCAATGGCAGAAAGCTCTTTAGTCCAATCCAAGTTATTCACCATTGTCGCTGGATTTTCACCGTCAAAGTCCAGATATTTTTCCAGTTGCCCGCGAAGTCTTTCGGCCCAGCTTTCAACAATATCTGTGCTTTGAAGTTGCCTTTCACCCGAAGCACGTGGATCTCCAATCAAACCGGTTGCTCCGCCAACCAAAGCAAGTGGCTTATGCCCAGCATTTTGAAGATGTTTCATTAGTAGAACCTGAACCAAGTGCCCGTGATGCAGTGACGGCCCTGTTGGGTCAAACCCGCAATAGAACGTCACGGGCCCAAAGCTAAGTGCTTCGCTTAGTTTCTCTTCGTTCGTAGACTGCGCAATCAGTCCGCGCCACTTTAGGTCCTCAAGTAACTGGTTCATTGGTTCCTCCCGGGCATCTCGCCTGCCCACAACTGATAGTCCGTGATGATTCTATGCGCCTTCGCAAGCTGTTCCCTAACGCGCTCTGGCGCAGTTCCGCCCTTACCGCGGCGTGCATTAACTGACCCTTCAATGCTTAACACTTCGCGCACACCTGGTTTAAGGAAGCCGGAAATCTTCATGAAGTCTTCATCGCTTAGATCCCATAGTTCGATGCCACGCGCCTCACATTCACGCACACATTCCCCAGAGATTTCGTGAGCGTCCCGGAAAGGAATGCCTTCCTTCACTAGCCATTCCGCGATGTCTGTGGCAAGTGAGAATCCTTGTGGGGCCAGCTCTGCCATTCGTTTTAGGTTCAGCTGCATGGTTGCGACCATGCCTGTCATTGCTGGCAGCAGTATGTTGAGTGTGTCTATTTGATCAAAAACGGGCTCTTTGTCTTCTTGTAAGTCCCGGTTGTATGCAAGTGGCAGTCCCTTCAGCGTTGCTAGTAATCCCGTTAAGTCACCTATCAAACGCCCTGCTTTCCCCCTTGCCAGTTCGGCAATATCAGGATTCTTCTTCTGCGGCATGATCGAAGATCCTGTTGAGAAAGCGTCATCTAGCGTGACATAACTAAACTCTTTAGTATTCCAAATCACAATTTCTTCTGCGAGGCGCGATAGGTCAATACCAACTTGCGCCAAGACATATGAGAACTCTGCAATCACGTCCCTTGAAGAGGTGGCATCAATGGAGTTCTCTGCCGCAGAGCCAAATCCAAGATCGCTGGCAACCGCCTCAGGATCCAAGCCGAGAGTATTTCCCGCTAGAGCGCCAGATCCATATGCGGACACTTCTGCCCGTTTGTCCCAATCTCGAAGCCGTTCCAGGTCTCGAAGCAACGGCCAAATATGTGCCGCCAGTTGATGCGCAACTAAAACCGGTTGTGCATGTTGCATATGAGTGCGTCCCGGCATTATTGCTTCCCCCGCAGAGCGCGCCTGGGACAGCAAAGCCTCACAAAGATGAATCACCAACCCTGCAATGTGGCGACTCTCACGGCGCAGATACCGCCTGATCAATGTCGCGATTTGATCGTTTCGGGATCTGCCGGCCCGGATTCTGCCACCAAGTTCAGGGCCCACTATCTCCAGTAGTCCCCGCTCAAGCGCAGTATGAACGTCCTCATCAGTAGGTAAAGGAAGGAATGCTCCCGATTCCACTTGTGATTCCAGCTCTGCTAAACCTTCAAGTAAGCCAGTGAGTTGTTCATCACTTAGTAACTCGACGGAATGGAGCGCCCGCGCATGAGCCCGCGATCCAGCAATATCGTCAGCGGCAAGACGCCAATCAAAGTGCGTAGAAACAGAAAGCGCAGCTAACGCGTCAGCTGGTCCACCTTGGAACCGCCCACCCCAAAGGCTGATTTGTTCATTAGTCATTACTCCATCATGCCAACAATGGCGGCGATTGCCGTCGAAGTATCACAGTTGCACTATGACGTCAGCCACAACCGGATTTCGCCCACACCCGGCTGACAAGTACCTACACGTAGACTCATGGCGTACCCAAAGGAGGAACCTTGACGTTCAAACCGACCATTGAATCCGAAATCGGCAAGCTCGAAAAAGTGATTGTTCACCGGCCAGGCCGTGAAATTGAGCGGTTGACACCTGCAAATCATGATGAGCTTCTTTTTGACGATCTATTGGATCTTCACGAGGCGCAGGTGGAACACGACTACTTCACTTCAGTTATTCAAAATGAAGGTACCGAAGTGCTGGCTTTCAAGGACCTACTCATTGAAACATTGGATGTTCCTGAGGCGCGCGCGCATGTCCTGGAAAACACAGTGAACCGCCTTCGACTGGGCCCAATGCTGGCACCTGAACTTGAACAGTGGGCTAAAGAACTTCCCTCAGCAGACCTTGCTTCGCTTTGTATTGATGGCATCACACTTTCGGAATGGCAAGAGCATTCACCTACCCAGTCATTGGTTGCTCAGACGCTAGCGCCCCAGGACTTCCTTATTTCTCCGCTACCAAACCACCTGTTTGCACGGGATTCCTCTGTTTGGCTTTATGGGGGCGTAGCCGTCAACTCCATGAAATATCCGGCACGTCGGCGTGAGGCATTGCATTATTTCTCTATTTACACTTGGCACCCATTGTTTGCGGGCGGAAGCTTTGAGCATTGGACCAGTGGTACTTCAGGTGCCCAGCGCTCAGTGGAAGGCGGCGACATTCTTGTTATTGGCGACGGCTTGGTAGTTGTTGGAATGTCTGAAAGGACCACACCACAAGGTGTGGAGCGCCTTGCATCACGGGTATTCGCAGCAGGACAAGCCAGCCGCGTACTTGCAGTAATGCTGCCGCATCGGCGGGAATATATGCACTTAGACACAGTACTAACCCAAGTGGACAAAGACGCATTCGTAATCTTTCCAGAACTTCTAGAAACCCGAACTGTTCTGCTTCGAAGCAGCCAAGGGCAAATATCTCTAGATCACGTAGACCGCCCCCTTGTCCAAGCCCTGACCGAAGAAATTGGCTACAAACTGCGGATGATCTATCCAGAGGCAACTACAGAGGCGCTATCTCGGGAACAGTGGAATGACGGATTCAACATGCTTGCCTTAAAACCTGGGAAAGTAGTCGCCTATTCGCGCACACCGCTGGCAAATAATGCAATGCGTGAGGCCGGGATTGAAGTTATAGAGGTTGAAGGCGGCGAACTTGGCCGCGGGCGCGGTGCAGCGCGGTGCATGACCTGCCCAGTCCTGCGTGCCAAAGTGGAAAGCTAGGTTTTCGCGGACTTTGCGCCGACATTGGTGAAGCCCAAAAAGACGGGTGATCAAGCTCACGCTT
>DAIOFF010000219.1:0-4225 GCA_036745855.1 Scrofimicrobium sp. | reverse complement strand
CTAACGCAGCAACGTTATAGTTTCCAGTGCTCCACGGCGAACCATCGACCGCAAAAAGCCGGGCTCCTGAATCCGCCAACAAATACCACGCAAAGGGCGTCAAAAGTAAAAAAGAAAGGGCCGACAACCAACGCGCACCCGCCCTTGAACTAATCGACGGACGAACTGTGGCTCCAACAAGTAAACCCTGATCAGCGGCCTCGTCAAGAGAAGGAACGGATGTTGATGGAACCTCTGTGCGTTTCGGCAAAGGCTGAGTCGCTTGAGCAAGAGAACGCCTAATCACGCCTGTATCAGACTGTGGAAGCGACACCATAGTTTCATTGGTGCCAGAAAAAACGGCAGCACCACGATTACCAAGCACGTCAGTTGGACGATCCGCATCCTGTGCAATATCAGTTCGTGAAGGGGTATTCATAAAAGCCTCAAACACATCCGTTTTAGAAGAGGAATCAGAAGGGGCCTCACTATTTTCCAAAGGGTTCTCATCACCATTTTGAGCATCAAGATTTATGGCTGTGGGATCATCAGCAGAACTTGTTTCATCCTGGCGTTCATTCACCGATTGGCGACGCACCCTGCGGGACTTACCGACCTCACCAACAGACGTGACATCACCCAAGAAATGCTCACTGCCCAACTCAACGTCCTCACCAGTAAGCACCGGGTTGGTGCCTTCTGGCTGAAACTCTCGACTAGACATAGGACCTCCTTACACGAAATCAACATAGCTGAACTATGCCAAGGTTGCGCGAAGAAACCTGGGCGCGGCATCAATCGGTAATCTTGCGAATGTGGATGAAGAAATGTATGGAGCTTGCGCCAGCCTTCGATTTGCGGAAGGACTGCGACGCCGCAGTGAAGAAGCCCGCGCTGAAGCCGCAGTTCAAGAGGGTGTAGCTTTAGGGTCACTGATTGGCATTCGGGTATCTTCTGAAGATTTGCGGGTGGCAGCAATGGGCGTTCAACAAAATGACTTTTGGGATCCAACAATGTGCGCGGCGCTTGGCGTTTGGCGGGCCGCGTGGTCGATGCTGGCAGAACTTGCGCCCCTAAACGCCAAAAATCCCCGAAAAGTAGCAGCAAAACCGTGGCCAGCGCGGGTTGCTTCTTGGCATCGGGACATCTGCTCATTCCTGGTTGCAGCAGAACATATTGATGCAAAGTCGGTCGCGTTGCCGCGAGGCATGTCAGCAATGCGGGCTCTACAAACACCGGGCAGTGCTTTTGAACGCGCCAAAATGGCCTGGCGTACTTTCACGCTTGATCCTCCTTTTGAATATGGCAGCCCGATCATTGGGGCATTATGTGCGAAGCAAATACTGGCTGAAGAGGGTATTGAGCCAACGGGGGTGGCTGTTTTGGGCGCATATGCTGCCGCGAATCCTGGAGCATTTCCACCGCGTGACACGCAAAACGACCACCAAGATCAGGTTGACTCCTGGGATTGGTTCCTTCGGCAAAGCGTCAAAGACGGTTGTGCGAAAGGTCAAGAAATTGCGCGTTTTGTTCAGGCTGGTGTGGCGCCGAAGTGACCGGGAACCAAATAATTGGTTTTGCGAGGCGGTTTTACACAGGCTACGAAACGGCAGCTTTCCACAGGTATATGAAGGGCGAGTTGGAAAACTGCGACCTTGAGGTTCAAATGAAGTGTGGAACCAGAAATATTGATCCAAGGGGGAAGCGCCAACGAGACACGTTTGGCCCTTGAGATTGCCGAGATTGCCGGTGTTCAAGCAAGTACAGAGCCCGTAAAGCACCCTGCTTTGGTGGTAGTTTTTGGCGTTAGCAGCGGTGCCAGTTCTGGTGCACGCACTGGTGACAGTGCAGTGCCACCAGGCGTACCAAGCGTGAAAGTTGGTCCGGGCCTAGAGCTAGAACTGCCAAAAGATGCGACGCTTCTAGCCCAAGTAATGATTGAAGCCGCAAAAGAAAAAGGCGAGAAAACAAGGCAACTGGCCATTGTTGTGGCCGGATTCCATGGGGGAGCAGGCACCACGCGGTGCGCCGAAAACCTTGGGCGTATAGGGCAGGTTCCAGTTTTCGACGCATCTGGCCACCCGCATGGGCGAAGCCGCACGCCTCTGACTTGGAATGACGTTGACCCAAATGACCCCCCAACTCTTGGGCAATATAGGCCAGGTGGTGGCGAGCCGGTTATTTCAAGCGCTAGGGGCAGGCCAGTAGGGGTAGATGATCCAAGAGTGAGGGCTGTAGTGGCGCGATCCCGAGGAACCGTGGTTATAGATGCCGGAACATGGATGCAAGCCATAAATGAACTTCCGAATGCGACCATTATTCTAATTGGTAAATCCAGGCAAGTAGATAAATTATTCGAGATCATTCAAGATGGAAATAGTGTGGTTAGAGCTATTATTACGGATAAATCTAATGCACCGGAAATGCTGAATGTGGCGCATATTAGTGGAGCAACCGTGTTTCGATACAGAGAAATGAAAAGGATCTGGAGGAAACTTTGTGCTTGAGCTAAAACGCATGGTAGCCCGTGGCATGCCAGCAGCAAAAGTCGTCGCAGAAAATGCCGACCTGGCCGACGGAATCGAAAGGCGCGTCGAACAGTGGCGGCAACTAACGGCCGCAGAATGGGGAATGAATGCAGAGATATATGATCTTCTGCAAACTCCAGGTATTACAGATGTACTAATAAACGGAACCGACCTTTGGATTGATAAAGGATGTGGATTAGTGCCATTTGAGTGGAAAATTACTTCAACCGAAGAATCACGGGACCTTGCCAGACAAATGGCCGCGGCCGCCGGAAAACGCCTGGACGACGCCGCCCCCATCGTCGACGCATTCTTAGGCGACAATATTCGCCTACACGCAGTCTTGCCGCCGCTAGCAAAACCAGGGCCCCTAATCTCACTCAGAATCCTTCGAAGCGTTCCCTACAATCTTCAAGACCTAACAGAAGCTGGCACAATCGTGACGCCTCTACCAGAACTCATGAAGCACCTCGTACAAAAAGGCATCACCACACTAATCAGTGGGCCGACAGGATCTGGAAAAACAACCCTGCTTTCCACACTGCTCAGCATTGTCCCCAAACAGCAAAGAATCGTATGCGTCGAAGAAGTCGCAGAACTAAAACCAGACCACCCCCACGTTGTTCACCTGCAAGAACGCCAAGCAAACGTTGAAGGCGTCGGTGGAATCGACCTCGGTGAACTGGTCAGAGCCGCCCTACGGATGCGACCCAACTGGCTGGTACTTGGTGAATGCCGCGGCGCCGAAATACGCGATGTCCTGTCAGCACTAAACACGGGCCACCTAGGGTTCACAACTATTCATGCCAACGGCGTGGAAGACGTACCCGCACGCCTCACCGCGCTCGGATCACTTGCTGGACTTAGCGAACACGCCATTTCTGCTTACTCCCGCGCCGCAATTGACTGCGTCCTGCACATGACCCGCGACACAAACGGGAAAAGATTCCTGTCCGAAGTAGGAATCATGAAACAAGGCAAAGAACTCCAATGTACCCCGGCGCTCATACGCCGCGGACATAAAATGGAACGCGGACCAGGATTCGAAGACCTCTGCCAGCGCATCAAGTGGCAACCATGAGCGCCGCAAGCGCCCTTGAATGGGCAATCATATGCTTAGCGCTACTCACATTACTTGCAATAGTTGAACGTCAAGTCAGGTTCTGGCGCAGCCATGAGAAAAAGAGCAAAACAAAACCAAAAAACGCCGACTTCCCCAGTGCCGACCTGCTGGCACTCATAACCATAGAAGTCTCATCGCGGTTGGGCGCAGGGGAATCCGCAGAAACCGCTTGGCAAACCGCCTGGGCCAGACGTGGTTTTGATAGTGGAAAAGTTGACTCGGCAGGCATTCCAAAAGCGCTTATCAACCCTGACATACACGGAAAAGACAAGGAAATGCGCTTAGCTGCGGCCAGTGCACTGGCGTCTGCCTGTAGATTCTCATTCCTGCTGGGCGCGCCGCTTGCGGAAGTACTGGAGCGCACAGCCACAAGTATCGAGGGAACACTACGGGCATTTGAAGCGCAGCAACGTGCCTTCGCGGCGCCCGTCCTCTCTTCACGGGTGCTTGCAAGCCTGCCAATATTGGCTATCTTTTTTGGCGAGGCCATGGGGGCCGGCTCGCTAGAGTGGCTTTTCTCAACCTCTCTAGGGCGGATTTGCTTCCTTATTGGCGGGCTTGCATTGACTGCGGGCCTTGTTGTCAGTGCAAGTAT
>DAIOFF010000218.1:0-4328 GCA_036745855.1 Scrofimicrobium sp. | reverse complement strand
CGGCGCGCGGATCGCGGTTATTTTTGAAGGGCGCGATGCCGCTGGAAAAGGTGGGGCAATAAAACGGATAACCGAATATTTGTCACCCCGGATTGCAAGAATTGCGGCTCTTCCGGCCCCAACCGAACGAGAGCGAACCCAATGGTATTACCAGCGGTACGTGGAAAAACTTCCTGCCGGGGGTGAAATCGTCCTATTCGATAGATCTTGGTATAACCGTGCAGGCGTCGAACGTGTCATGGGATTTTGCACACAACAGGAAGTAGCGCAGTTTCTAAGAGAGACTCCAGTTTTTGAACAAATGCTGATCAACGATGGGATTATGCTGCGCAAATACTGGTTTTCAGTGTCGCGCGAAGAACAACTAAAACGCTTCCGATCCCGAATGAATGATCCAGTTCGCTCCTGGAAACTTTCACCAATGGACTTGGAATCCATAAACCGGTGGGACGAATATTCGCGTGCGAAAGATGACATGTTCATTCAAACTGATACAGCAAACTCGCCTTGGTTTGTTGTTGAATCAGACAACAAAAAAGTGGCGCGCCTCAATATGATTTCTCACTTCCTATCAACCATTCCGTACGTTAAGACTGAAAAAGCAGCAGTGAAACTGCCAAAATCTGTTCCCGAAGGCAGCAAATATGATCGCCCCTCAAAAGACCTGTCCACCTATGTGCCAGACCACGTGAGGAACCTACTTGGAGACCCAGAGGGGCGCAGATAGCACTAACGACAAAAGAATCTTTTAAGCCTGGGTCTTTTGAACCCAAGCCCAAGACTATTTGCCGCGCCGGAACTGTTTTCGGCCAGAATCGCGCTTTCGTGGGGCCGCGCCTTGATCAACAGAGATTCGAAGTTTGCGCCCACGAATGGAAGAACGGCCAATTTTTTTCACCTGAGAAGCGTGAAGCGGCTCGGCTAGTTCCACAAGAGAGAAAGACGGGAAAATCGCAATTTTGCCGACCTTAGAGCCGTGGAGGTCACCTTCACCCGTGAGCGCGCCAACAATTGCACCAGGGCTAACGCCATCGCGTTTTCCAACTTCAACCCGATATCTGTGATTGAAGTCGCCCCTAGAGCCGCGTTTCCGGTCCTCACGCTTTTGCTTCTTCTTGCCAGGACTATCCCATTCAGCAACCTCAAAAGCTTGATCGCTTGCAGAAATACCTGTCGACTCTGCCAAAAGTTGCATGGCAATCTCTTCCAAACCCCTACCATCACGAACAGCGTCCATCAGGACTTCACGAAGAATCTCAGGGGAAGAAATCGGACCCGCAGAAGCTAGTTTCCGCTTCGACGTAAACCTGACAACCTCATCATGGCTTGGAATCTGTACCTGTTCCATGCGCGTGCCAGTAAGTTTCTCGATTTGTCCAAGACGGAAACGCTCCCTAGGGCCAAAGAATGTGAGTGAGACACCTTCCCGCCCAGCTCGCCCTGTACGCCCCACCCGGTGAACATACGCTTCAGTCTCACGAGGAACCTCATAATTCACAACAAGAGAAATACGCTCAACATCCAACCCCCGCGCAGCAACGTCAGTGGCAATCAACACATCGAGGGCACCATCACGTAACCGCTCAACCAGTTTTTCGCGATCACGCTGCGGCACGTCGCCAGAAATCCCAGCAGCCTTGAAACTTGCGGCAGCCAAATCCAAAGAAATATCTTCGGCCTCTTGACGTGTGCGAACAAAAACAATCGCGCCACCCTCATGAGTCGCAAGTACACGCGTCAAAGCTTCGAATCTGTGCTGGCGAGGAACCACTGCATACGTCTGATGAATAGTGTCCACAGTTGACGCCTGCGTCGAAACCTCCAGCCGCACAGGATCATTCAAGTGAGACTTAGCCACCCGCTCTATAGCCGCGGGCATCGTCGCCGAAAACAAAGCCGTCTGGCGGCCATCTGGCAAAGAAGAAGCGATCTGCTCCACGTCCTCGGCAAACCCCATCCGCAACATCTCATCGGCCTCGTCCAAAACGAAAAAACGAACCGAAGAAAGATCAAGAGCTCCCTTTTCGATGAGGTCAATCACACGCCCAGGGGTACCAACAACCACCTGCGCGCCGTGACGAAGAGCCCCAATTTGAGGCCCATAAGGTGACCCGCCATAGACAGCAACAGTGTCTGCGCCGAAAGACTTCATGGCAGTTGCACTTTGAAGCGCTAGTTCGCGCGTGGGGGCCAAAACAAGTGCCTGCACCGCCGCCATATCTGGGTCAAGTGCCTGCACAACAGGTAAGCCGAAAGCCGCAGTCTTTCCTGTCCCCGTTTGTGCAATACCAACTGTGTCGCGTCCGTCAAGCAAAGCCGGAATGGCAACTTTTTGAATATCCGTGGGCGTTTCGAAACCAAGTGCGGCAATTCGATCCTGGAGTGCGGCAGACAGAGCGAAATCGCCGAACGTAGTAGAGGTCATAGTGTCCTTTCTAAAGCCGGGCTAAGTCTACGTTGGTTGATACAGGTAGACTCGCTTCGAACATACGGGAAGGATCACACGTGTTGCGAACATCGAACGCTGCTGAGTTGGGCAAAGACCATATTGGAGAAACAGTCACCCTTACTGGTTGGGTTGATCGCCGCCGTGACCATGGCGGAGTGGTCTTTGTAGACCTTCGTGATGCTTCTGGAATCGCACAAGTAGTTGTCCGCGATGAAGAAGTTGCGCACCAACTACGAAGCGAATACGTCATCAAAGTCACAGGGGAAGTGGCGGCGCGTCCGGAAGGAAATGAAAATCCGGAACTGCCAACGGGATACATAGAGGTTCTTGGAGACGATGTTGAGATCTTGAACACGTCTGCGCCGTTGCCGTTCCAAGTGTCAACGCATGAAGGCGAACCGACTGCTGGTGAAGAAGTCCGGCTCAAGTACAGGTATCTGGATTTGCGCAGGCCTGCCGCCGCTTATCCGCTTCGATTGCGTTCTGCTGTCAACCGGGCTGCGCGTGAAACTCTCTATGAACGCGGCTTTGTTGAGATCGAAACTCCCACTCTGACGGCCTCAACCCCCGAAGGCGCACGTGATTTCTTGGTGCCCGCTCGCCTTTCCCCTGGGTGCTGGTATGCGTTGCCGCAATCGCCGCAGCTGTTCAAACAAATGCTCATGGTTGCTGGAATGGAACGTTATTTCCAGATTGCGCGTTGCTATCGCGATGAAGATTTCAGGGCAGACCGCCAACCTGAGTTCACCCAACTTGATGTCGAAATGAGTTTCGTCGATCAAGATGACGTGATTGAAATGGCAGAGGCCGTGTTGAAAGCCGTTTGGGCTGCCGGTGGATACGACATTCAAACTCCGTTTGACAGGATGCCTTTTGCCGAGGCCATGGAACGTTTCGGCTCAGACAAACCAGATCTTCGGTTCGGAAATGAACTTATAAACCTGACCGAGTACTTCAAGGACACATCGTTCCGTGTCTTCCAAGCTCCTTATGTTGGTGCCGTGGTGATGCCTGGGGGAGGCTCCCAGCCGCGCAGGACGTTTGACAAGTGGCAGGAGTGGGCGAAATCACGCGGGGCAAAAGGTCTTGCATACGTGACGGTTGCTGAGGACGGAACCTTGGGTGGTCCGGTAGCAAAAAACCTGACTGATGCAGAGCGCGATGGTCTCACAGAAGTAACCGGGGCGAAACCAGGTGACTGCATTTTCTTTGGGGCAGGCCAGGCCGATGCAAGCCGCGCGCTACTTGGGGCTGCAAGACTAGAGATTGGGAAGCGCTGCAATTTGATTGATGAGGATGAATGGGCGTTCGTGTGGGTTGTCGACGCACCCTTGTTCAAGCCTTCGGCTGAGGCAAAGTCCGAAGGCGACGTTGCTTTGGGATCGTCGGCATGGACCGCAGTTCACCACGCATTTACATCACCCAAGCCTGAATGGGTGGATACCTTTGACCAAGATCCTGGACATGCTTTGGCATATGCGTATGACATTGTTTGTAACGGAAATGAGATTGGTGGAGGATCAATCCGTATTCACCAAAGAGACGTTCAAGAACGTGTGTTCAAGGTAATGGGCATTGACAATGAGAAAGCACAAGAACAGTTTGGATTCTTGCTAGATGCATTCCAATTCGGTGCCCCACCACATGGCGGCGTCGCATTTGGATGGGACAGAATCGTGGCACTTCTATCTCACGTAGATTCAATTAGGGATGCGATTGCGTTCCCGAAGTCTGGTGGCGGATTCGACCCACTAACTTCAGCGCCAACCCCAATAACGCCAGAGCAACGAAAAGAAGCTGGCGTGGATGCAAAACCTAAGCAAAAAGACGAAGAAAGCGAATAATTTAGCGACCTGCGCATGCTATTTCTAGCGTGCGC
>DAIOFF010000217.1:0-4353 GCA_036745855.1 Scrofimicrobium sp. | reverse complement strand
TCACCGACCTATAGTCAGGTCAGTTGCCACCGCAATCGCTTAGATAAACCACCAACGTAATCTTCAAACACATCCCGCGCGTTGACGCTTGACGAAGAAGGTCAAGTAACCGGCTTTGTAGGTCAATACTGTAACCGCCTGGCGTGTTATACCAGCGGGTTCCAGCCCCGTAATGCCCACCTAACGGAGTTTTTCCAAGCCCCTCAATCTCCAGGTTCCTTGCCAAAGAATCGACCGATGCCCGTGAAGGCCCAGCTAAGGATGGCTCTGAGCCAAAAAGGAGCATGGGTGCTGCACAAATACGGATTGTGTTATAGCCACGACTTTCAGCCCCATCGAATGCCGCAGATAGGTTTTCATATGGCTCACCAGGCCCCGCAGCCGTGTACCACGAAAAATCCCATAGTGTGATCGCCAGATGACTGGGATGACCAGCAGGAATCGGCCCCGAGAGTACCGCATTTTTTGCCATTTTCTTATTCCTTTACCGCGCCCGCAGTCATCCCCGCCCGCCAGAACCGTTGCAGGCCGATCATCACTGCCACTAAGAACATTGAAGAGATTGCAGAACCCGTTACTACCAGCGTATAGAAGAAAGGGTCACGTTGGGTTTGAGAGTTCCAAAGTGTCAACCCCAGAGTGATTGGGAAAGTCTTTGGATCGTTGAGCATTACAAGGGGCAGTAGGTAGTTGTTCCAGATGTTCACGAACTGGAACAAAAAGATTGTGACCACAGCCGGAATCATCATTCGCACAGCCATCGTGCCAAAAATCCTTAATTCTTTTGCCCCATCAATACGCGCGGCTTCAAGAATAGAATCGGGAATTGCGGCCGAATGGATTCTGGCCAGATAAACACCAAAAGGACTAACCATGCTAGGTAATAGAATCGACCAATATGATCCTGTTAGGTTCACAGTGTTAAGCAAAAAATATAGAGGAAGCGCAATAACTGTTGCTGGAACCATAACGCCACCTAGAATCAATGAGAAAAATTTCTCCTTCCCAAAGAAATCGTATTTTGCAATAGCGTAACCGCATGCAACTGACAGGATTGTTGCGCCTGCAGCACCGATTCCAGAATAGATCAGACTATTGACAATCCACATGCTAAAAACGCCTTTATCTTGGGAGAATAGGCGTCCGAGGTTACCACCCAATTGTGGGTTTTCCGCCAGCAAGAATCCATTTGTGGAAAAAAGTTGACCGGGACTCTTGGTGGCCGCAATCAATACCCAGACAATCGGAACCAGGAAATATAAGGCTGCAGCAATGAGTGCCAGGTTTATTCCTACTTTGCCGAGATCGACTTTCAGTTTCCGTTCGCGTTCTTTCTTTTGCCTCACGGTCATTTCTGCCATTGGTTCAGTTGTAGTAGTCACCAGGCCCGGTTTCCTTTCCGGTTAACCACTCGCAATAACGAGAAGGAGAGAATGAATGCAATTACTGCCACGATTACTGCCATTGCTGCCGCCAAGTTTGAGTTCCCTTGAGCAAAAGCCTGATGGTATGCGGCCATGTTTGGCGTGAATTCAGAGTTTATTGCCGCAGTAAGAGGTGCCAGCACGATTGGTTCCACAAAAAGCTGGAGTGTGCCAATCAGCGTGAAAACAGTAACCAAAACGATAGATGACCTGATTAAGGGAAGCTTTATTCTCCAGACCATCTGCCATTCGCCGGCTCCGTCAATCCGCGCGGCCTCATAAATCTCATCTGGAATGCCATTAAGCGCGGCAATCAAAATGACCATGTTGTATCCCGCATAAACCCACATGGCGATGTTGGCAATGGAGAAAAGAATGGTTCCACTACTCAGCGGGACCAAATCAATGCCGATAGCACTAAGTCCCTGAAGTATGGGGCTAGTTGCTGGCACGTAAAGAAACCCCCACAACAAAGTAGCAATCACACCGGGAATTCCGTAAGGCATAAAGTAAATTACCCGAAATATCCTAGGCCACCGGGCTTTCCCAGTTTCCAAAAGAAGAGCTAAGCCGGTTGCTGAGATCACCATCATTGGGACCTCAATTAGGCAGAACAACAGGAGCCTACCGAGGCTGGTCACAAAACTAGGTGATTTTAGGGCAAGAAGGTAGTTGTCGAGGAAAACGAACACATCTTCAGACGGACCAAGCCCAAGGCCACTTGACTTTGTCGTAAACATTGAGTCAATGACCGCATAGACAATCGGTGCCAGATAAAAACAAACAAACATGACCGCAAATGGCAAGGTCAAGATCGCGACGGTACCAAGGTGCGCTGGGCGCTTTTGTTTTCGCCCAGTGCGTTCCGCCGCACTACTATGTGACTCGTTGATGGTCGTTGCACTCACTTTCGTGTCCTTCCTCGAAAGTCTGAAAGCGCGGGTGGGCGACCGTTTCTGTAGGTCACCCACCCGCCTAAACATGCTGGTAGACAATAATTGGAGTATTACTCAGCTACGGAAATACCAGCTTCTTTGAAAGCAGCAACCATGTCTGTTTGGGTCTTCTTGTACGCATCCGCTGTGGGTTTGCCACCATCGACTGCCGCTTTAACATTGTCTGTCAGCGATGAGTAAAGGGTAGAAACCATCGGGGGCCAACGCCATGAAGACGATACGTTGGCGTCCGATTCAGCGAAAACTTCCCAAATATTCTGACCATCGTAAAAATCGAATACTTCCGGATCTTCCTGAATAGAAGCAATCTCAGATATGTCCGAAATCGCAGGCCAACCAGCCCCGACTGAGACAAGGGTAGAGACACTCTCAGGATTGCTGTTTAACCATAATGCGAACTCCGCAGCCTCAGCAGGATGTTCGGTTCCCTTTAGGACCACGTTCGCTGAACCGCCTCCCCAAGTTCCCGTCGCCTTTTCTCCAGCCTTCCACTGCGGAGGATACGCGACCGACCATTTGCCTGCCGAGTCAGGGGCATTTCCCCGGATAATCGCATCTGCCCAAGACCCACTGATCCAAGTGGAAATCTTGCCACTTTGGATATCCGCAAACCATTCGTTAGACATGTCAGCCACCGGTTTGACTAGGTCTTCATCGAGAAGTTTCTGCCAGTAGTCGGCAACGGATATGGTTGCATCACCGTCAATGTCTACTGTCCAAGAGTCCTCTCCGGCACTGAACCACTCTGCCCCTGCTTGTTCTGCAAGCCCAATCATCCAGGGTGTCTGATTGAAAGCGTACGCGGCAATGTAGTAGTCAGGGCCGAGTTCGTGGATCTTCTTAGCTGCTTCATAAAAGTCATCCCAAGTCTCAGGGGCCTTCTCAATCCCGGCCTCTTCAAAGACGTCAGAACGGTAGAACATGCCCAGTGGACTTGAAGCCTGAGGAACACCCAATATTTGGCCATTGAAAGTCATAGCTTCCAGCTGCCATTGCACAAAAACGTCCGCAGCGGGCTGAACATATTCTGTGATGTCTTCAAGAGAATCATTGCGGACAAAATCAGGAAGCCAGTCATATCCAACCTGTGCGACATCAGCAGCATTCCCGGCCTCGACCGCAGAGAACATGGTTGCATAGCCACCATCTGGCCCCGCGTTTATTGTCTCTAAGTTGACGTGAATATTGTCGTGAGCAGCATTGAACTGGTCCACGGCTTGATCAATGTTTGGAACCCAAGTTTGGAACGTGAGTTCCACGACGCCCTCTGATGAGGGTGATGAGGTCGATGAGGCTGCCCCACTCTGATCACCACTTTCGCCTGTACTGTCGTCGCCACCACTGCCACAAGCAGTAAGCGCAAGTGCCATCACCGCGGCACCTGCTGTGGCTGCTGAGATTTTCTTCATCGCTAAAGCTCCCTCGCTCCCTTTTAGGCCTTGGGCGGTTTTGTCTTAAAGTCCCAGAGGCAAGATTCATTGTGGCGTTTCATTCCACCCCGGTCAACCTAAAAAACGTCCATGTTTAGTACAAATATCCTTGAAATATCGGCCTCTTCCCTTTCTTCACCAACACCATTTGTCCAGAATACTATTTTCAAAAGGACAAGATCCCCATGGAACTCCCGGTTTTTGGTAAGTGTTCCTATCGGCGAGGTTTCGATTGACATGCCACACCCCAGTTCGGGTTACAAAATGGCAACAGTTTCAAAAACCCTCGTTGAACCAAGAAAACGCCCGGCAGATAGTACATTCATTTTCAGCGAATCAGACGGGTGAAGTCATTCCGAGACAGAAATTCCAGCTTCTTTGAAGGCAGCAACCATTTCTTTTTGAGTTTTCTTGTACGCCTCAACAGTCGAAGCATCATTTTCGATGGCAGTCTTCACATTGTCAGTAAGCGTGGCATAGAGCGTGGCTACAAGCGGGGGCCACCTCCAGGCCGACCCCACGTTGGCATCTGACTCAGTAAAC
>DAIOFF010000216.1:0-4386 GCA_036745855.1 Scrofimicrobium sp. | reverse complement strand
CGCTCCCCGCGGCCACAGAAAAGCCGCAATACTCGCAGCCGCCAAACAAGAGTTCAATGAACACGGCTACGAAAAAGCCACCATGAGAGGGATCAGCAAAGCGGTTGGTTGTGATCCCGCATTGATTTCTTATTACTTCGGTTCAAAACAAGTCCTATTCCGGGCGGCAATGAACATTCCTGAAGATCCTGCCAGCCAAATACTCGCGGTATTTAAACTTGGTTGGGACGGGGCTGCTGAGCGCGTCCTTAAGTTCGTACTAAACATGTATGAAACCCAAATTACTGCCGAAACCATGCACACTTTACTAAGAACCCTGGTAACTGACGCTGCAACAGAGCGCCAATTTCGCAACTATATTAAGGATTCAATCATGAAGCACCTTCTTGCAGCCGTCGGAGGGGGCGATGAACTAATAGCCGAAATAGAAACCGCAATGTCCATCATCATCGGCATGGCGATGGTCAGGTACATTGCCCGCCTGGACCCACTTGATTCAATGTCGCATGCGCAAATCGTGTCCCAATTTGCCCCGATCCTCCAACCCATATTTGACCGGATAGCCAACATCATTGGCCCCAGCGCCCTGCCGCAAAATGAGTAGGCGAGTAAACTTTTTTAGGGATAGGCGAGGATGTCTCGTTAGACAAGCTTAGGAGACATTGTGGGCAGTGTGCTTGGAGCATACTTTTTCGACAAGTTATCCGAAGAAGTAGCAAGAAAAATGAGAGCCGGCGTCTCAGTTTGCATTGAGGGCGGTTGGGGGTCAGGGCGCTCAACGCTGCTGAGCAACGTCACTTCCGAACTTGAAATGACTGGCGTCACTGTACTTTCCTGTACGGGACACCGACTTTTATCCATAACTCCTTATGCGGCGCTTCGTCAGTTAGCTGAGTTTCCAGAAAAGCCCAGTGACCACGACCCCGAATCTCTTGCAGCGCTGCTAACTAGAGTTTTGTTTGCCACCAAACCTCTAGTGCTCATAATCGATAATGCTGACCTAATAGACACAGAAACGCTTTCAGTTATTGAGCTGCTAAAAGAAAGATTATCCTTCCCTGTTTGTTTTTCGACATTAAAATCGAATGCAAAAATGCCACCCTTGTGCGTCCTGGGGGCGAAATGGGGATGCCGTAAATACTCCCTTCCCCCTCTTAGATTTGAACAGGCAGCCTCCCTTGCAGAATCTGTTTTAGGCGGCCCTGTTAATCGCAGTTTAGTCGGCAAACTATTCGGCCAATCAGCAGGAAATCCTCGCCTGATTCATGCTTTACTAAAATCAAGTACAGATAATGCACTTATTGGCAAAGACCGGGGAATATGGGTAAGCCGCTATTCTTCCCTTTGGCACCCCGACCTCGAAATCCAAATCGACAGTTTTCTTGCAAGCCTGCCTCAAGATGCACGTCACGCTTTGTTTGAGGTTGGATACATGACTCCTCGCAGGTTCACTGAACTTGAACACTGTGTCAGCGCGCTTTCTCTGCACACGCTAGAATCCGCTGGAGTGCTCAGTTTTGTGGCATCTGATGACCCATTAGTTTCAATCACGCCCCCGTTGCTTCAGGAATATGTGTATCGGCATTCAACCCATGTGCAGGCACAACGCGCACAAGGACTCATTCCAGGTTTCGAGTCGCCAATTGGCCTGCTACATGACCCTGAAGGAACAAAGCATCCTTTTATGGTTACTGGAAGTGAAGTACTTCAAGATGCGGCATTAGCTAACTTGTTCAATGAGCAATCTGATTCTTTTGCGCAAGTTCTGTGGCACAACTGGCAAACCTCTCACGCCCCAACCGATGGGTTCGCATACCTGGAAGCCATGTGGAACAATCCGTCCCCCGGCTCTCAAAGCGCTGAAGTACTGTCCGAACTTGATGAGACAAAACTTGACGATCCCTGGCTTGGCCTTCGCATTGCTGTCCTGCGCGGGGAATGGTATGCATATCACGACCACGACATTTCGATGGGCCTCACAGCGTTAGAGGCTTTCGCCCAAGCAAAACCTGAGATGAGACATGAAGCAAAAGCGTATTCGATGTTCACTCAAGCGGTCCTTGGCCATGCGCCCAAAGATTATGAAGAAGCCCTGAAACCCACCGGGAATGAACCACCTGGTTCCATAGTTGCGATTGTCAAAGCTTTCTTAGATTCTGTGACTCTTCGTCCAAAAAGTGCGCTGAAGGCTCTTGACCTGGCACCCGACGGGGTACCTGCGCTTTTGTCAGGAATCCCAAGTTTGGTCGGCTCACTGTCTCTTCATCAGATGGGGAAGACTGACGAGGCCTACAAGCTCAGCATTGACGCACTCACTGAAGCGCGTAAACGGTTGGACAAGGCGGCAATCCTCACAATCGGATATGGCATAACGCTGTTGCTTCACCAGGAAAGACGTTGGGATGAAGCCGAACAGATCATGGGTTCAGTGCTGTCCGTGGGACTTCCAGGAAAAGTAACAACCCCTCTCTATGTGGCTATGTTGCGGATTACCGCGTTGTTGTCGGTTCGGCGCGGAAATGTTGTGGCTGCCGAGGCCCTCATCCGCTCAGCTGACGAAGTAAACAGTCATAACTCAGCCATGCCTGGAACGACCACAATACTTTCGTCATCTATTCGGGCATTGATTGATGAGAATCCGAAACATGCTGCAGATTTACTTTCTTCGGATGCACACGAACAGATGCAAAGAGGATTTAGATTGTCCGCATTTGCAGGCGCAAGGTTTGCGTTAGGTCTTGATCCTAAAGTGCAGCGCCTTGAAGAACTGGAATCTATTGTGAAAGATGCGGAAGTTAAACGATATGACTCGCTGATTAACATATCGCGCGCAGTCTTTTCTCATGATGGAGCCAAAGTGCTCGAGCTGATTGACCAAGGAGTAGACACAGGGCATGAAGCCACGCTTTTGGATTTGTTGATTAACACAATAGAGAAAACTGATCAGGGGACAAAGTTTCGCCGACAGTTGTCCGAGGCCGTTTCCCGGCTACAGAAACTGCATTCTTTACCAAAATTGGAACTGGGATTAGACACTGAGACCTCGGCTACCGCGTTATCAGACAGAGAGTTCGAAATTGCATTGCTTGCGGATACCTTGGATAACCAGGGGATTGCGAATCGGCTGAACATTAGCGTGCGAACGGTAGAGAACCACATTTACAATGCAATGCGAAAAACTAATGCACCAAGCCGCACGGCACTATTTGAGTATGCAACGCAGCGTCTTCGTAGTTCATAACAAAAAATCCCCTGCTGCCAGCCATCACTTTTCCGCTGTTTTGCTGCAACAACGGCAAGTCGAATGAGGCAAATAAAATGGCTGGCAGGAAGTGGGGGTACTTCCTGCCAGCCTGTACCTACAAGCCAACTTCCCCTACCTCGGGTAGTTTACCACGTGAAAAGGAGTACAGGCGGGAAGGGGTCTCATGTGAGAAACGACAAAATGCCAACGGTTCTTGTCGCTGATGTGCTGCTTCACAATCCGCATCACATCCCCCTTCCCGCCCGATTCACTCGGCGTCTGCCCGATGTGTTAATCATTGCCCCATTTTTCCCGTAAAGGAGTGGTTGCCGTTCTTTTGAGACCTAGCGCGGTGAAATTAGGTACAGAGCCTTTAGATCTGAGTGCACCATCATTCAAGGCGTGGTAGTGGCCCTATTTTTGCTTTTCCAAACCGGGGCACGCCGCAGTCTGCACAGTGTTTCCTCAGTTCAAATGCACTTAGCTGCACCACGTCATCAAGAGTGCCCTCACTTTTGCCTTGCATCTGCCCTTCCCATCAGCTACTGTGTCCACGTGAAGCTTTGATCCTGTTCATTCCTGCGTCTGCGGCTAATGCCCGGCGGGTTTTTCTCTATTGCCAGGATCAGCAAATGGAAATCACAACCCCTCTTTCCCCTTCTTCTCATTTACGCGTATCGACAGTTTCCAAGTCATTCGCTGACAAACGTGTTTTGACAAACATTTCATTCACAGTTCCCTTTGGCGCGCGCGTTGGCCTCATTGGCGAAAATGGATCCGGCAAATCCACTCTGCTGCGAATAGTTGCAGGTGATATCCAGCCTGATGCTGGCGAAGTTACACTTCCATCGAATGTTCGTATACGTCTGCTTAGCCAAGTTTTTCCTTTCGATGATAAGCAGACGGTTCGCGAGGCCGTCGAGGATTCCGTAAAGTCTGCCCGGCTAGCAGTAAGACAAGTCAGTGAACTTGGCGAGGCGATAGCGACCCAAGCCGATGATCAAAAAATTGCAGAGGCTTTTGCCCGTGCACTAGACACGGCAGAAAGACTAAGAGCCTGGGATGTTGACGCACGGATTGGGCAGATACTGTCTGGTTTGGGGTTGGGTAATATCACCCTAGAAAGACAAACAGGCTCTTTA
>DAIOFF010000215.1:0-4551 GCA_036745855.1 Scrofimicrobium sp. | reverse complement strand
CGGCTTTCCCCAATGAACCTTGAGAGAAAGAATCATGTCTACCAAAACCAGAAAACCTCACGCGCTAGACCGCCCGAACCGAACCGCATCACTTTGGTTCCTCATCCCCATTCTCCTTGTTTTCTTGATCCTTACTTTGATTCCACTGGGGCAATCAGTGATTTGGTCATTTACGGATTACAACATCTACACCTCTGACTTCAGCTTCGTTGGACTAGAAAACTACAGAGAAGTGTTTTCAGATCCGTCATTACTTGGTGGGGTTGGTTTTACATTGCTCTATGCAATAATCACAACCTTTGTCATCACCGTATTGGCACTCCCTCTAGCGGTAGCACTAAATCGCCCATTTTTCGGCCGCGACTTCTCACGGGCATTGTTTTTCTTTCTCGGGGTTCCTTCCCTTGCAATCTTGGGTTTAGTTTGGCGCTACATTTTTTCGCCCCTAGATTCCGGCGTAGTAAACTCTGTGCTCAACTCACTAGGAATCAATAGACTGCCTTGGCTAGCCGATTCCGGCCTTGCAAAGTTCGCGGTCATCTTCGTTGGGGTTTGGGCTGCAGTTGGTTGGCACGCAACGCTATACCTTGCTTATTTGCAGTCAATCCCCAAAGATTTGTATGAACAAGCCACAGTTGACGGCGCAAGCTCAATGCAACAGTTCGTTCACATAACCGTTCCCCAGTTACTTCCAGGGATTACTGTATCGACATTCTTGCTAATCTCTGGGGGGCTCAAAGTCTATGAGCTGCCCTTCACATTGACACGCGGCGGCCCAGGCTACGCAACAAACACAATCACCCAATCCATTATTGAACGCGGCGTTGGGCAAAGCGACTACGGCGTTGGGTCCGCACTGGCCGTTCTCTTCACGATTGCAACATTAGTAGTCATTCTTGGCCAGGTGGCTCTTTCAAATGTTGCGGCTAGGAGGTTCGCATGACCACTTCAATGGACGCTCAGATAGCACAAGAGACACCCGCCAAAACTAAAGCCAAACCAACACCAACGAAACCTCTCAAACGGGATGGTTCACCAGTTCGTTCCGTACTCATGTTGCTTCTGGCCCTGATCGCAGCTATCCCCCTTTATTACATACTGATTAGCTCGTTCAAGACCAGCAGTGATATGGCGCAGAACCCTTTGAGTTTGCCACAAACCTGGACCCTTGATAACTTCACTCAAGCTTTTGAGCTGAACAATATGGGATCAGCATTCCTGAACTCACTGATCATCACCATTGGGGCCATCGTTTTACAGATTGTGATTAGCTCATTAGCATCCTACGGAATGATCATCGGAAAATGGTGGTTCACCGCCACTGTCGGCGTCATTCTCACTATTGCATTTGCAATTCCGCTTCAAGCGACTCTGGTCCCCCAGTACCGCATGCTCGCATCCGTTGGCCTAACAGACTCACTGCTAGGCGTGATCCTGCTCTACACCAGTTCATCCGTGTTCTGTTATTTCTTAATGGTCGGATATATGCGTGCGTTGCCGTTCGAACTGATCGAAGCCGCCAGAATTGATGGCGCAGGACCATTCAGAATCTACTGGAAAATCATTCTGCCGCTCAGCCGTCCGATTCTAATTACAGTGATCGTCTTCCAAACAATGTCAACCTGGAATGACTTCTTAATCCCCAACGTCTACTTGGCCTCACCAAGCCTGCGCACAGTAATTTTGCAGGTCTACAACGCCGTTGGGCAGTTCACAACCAACTGGCCATTATTCATGGCAACAACAGTCATCGCCCTTGTACCCGTATTCATATTCTTCGTCTTCTGCCAAAGATGGATTATCTCCGGATTAGTTGCTGGATCTGTCAAGGGATAAGCAATTCTTGGTGTTGGGCATTACTCAACGTGCAACACCACACCAGAATTTCGCCACGCTTTCGACACCAAAATACCTCAAAAAGGAATAACTACAATGGACCTAATTTTTTCCAACGATTCTTGCAAGATGAACTGGATTCGCCCCGACTACCCCTATGCAGAAGTGCGTCTACCTAAAGGGTACGTTGGAGACTTTGGTCTAGAACAACCTCCTCTCCAAACGAAATCAAGGACTATTCGTGATGGGGATGTAGTCAAAACAACAGTTATTCTCACCAATAGCGGAGCAAAACCATATTTCTCAGTAAACGGGGATATCGGCGTAACCTTGCCGCTAGAAGACCGCTACGACCTCGCCGAAAAACAAGTCATCAATAGGTGTAATGTTCATCTCTTCTGTGCAGGAACTGCCAGCTACGTTATCGCTTTGAGAATGGGGGGCAAGGCCCCGCACCTTGGTTTAGTTCTTACCGAGGGCGCACTAAGTTCATACAGTGTCGAGCGCGACACTGCACTCAGCAGTAACGACCGCGGTTGTTTCATCCTCAACATTGCTCCCTTCGAGCTTCAACCCGGTGAATCAACTACTCTCGCTTGGACAATTTTTCCATTTACCGACATGGACGATTTCTATCACGAAGCTGGGGCACATACCCAGTTCATTCAAGCCGAATGGAACAAATATGTCCTTTTCACTGGAGAGAAGTCCACCCTCACTTTGGCACCCTCTTTTTCGGCCCAGCACGTCACCGTCAACGGTCAAAAAGTACAACCAGATTCTGATGGAAAGTACCTTCTGCATTTCGAAGCCACAGATCCAGGTGAAAAAGTCTTCAACATCGACGCCGATGGACACACTCTTCGCACCAGGATCATGGTAAAAATTCCCTTCAACATGGTCTTAGAAAACCGGTGTCGTTTCATAGCAGAAAACCAACAATATAACGGCCCTAATAACGAACTGAAGGGGGCTTTCCTAGCTTATGACAACGAAGACAAACATTACTTTTATAACCAATATAACGATTTCAACGCGGGACGCGAACGCGTCGGCATGGGAATCCTCCTCACCCACTACCTCAACGCGGTAAGCAACAAGACTATCAAAACAACTTCCAGCGACACCGAAAGCATCATCCGCAGTGCTGTAGACAGGTTTGCTGCATACATGCGCCGTGAACTAGTCGACACGCCAACTGGAGAGGCATTCAATGACTTTGGGCGCGACGGCAGTTTCAAACGGCTTTACAACGCCCCTTGGTATGCGTATTTTTTCCTCACTCTTTATGACCTCGACAAAAATATCGACGATGCCCTAACCGCCTTTCGAATCCTCAAATACTTCTATAGCTCCGGCGGAACGACCTTCTACCCCCTGGAACTGCCAGTAATCGACATGTGCAACGCACTGGAGACTGCAGGACTAGATGGGGAATTCCAAGAAATCAAATCCTTATTCCTTGAACACGCAAAGCAAATCGCAAAAATCGGCACAAACTATCCGCCTCATGAGGTTAACTATGAGCAAAGCATTGTCTCGCCTGCTGTAGTAACGCTACTCCAGACGTATATTGTCACCAAGGATGAATCTCTTTGGAATGCGGCAAGACCGCACATTCGAGCCATGGAACAGTTCCAAGGAATGCAGCCCGACTACCACCTCAACGAAGTTGCAATCCGCCATTGGGACGGATACTGGTTCGGCAAACTAGCCCAATATGGAGACACGTTCCCCCACTATTGGAGCGGGCTCACTGGAAACGCCTTTGCGCTTCTTTACCAGATCACCGGAAACGAACGCTACGCTCGTCGCGCTAAAGGCAGCCTCCGCGGCGTCCTTCCAATGATTTTTGACGACGGCACTGCCTCGTGCGCTTACGTGTTTCCCCACGCAATCAACGGTGTCCGCTCACAAGGATTCGATCCTTATGCGAATGACCAAGACTGGGGCCTCATGTTTGCGCTGCGGCAACTTTCAGCCAACCCTGAGTGCCCACTGCTCTAACACAGGCCAGAAGTAACTAAAGTGGTGCATCTGGTCGGCTGCCAGATGCACCAGTTAAACAATCACAAAAGCATACATTGGAGAACGCCAATGCATCATATCCATTTGCCCAACAAGAGTCTTGTCCTGGACCAAATGACAAGCTCACTTAGTCAATTCGCACAGTGACTCGTTGCCGAATCATCCCTTCACAGACTCAGCCACAAGTCCCGCTACTATCCAACGCTGACAAAACACGAAGAAGATGAAAACTGGTATCAATGAAAGGACAGTTACTGTCATAAACTGTGGCCAGTCAGTTGAGAATTGCCCCATAGTATTGAACACCTGCAGCACAACGGTCCGTTTCTCGTTAGAAGACAGCAGCAGATTCGGCCAAAGGAAGTCATTCCAAGTGCCCAATGTTTGAAAGACAATAACTGTAATCAAAATCGGACGTATCAAAGGAGGGACGATTAAAAAAGATGCGAAATGGACCTGCCCCATCAATACATGCAGCCTCAATTAGCTCGCCAGGCAGTTTCCGCATGTAACCAACTATCAGGAAGTAGCAAAAAATCGCTCCAGAAAGATACAAGATAGTCAGTCCAACTAAAGAGTTGACTAATCCCATCTCTGAAAGCAATTGATATAGAGGAATTAGTGTCGATTGCATTGGTATACAAAAGGCAAGAAGTAGCAATGCACCAATAGCCGCGGTAAGTCGGC
>DAIOFF010000214.1:0-4582 GCA_036745855.1 Scrofimicrobium sp. | reverse complement strand
AACCGCGTCTTGCTGCTGAACTGAAGTTTGCAGACAACGTAGATTTGCGTAGGGCTCCAGTACTACGTGCTTCTGATGGTACTGTCCGTGGATATCTGGAATACATGTCATTTGATATTCCGCTGTTCTTTAGACTACTTTTTGGTCCTCGCGCCGACGTAGCACTTTGTGAGCCGCCGCCAACAACGGGGGCAGCTGTGCGCATGGCTGGTGCGATCAGGAGGATGCCTTACGTTTACTACGCAGGCGATGTTTTAGGCGATGCCACAAGAGCAAGTGAAGTCAACCCGTTAATAGTAAAAGGCGTCCAAATCCTTGAATCAATTGCTTTGCGGGGCGCTGCGAAAGTCGTTACGGCGAATGGGCAATTTGCCAAGCGGATAAAAGAAGTTGCAAAAGTTGATGCAGAAGTTGTGTCTTCAGGAATTGAGCTTCCTGACCAGGTAGAAGTTGGCAAATTGCCAGCAGAATGGCCCAAGACTGATGGTCCCGTGTTTGTTTATGCCGGTACGGTGACTGAGTGGATGGGGGAGACTTTGTTTGTGAAAGCTGCGCCGCAGTTATTTGAAACTTATCCAGATGCGAGGATTGCTTTCGTTGGGGGTGGCATGGGCTGGGATAGCTTAGTTGCAGAAGTTGACGCCCTGGGTGATCCACGCGTAATGACCGTCGGCTTTGTGCCTCTAGATGAGGCATACAAATGGCAGGCAAATGCCACTGCCTGCTTAGCGTCGCTTCTTCCTGGTGCGTATGAGACTGCTTATACAACGAAGGCTCTATCGTCATGGTCAGTTGGAACTCCAGTGGTATATGCCGGGGTTGGACCTGGCGCTGAGGACGTGGTGAACTTCAACTTAGGCATCCTTGCAAAGGAAGCCGATCCTTCTCACGTGGCTGAAGCGATGGTAGAAATGGCAGATACTGTCCGTGAACAACCAAATGTGTTTTTACCGGAGCGTTTACGATCCTGGGTTGCCAAAGAACATGGAGCCGGAAGCTGGGCAGCCCGCGTTTCAAAAACACTTAGGGCAAATGCGCGTAGGCGGAAACGATACGGCAGAAAATAATAGGCCAGGGAATATATTCAAAGCCAATATCACTTTTGTGGAATCCGGACTCCTGCTGGAAGTTTAGGGATAGATAGTATCCTTTGCACTTCAGGTGTTGTTTTCCCAACGATCGTTTGTTGGCTTTTGGCTCTACTTTGGTCGCCAACCATGGAAACGCCAAGGCCTGCGCGGCCATCCTTCAGCTCGCCGCCCAGCAGCTCAAGAAGAGTGGGGTAGAGGTGGATTTGATTGTCGACAGTCCGCGTAAACTCGAATGGCTCTGGACTGTAAAACCTATTGAACACAGGGACATTCTGCCTGTCATCCGGGCTTAGTTTTCCCATGTAATCGGGGGCCTCTTTGGCCTCCGCATGCAAAGAATGGTCGCCCATCACAACAACAATGGAGTTCTCCATGAAACCGTTGTCTTTGAGGAAAGTAATGAAGTCTGCAACTATGTCAGACTGGCACCGCACGGCATTAATCGTGGCATTGTCTGAGGTAGTGGGGCAGTACGGCCATTGGTAAATGGGGTCATGGTCATCAACTGTCAGCAAAGAAAGATTGAATGGTTCGCCCTCATCACGAAGCTTGATAACTTCATCCTTGGCCAGTTCAAAAAGGCGCTTATCTGAAATGCCCCAAACTTCCCTGGTGTCTACGTCCTCTCCAAGTTCTTCCCAGTGAGAACGCATCAAGACTTCGTCATACCCATGACTTTCGAGGAAAAGGCCTTTGTCCTCAAAAGTCTCATCTGCCCCACCCATCCAGACACTCTTGTATCCAGCGTCATGAAGGAAATCTCCTAAGCAGAGTGCTCCACCAAAGAAAATATCCTCCGACTCCGGGGGACGCTTAGGTAAGCCGCAATGCGTGCTGACAATGCCGGGCATTGTCCATCCGCCACTTGGATAGTGAGAGAGTCTGTCTAACGACTTCCAGTCTTTGGTGACTTCCTGAAGAGACGTAAGTGCGTTTTCACCTATCAGATCTGGGTCACCGAAAGCATCATCCATAGATTCCAAATAAATAAGAATGATATTTTTATCAGCAGGTAGTGGCTTTATCAGTTCTGGCTTTTGATAATAGTCATCCATTTTTATGTCACTATTTCGTGTTTCCAGATAATCAGATAGACCTACTGTCGACGCAAAACTGACGCCACTCAGTGCCAAAACGGGAACCGTAATGAGCGTCGTTGCAATCCCTGGCAAAAAAGAAATCCGTGGGCGTTTTGAGTGCTTAGTTATTTTCTTGATGGCATAGATAAATGCGAAAGTGCCAAGAGTGAGGGCAAACGAAAGTAAAATGACCTGGGCTGCGAATGAATAGACAAAGCCTGATGGAATATTTTCTAGATTTCCATCTGTTGGTGCATGTTCAGTTAGTTGTGCTATAGAAATGATGCCGAAGTGAGCATAAATCCATTCTGCGGAAGTCGAAAGAAGGAATCCCGTAAAAAGAAATAATGCCGCAGCTGTATATCCAACTACACCCAAAGTGCGACGTTTTGAGTCAGTTTTTGAAGCATGTGCAACTGTACTGGGATGACTTTGAGCCGGGGATTCATTCATGGATTCTTCATTCCTAACGTTGTTGCAGCATGTAAGCATACTCGGAAAGAGGCTCAACCAAGAGACTTGTTTGAGTCCATCCAGAAGGCGAACAAAATGTGTGTGCTCTAACAAGTACGTGAGAGTGCAGAGAGACATCCGCCACTACAGTGCAATATCAGGAGTCCTTTCATTGAATCAGTGTGCCTGTGGAACGTACCATTAGGAAACTTGTTCTATTGGCCTCGGCGAAACTACGGAGACACAATCTTATGCTGCATCGCAGAGCTAAGAAGGGCAGAAAGGAACGCGGAAAGGTAGCAAAAGTTACTCGCGGCTTTGTGTTCACCTTGGCAGCGACACTGTTTGTTGCTGGTGGATTGCTGGTAGGGGTAGCGGCAGCCGTAGTGCGACAGTTTGGCAGAGTGTCATTTCAACAAATGCTGATGAACCTTCCAGGTGGTGGGGGCGGCGAAGGTGAAGTAGCTCCTGGAATTGTCCAAGAATTTGTTATTTCCGGCGTCGTTATCCCCTTAGTGTTGATGATTAGCACGGTAGTTCTTGCTAGATGGTTCTACAAGACAGGCAAGAAACGCCACATCAATAAAGGCCCACTGCTAAGTGTCGCTTTGGCGAGTTCTCTGACGTTTGCTGGCGTAGGATTTGCTGCTTTAGACGACTCCATCGGTCTCACTGATTACCTGCTTGAAGACGAAACTGCCCCATCACTTTGGGATTACACCGTTGAACCTACTCTTGAACAACCTCTTCCTGCGGACAAGAACCTTATTCTCATTTATTTGGAATCAATGGACGATGCCTTCGGAGACAAAGAACTTGTTGGATACAACGCGCTGGAGCCACTGCAAAAAGAAACTGAAGACTGGGGTGGCATTCAGAACTACATGATGAATCCTGCCCTTGGTGGCTGGACCATGGCTGCCATAGTTTCAACCCAGTGCGGTCTGCCAATCTTATCCCCGGAAGGCGAAAAACTAGCCAACGATGAGACGGATGACCGGGATATCTTCATGCCTGGTGCCACGTGTCTGGGGGACGTACTAAAAGACGCGGGTTACAAAAGTACTTTCTTGTCAGGCGCAGACAAGGCGTTCGCAGGCAAAGGTGCTTTTCTTCAAACTCATGGGTTTGACATAGTCAAAGACAAAAACTATTGGAAAGAAAATGGGGAAAAAGAGTTTTCGAACTGGGGGTTATCAGACAGACGTCTGTTCGAAAACGCGAAAGAAGAAGCGCTGGCTCTGAAGGCAAGTGGCGAACCATTCGTATTGAGCATGCTCACCGTTGACAACCACAATCCGGTTTACCGTGGGAAGTACTGCGATAAGGAAACAGATGCTGGCGAGTTCTTGGATGTGGTTCGGTGTCAAGCTGACTTGGTCACCGACTACCTTCAGTTCCTGGAGAAAAATGGCTTTATGGAAGACTCCGTGGTGGCCATAATAGGCGACCATCCGGTGCTTGGCTCATATGATGTGGCAAAATATCGCGACATGTTCGAAGACAATGAACAAAAGGCGTTCCCCCTTTTCAATCGCTTCTACAGTCCAGATGGTCCAGTCCAGTTTTCCCGTGACACTGGCTATCAGATTGACATGTTCCCGACTTTGGTGGAAATGCTGGGCGGGGACCTGAAAGGCAGCCGCGCCGGTATTGGACTCTCAATGTTCGTGGCACCAGGGGACGCGGATGCATTTACCTCAATATTGCCAATGGTGTACGAAGACAAAGCGCGCCTAATTACTTCCAGTTCGCCTGGTTTCGCAGCCAAAATATGGGGGCAAACGACTGGAGCAGGTCTTTCCGCACCTCAATCCGGGACGCCTGCTGATAACGCTGAATCCGGGAAGAGTGCTGATGAAGCCGAGTCCGGGAAGCTTACAAATGGCACCCAGTCCGGGAAGACTACCAAGACGGTTAAGGCTGGGAAAACAGGTGAAAAAACCAAGCCGGGAAATC
>DAIOFF010000213.1:0-4601 GCA_036745855.1 Scrofimicrobium sp. | reverse complement strand
GCAAAAACTGAGGGACTTTGCCCACGATCAACAAATCGCAGAGGCCTGGAGTCCTTATCCGTTTCCCAGGCGCTAAAACCTAGCAATCCAGAACAGGTCCCTGAAATGGGAGCAACGCTGAACTTTCGCCTAATGCATAGCGCGACTAGGACGCGACCTCCGCGAAACCAAGTTGACTGTACAGCGGCAGGGCAGCAGGTGAACGCTTGAGATCAAGCCGAAGGGTCAGCGAATCATAGCCCCACTTATCAGCGCGCTTAGCTAGTTCACTGATGAGTGCTGTCGCAATTCCTTGTCGGCGGAACTGTGGGTCCACCATCAGTTCTGTTACGAACGGGCCTCTGGGTACCTCATCCCAAGGGGAATCCAAAACTGCCATGATTGCGCCCACAAGTTGGCCGTCAATCCATGCCCCAATGAAAGAATCATCGCGTGGCGATCCGAATGCGCCATCAAAAGCCATTCGAAGCTCATCGGTTGATTCAAACAGAGATTCAGCTGTCACAGGCATGTCATACGCAACGACGGCCAGTGAGGCAAGCGCTGGTGTGTCATATGTTGTAAGAGTCGCTAGTTCCAGATCTCCATCTGGACTGCTGACAGTGATGTCATCAATATCCGCCTGCAAAGTGAGATTGCTCATATGAATAGACTAGGGCACATCACCCATACTTTCCAAGATTAAAGGACCGTGGCGTGAAATCTGTGACGATCATGCAATCAAAGTCAGATATACAGTGCCGGTTCCGTCATGAGCTCGCGATTCACCGCGGTAGTTCCGATCCGCCGTGCGGTGGCAGGTACTCCCACAGCAACAGATTCTGCCGGAACATCCCGAATCACAACGGCATTTGCGCCAATCCGGGCACCATTACCTACTTCTATAGGTCCAAGTACTTTCGCGCCAGCACCAATAGTTACATGATCACCAACTGTTGGATGACGTTTCCCAGGTGACATTGAGACGCCCCCCAAAGTCACCTCGTGAAAAATCAGCACGTCTTCACCAACTTCCGCTGTCTGACCAATAACCACACCCATGGCGTGATCAATGAACATCCGCCTGCCAATCTTGGCGGCAGGATGAATGTCCACGCCCGTAAACAAACGCGTCGTGCTCTGAAGGACGCGCGCCGGAAACTTGAAACCCCGATTCCAAAGAGCATTGCCTACCCGGTGGCCCCAAAGTGCATGAAGCCCCGGGTAAGTAAGTGCTACTTCCAGTGCGTTCGTGGCTGCAGGATCGCGGTTTATTGCGGTCGACAGATCCTCACGCATGAGGGACAGTGCTTTAGGAACGCGCATACGCATGAAGTCAGTCAACCAGATCTTGGAACAGAGCTGTAGTTAAGTACCGCTCTCCGGTGTCTGGAAGGATCACCACGATAGTTTTTCCGGCAGAATCTGGTCGCTTTGCAACCTCAAGAGCGGCATAAAGGGCGGCACCCGAAGAAATCCCCACAAGCAGGCCTTCACCTTTTGCCGCGTTCCTCGCCGAAACTAGGGCCTCTTCACCAGGAACTGGAACGACCTCGTCAATAACCTCTTGATTGAGAACGCCAGGAACAAAGTTTGCTCCAATACCCTGAATCAAGTGGGGGCCAGCCTTCCCCTCAGATAAAAGTGGAGATTCCGCTGGCTCAACTGCGATTATCTTTACAGTAGGTTTTTTTGCCTTCAAAGATTCGCCAACCCCGGTTATTGTCCCACCAGTACCAATACCGGCGACAACAATATCTACGGCTCCATCAGTGTCTGACCAAATTTCTGGTCCTGTCGTCTTGCGGTGAGCCTCAGGGTTGGCCACATTTTCGAACTGAGACGCCAGCACAGAACCAGGCCTTTCGGCAACCAGCTTATTTGCTGCATCCACAGCGCCCTTCATGCCCAAAGAAGGCTCAGTTAAAATCAACTCCGCGCCATACGCACGCATTAGGGCGCGGCGTTCCTTACTCATTGAAGCAGGCATCGCCACGACCACGTTGTAGCCACGCGCCGCCCCAACCAAAGCAAGGGCGATGCCGGTGTTTCCCGAGGTGGACTCAACAATGGTGCCGCCCGGCTTCAGTTCCCCTGAAGCCTCAGCCGCATCAACAATAGACCCCGCGATGCGGTCTTTCACTGAACCACCCGGATTGAACGATTCCAACTTTGCAAGTAGCGTTACACCCTTCGGTGCCAGATTATTTATTCGAACCAAAGGAGTCCCACCGATGGTCTGGTCGATAGATTCTTTGATGTTGCTCATGGTTTTCTCCTACGTTGTTTTGATGCTTTTACGTGCCGCAAAATGCAGCGAAACTTCAACGGTGGGGCAGCGGGGACAATAACTTTGCAGTCAGGTCCACTTTTCCGCGGCCCCTAAAGACATGTACACATGAGACAAAAAGCGCAGGTCCCCACAAATAGGGCGCGCGAAGCGTCAAGGGCAAAAATGTTCCTGTCCGCACTCACGTAGCTACTCTAAATCTCTTCGGGCACTTCTGCCGTGTGAGTGCCCACGTTCTGGAATGAAATATCTGACCTGGTTATTTCCGCCAAGCGCGTATTGAGCTCTTTGGGGTTTGCAGCGATGATCGTCAAAGAAAGCGATGAACCCCATTCCGCCTCAAAAATCTGGTAGCCAAGCCCGCGATACTCAGCCTCAACGCGTCCCGCCAAGGCAATCGGAATGTCCGCTTGATAGAGATTTTGCGTGACCAAGCGGCTTTTGGGAGCCTCATCAAGCGTTAGCCGCGCAGAATCTGAGTATGCGCGAACTAGGCCGCCAGTACCAAGTAAAACACCGCCAAAATACCGGGTGACCACAACAACCGTATTTTCGAGGCCGCTATGTTGCAGTACTTGAAGCATCGGCATCCCAGCGGTTCCAGAGGGCTCCCCATCATCAGAAGAATGCCAAAGCGGGTTCGTGCCCTCAAGAGACACCGTATAAGCACTGCAATGGTGACGGGCGTCCGGGAAGCGTGCGCGGCGGGCATTCACGGCTTCCCGGGCCTCCTCTTGAGTGTTGGCACGAATGGTGAATCCAATGAAACGTGACCTTTTAACTTCGATTTCAGTTTCGTGTGTCTTCCCTGATTGAATGGTTAACATTGCTCTATTGTCGTCTGGTGTGGGGCAGATGTCACACCCGAGGGTTTGGAATCAGAGCCCAAAGTCTGGCAAAGTTAAGCGTTGTGTTAATGCGGCAAGCCGCAAAAACTTCGAGAGAAAGGCTGGGGCATGGCTGTTCCCAAGCGCAAGATGTCCCGGGCGAATACCCGTACACGCAGGTCCGCGTGGAAAGCTAAGCTGACCACTTTGGACAATGCCGTGATTGATGGTCGCGAAGTGCGTATTCCACGCAAGCTCGCGAAGGCCTACCAAAAGGGCCTTATTAACCTGGAGGACTGAGACTTTCCAGTTCTAGACGCCCGGTAACCCCGGGCGTTTTTGCTACACGCCGCATGGCCTCACCTGGCAATTACCGTTCTGAAGTGCGGGTTTGGTGCTTCTCATTCATACTGAATATGTCAGGAAAACGAGTATGAGGAGGCGTAGCGAAATGTCATCAGAAATATCGTTTACCAGGATTCGGGATGGTATTCGCTCAGCGATGGCCGTAACCGGCATACTAAGCGCCGTTGTTGGCGTTGTCATGCTTTTCTGGGCTGGCGGTTCAGCGAAAGTCGTGGCAGCGATTTTTGCAATATGGTTGATTGTGGCAGGCATTGTTAATGTTGGTATTGGCATTGCTACAACCATCAAAAGTGGGTGGGCAAGAGCCGGTTATGTGATCTTAGGGCTGCTCTACATTGTTTCTGGGATTCTGTTCCTTTTGAACCTTCCTGTGGCAACCGCAGCACTGGCAGTCTGGCTGGCCATACTAATCGGCGTCATGTGGATTTTTGAAGGAATCCACGCCTTCACTGCTGTGGCTATTGGGACGGCGTCTAGCTGGAATATTCTCTACGGGCTCTTGTCCGTTATTGCTGGCGTTGTCCTTGTTCTATCACCAGGCTACATTGCCATCATTTGGTGGCTGTTGGCTGCAACACTGATCATCCTGGGCGTTGTGCAGTTCGTGCGTTCATTTACGTTCGCTAAAGAGTAACGCTGGCCCCCAAGGCGGCGTTTGATCGGATTAGGCCTTCCTGTGCGTCAGGTCCTCCGTTTGGAGCGTTCCTTTCTGCTCAGGTAGGCCCGCCGACAGTGCACTTTGTGTTCTAGGTGTGGGCTTTTCACTCCTAGTGCGCGTGCCACTTGGAGCCGGGGACTTTCCTTGTGTGTCGCAGCAGTATTTCGCTCCGACCCTAGGTTTTTCTCACCGGGCGTAGCTTTACGGCATAAGGCCGGAGCGTTTTGTCTGGTCCTGAACTAAACAGTCCACATCGGGATATCAGCCGTAACTGTGTTCCCCAGAATGTAAGTGATCACATGCGTGGAAAATGCCGGACTTTTGCTTTGCCCTTTGTGCCCTTTGACAGGTACGCTCGGAATGTTGCCTCAGTAGCTCAATGGATAGAGCAACGGCCTTCTAATCCGTAGGTTGCAGGTTCGAGTCCTGTCTGGGGCACTAATTATGCAGGTCAGAGCCACTTAGGTTCTGACCTGTTTTG
>DAIOFF010000212.1:0-4614 GCA_036745855.1 Scrofimicrobium sp. | reverse complement strand
GGAACTGGAAAGCCTGGTTCACTCGGGCGGCCGGTATGCCGTGCAGTCATATTTGGAACATCAGGGGTCTAAGTTTGTCACGCGTTTTGACGCGAACTCATATAAAACGCTCACGCAGGCTTTCATGGCGCATGATCTTGGCCGCGGCCGGGGTGGGGTTGAAGCAGCCCTTATGCGCATTGAAGCTGAGACAATAGTGGTTGCAGTTGACTCCGATAGGCTTTGTCTTCCTGCTGAGTCAGAAAGAATTGCAAAGGGGATTCCTGGAAAACATCGGCTCACGTTAGTGAACTCTCATAGAGGACACGATGGATTTTTGCTGGAGTTTGGCCAGTTTGGGCCTATTTTGAAGGAGTTTTTGGCCGCGCCTTGATCTGGTCCTTCGACCTTAGAGAGATCTAAGGTCGAAGGCAGAGGTTGTCAGACTTTTGCGATTGCAGCAATAGCGCTTTCGAAGTCATCATTTTCGATGCCGACGATAATGCTCATTTCTGAGGCACCCTGAGAGATCATGCGGATGTTTACTTTTGCGCCTGCAAGTGCGCCAAAAACGCGCGCCGCCACGCCTGGGGTGCGAATCATTCCTTTGCCGACTACGGCAATGAGTGCCATGTTCTCTTCAACTTGCACAGAGTCGGGGCGTGCATAGATCTTTATTTCTTCGAGTACCTTTTTTTGTTTGAAGCGGATGTCCTCACTGGGTACGACAACAGAAATGGAGTCAATTCCAGATGGAATATGTGCGATTGAAATTCCATTGGTTTCAATAACGCTAACTAGTTTGCGTAAGAATCCGCGTTCATCATCCATCAAAGTCTTTTCGATTGAAATGACCGTGAAGTCGCGTTTGCCTGCAATTCCGGTTACTCCAGAAAACCCGGTGGCTTTCCTATCATCAACTATGAGCGTTCCAGCATCATCACGTTTATTGGTGTTGCGAATATGAATAGGAATACCCTTTTCCCGGATTGGGAAAATAGCTTCTTCATGCAGGACTGGAGCTCCCATATAAGACAGTTCACGCAGCTCTTTATAAGTTACCTTCGCGATTGGTTGCGCATCGGCCACAATATTTGGATCTGCTTTCAAAAAGCCAGGGACATCGGTCCAGTTCTCATAGAGCGTCGCGTCCACGCCATCAGCAACAACTGCACCTGTTACGTCTGAGCCACCTCTTGAGAATGTATGAATAGTTCCATCCGCATCTGCCCCATAGAATCCAGGAATAACGGCTCTTTCAGTATCGGCTAACTTGGCTGCTAAAGCAGCCTGGGTGGCTGCACGGTCAAGCACCCCGTTTTGCTCAAAAATGATAACTTCAGCTGCATCTACAAATGGAATACCTAAATAGTCGGCCAATAAAATGCCCGACAGATACTCGCCGCGTGAAGCAGCAAATTCTGCAGATACTCCATTAGTAAGTTGTGAATAAACTTCATCTAACTCTGAATCAATATCTACGCTTAGTTCTAGTTCTGAATGAATTTCCCGAATTCTGTCACTTATTACGCTAAATACTTCGTTGCAGTCGATGCCGTGGTCCGCTAATTGCTGACACATATACAACAAATCTGTGATCTTGTGATCGTCACCATAGCGCTTGCCTGGGGCTGAAGGGACAACATAGCGCCTACCAGGATTGGCGTCCACGATCTCCTTCACTTTCATAAACTGCTCTCCACTTGCAAGGGAGCTTCCCCCAAACTTAGTGACAATAATGTTCGACACGCATTCCTCCTTGGTTTACTGGACAGAAGTGTAAGAGCCACTCTGGATGGATGCGCCGCTGTCCCAAATCTCCCTGCTATTGTAGAGAGGCCAAGTCAGAGGCGCAGCCGCGATCAGTAACGTTTCCAGGGTTTCGAGGCCATTTGGGGGAACGCGAAAGGCAAAGGCTGCCGAAGGACCCACCGTCTCGAAGCGGTGGATTCTGGATGCCGGGCGAAGAGTCCGGCAGCTGTCATCATTAGATGGAGAGCTGACTGTTCGGACACCGGGCAGACGCATGTATACAGGGAGAGTCGTATGTTCCGAGGAACTGGCATCGCGATCATCACACCGTTTCAAGACGGAAAAATCGATTGGGCAGCATTTGAGCGCCTCATCGAAGGGCAGATTCAAGCAGGTACTGACTGCATTGTGGCTCTTGGTACAACAGGGGAACCTTCAACCCAAAGCGTGGAAGAAAAGTCCGAAGTTACTAGGTTTGTGATTGATCAGGTTGCAGGGCGTATACCGGTCATGGTTGGTGCTGGCGCGAATAGCACAGCAGCTGCGATTGAAGCGTCAAAGCGAATGGTTGATTTGGGTGCAGAGTCTTTGCTGCATGTCACGCCTTATTACAATAAGGCCACTCAAGGTGGACTTGTCGCGCACTATACGGCAATCGCTGATTCTGTGGATGTCCCTGTGGTTACTTACAACGTTCCCGGGCGAACATCGACAAACATGCTTCCCGAAACCGTGGCTGTCCTTGCGGACCACCCCAATATTGCTGGGCACAAAGAAGCTTGCGGCAACATTGCACAAATCATGGAACTATTTAGGCTTTGTCGGGGCAAGCTTCGGATTTGGTCAGGCAACGATGACCATGTTTTCCCGATGCTGGCTCTTGGCGGCGATGGCGTGATTTCGGTTGCCGCGCATGTCATTGCGCGCGACATGGCTGAACTGACGCACAAGTATTTTGAAGGGGATACCCAAGGCAGCCTCGCGATACAAGAACGTGCCAATCCGCTTATTGCACAGCTTTTTACTGAAGTAAGCCCTATTCCCGTGAAAGCGGCACTTTCGATGATGGGGATTTGCGAGGAGGAACTGCGTTTGCCTTTGGTCCCAATGACGGACGAAGGGCGGGCATCACTGCGCAAAGAGATGGAAGCTTACGGGCTGCTTCGCCAGTAAGACACTACAAATCGCCCACATGAATATATTCAAACTCATCGATTGGGACTGTTCGAACTGAGTAAAGTCCTGATCCACCAGGGTTGTTGTATTCCTCAATAGTCACGGTTTCTTCGCTCACGTTAGATACCCAGGCGACGTGTCCAAGGCCCGCAGATGTCCATGCGACTGCACCGCGGGCTGGCACGTCGTCGACGGTTATGTCTGAGGCCAGGGCTGCCTGCTTCCATTCATATGCGTCTCCCCACGAAGCGCCCATGAACCTGTTGTTGAAGTCGATTCCATTTTGGTCGTTCAGCCGCCACGCAACGAATGACGTGCATTCCCGGTTGAAGTAGCTCCAGTCATCAACAAGTTCGTCCATTGGGGCGTCCTTGTATTGTTGGGGGTAATCGTCTCCAAGTACCCCATCCAATGGATCGTGGTATCGGTTCCATAGGGCCTCCCCGCTGAGGTGCAGAACTAGGTTGCCGTCATTTTGGAGCCGCAGTGCGGTACCAGGTTTACCTTCTAGTGAGGATGTCCACAGGATTTCTTTGCCTTGTACTACCTCAAGATTTCCTTTGGCGGACATAACTGCGCGAACGTCGGATCCTTTTGTTCGTGACGCCCAAAGGACCTTTCCTTTGGGTTCGTGGCTTAACACAAGGTTCCCGTCGCGCTCCATGGATAGTCGATACTCGCGATTTTCAGAGAGCAATATGTTGCCTGCTAAAAGCTCTTGGCCTGGGCGGAGTTCAGAGTACAAACCTTCAGTATATTTTGACCACAATGGGTGATTGCCTTGGCGAACCAACATGTCGCCGTCTTCTTGAAGAACTAGTTTTGCCCCAGCAAAACCTGCTGTATTTGTCTGCCATACAATCTTTCCGGTTTTGTCCAAGAGGACTACATTGCCATTTTTTAGGGCTTTTAGGGTTTTCCCGCCAAGACCTGCCGTTTTGGCAGACCAAACTTGTGTTCCATTTGAAGTTTGGACAAGGTCACCGCCGGGTCGAAGTATAAGTTGGTGGGTGCCTGAGGGGTCAACAATCGGGTCACCTATGCCGCGGGAATGCTCAGGCTCAAGGCCTGTTGGGGCGACAATGAACTTGAGTGGCGATGTCACGGTCTCAGTGTCTTCGCCATGTCTTCCTTGCAGTTTGACCGCGAAAGTTCCAGTTTCTAATGTGGGCACTTTCAGTTTGAGAGAGGCTTCAGACTTTTGAAGTATTGTTGCTGGTTTATCACCAATATATGCATTTTCCACTAGGTCCATTGCGGGGCCCATCACGGTTATTTCGGCTGTCGTCCTCACAGGGATTACAGATGGAGAAAAACTGTCTACTTTAAGCTTTGGGTTTCCTTTTGGAGCCTTCACTTTTCTTGCAACGGCGCAGGCTGATACTTGTCGTAGCGTTTCATTTGAGATAGACGAAGGAAGTGCTATGACATTTATCTGTTCGGGTGTCATCAATGCAAGCGAAAGACAAGTATCGTCATCAAGAATGTCTTCGTTTATTTGCACTAGTGAACCGAAATGGGCAAGAGATTTAGCTAAAGCAATACTTGCAGGCTGGGTAGTGTCAGCAAGATAAACTACCTGCTTAGGGGAATCAATATTGGTCGTGCCATTAGATTCTGGTTTTGGTTCAATGATTCGGCTGAACGGCTGGTCCATACTGTATTGTTTTGCGATTGAATCTGGCACGCTGGATTCGTTTCCAACTA
>DAIOFF010000211.1:0-4634 GCA_036745855.1 Scrofimicrobium sp. | reverse complement strand
GCGCTAGTGTCGCAACTTTCAAGAAATGAGTAATTCCCCAACATGAGCCAGTTTGGGCAATATCTACACTGCCCCGCTCAAAAAGGGGCCGGAACTGTTCCAGCCCTGTAAGATTCTCACCTGTAGCAACGCCTGCTTTTATCCCAGCGCTCACACTGTGAAGCCCCTGGTAATCCCAGCGGCGAACTGGCTCTTCTATCCACGTGAGATCAACCTGACGCTCTATCTCACTAATATGTCGCACTGCTTGTTTACAGTTCCATGATTCGTTTACGTCCAACATTAGGGCTGGACGCTTCAGGTTCTGAGAGAACACATCGCGAGCCAACTGGAGTCTTTCAATATCGCGATCTAAGTCGATACCGCCTTTTAGTTTCACCGCTCTAAAGCCTCTGTCTGCCCAAGGCTGCAGGACAGACGCTAGATTCTCAGTAGGGACACCTATTTCAAGGCAAGATGCATAGCCAGGAACGAACCTGTCTGCGCCACCTAGCGTGCGCCACAATGGCTCATCCGCCATTTTTGACTTCAGGTCCCATAAAGCCATGTCAGCAACACCGATTGCTCCGTATACAGAACCAGCATGACCCGTTTTGAAAACTGTGCGAAGCATTTTCGAGTACAAGTAGCTCACAGCACGTGGGTCTTCCCCAACAAGCGCTGGAAATATCCTTTCAAACTCAGGATGCGGCCCCAGCGCGATTCCTTCGATTCCGCCATCAGTTTCTATCACTAAGATTGGTACCTCAGTGTTCCCCGACGTGACTACACCGTTTGAATCACCAATCGGCTGCCCCCAGTTACATACTGTCGAAAGTGAGCGGTACCCCGTTATTTTCATCGCGTGCTTCCTTCCTTGGAAATCTCAATAAGCATGTCTAAACCACTATTTTGTGTATGAGTTTCACGCGGCCCCACAGAAAACCCTGCAGTCCGCTTTTTACTTACTATTTCGCCAACATTTCTAAAAACAGCTTTACCTTGCTCAAAATCGATGTTTACCGCCGGCACCAACGATATTTGTGTCTCAGACAAGACATCATTTCCAAAGCTTTGCCATACGCCGGTTTGGTCTACGACAGCGTCACCTTCCATGTCACCTGCCCAACATCCCTTTGCGCCGTTTTCATCTGTTGCAAGATGGTTAGCATTTGAGACTATTGATCCAGATATTGCAGCGACAGAGACTGAACCTGGGGCTCCAACAAATGCAGGATGCTGCCCTGGACAAAATGTGTTGTTTATGAACGTGGCACAAACGTGTTCTTCAGGTACTGCAAGCGAAACATTTCCTGTGCCGCATTCGCCGAAGAAGTTGCTTCGTATGATGTTTTCCCTTCCTGTCTTAATGTGGATTGATTCGTGGGAGGTGTGCGTGATGACATTGCAGTCAACAGTGATATGCGAACTTGCCGGGTCAAGTAGGATTCCCCATCCCCCAAAGTTTGCTGCTGCAACATGGTGCACAAGGTTGTGATCAATGCTTGTACCTGGGGATACGCCTAACGTGTAGATTGCGCCAAACCAATCAGCCTCATTGCGGCCAAGGTGGTGAATATGGTTATGGTGTACTCGGTTGTCACAGGAGGGGCTAAAGCCATAGTCCCATTGCCATCCAAGCGATATGGCAGTTTGCGGAAAGTCGCAGATTTCGTTGTAAGAGACGTCGATGCCGGACGCATGGCGGATTAATAGTGCTGCACAATGTCCATAAACGTGTCCGCCGTCTTTGATTTGGTTGTCAATTATGTCTATGTCGAAGGTTCGTCCGGGGTCATTTGCGGCGGGAGCACCCCCGCAAGCTATGGCACCTGCACCTAGATCAGCAAACTTACAGTTAGAAATTTGTCCTGACTGGCAGCCTTCTTCAAGACGTACCGCGTACCCTCCTACCCCACTCATCTTGCAGTTCGCGATTGAGAAAGCCTGTGTAAAGGAAAGGACGATGGTGCCCGGTGCTTTTGATGCACCTTGCGGGTCAGATGCAAACGGCACAACTGGATTCAGCGCAGGATCTTCTCTCATCTGGAATGGCGCATATGACGGGGCAAAGTTGTCGTTGTCGAAATACTGCACATCAACACCAATGACAGCTATGTTTCTTACCGGAGCGCTCTTCGTACCTTTTACATGTAAGAAGGATTGAGTCGTTGGAATCTGCGCAATAAACTCATCAAGTTTGTCTTCTTTTGTTGGGGCATAGAAGATACGCGGTTTCTGATATCCCTCAGGCATTTTCTGGGTCTTTATGACGCCTTTTTGGTCACCAAGCCATTCACCAGGTTTTTGTCCAAGTTCGCTGCTTACTCCATCCAAGAAATACCGAGCGAATATTGGCGATGCCCCATCCATAAGCGCCAGCATGGAACTATATTTCGCACGTACTTCTCCAGTGTCGCGGTTGACAGATGCTATTGGCATTCGCTCTTGCAACCAAAAATGGGGAACAACGATGTGGCATTCATCTAGGTTCTCAATTTTCGGTAAATCATCTGGGTTCACGAAGAAAGAATCTGTGCCAGAGAAAAGTTGAGGAAGCATGTCTGCAGTGGGATCTATTCCTTCTTGCCCTGCGATTGAAAGGAAACCAACGCGTGGGAATCGTGGCCGTGGAACACGCTTTTCACTCACATACATTGACATGCCACCACCGGCCGGCAATGGAGCTGTCCAAACAACTTGCCCATCATCAAGCTGGTCAATTTCCCACTGGTTGACCTGCGTTGCGCCGCTGACTATTACACTGCCTGCATCCTCTGGCCATGCCGCCAACGTCAGGTTTGAATCTTCAGCGGTTAGAACTATTTCGGCTTCGATGTGATGCACGCCTTCGTGAAGCCAGATGATGGCGGGTTCACCAATTTCGCGAGTTTCCCGAATTAGAAAAAGGGCGCGTTCTATTGTTTGCACAGGATACCCAAGCGTCCCATCCCCAAAATCTGCGCCCTGCGGTGAAACGTGAATAACTGCCCTACCCTTTCGGTCATAACGTCCGTACGGCAACATCGCCCCTCGCTTCAATCCCGATTATCGGTCTTTTATCCGTTTACAGGAATAGTCTAACACGCGTATTCGAGGACCACCAACCGAAGTGAGGGCCCATTTGTTAAAAAGAACCATCCTTCACCGCGCCAACCAACCGCCGTCAACTGCGATTATCTGGCCGTGAACATAATTTGCGGCCTCGGAAGCCAAATACACGACAGTCCCGCCAACGTCATCTGCTCTTCCCCAACGCCCTGCAGGAATCCGCGTCAAAATCTGTTCAGCCCGCACTGGATCATTTATCAACGCCTCATTCATCTCAGTATCCATATAACCTGGGGCAATCGCATTAACATTTACCCCCTTGCCTGACCATTCATTACACAGAGCCTTGGTGAGTTGAGCTATTCCCCCTTTTGAGGCCGCGTAAGCTGGGACCGTAATTCCACCTTGGAAGCTAAGCAACGAAGCAAGATTCACGATCTTACCTTGCCCCCGTTCAAGCATCGGTCCTCCAAAAAGCTGACAAAGCTGAAAGACCGCTCTCAAATTCACTTGAAGCACCTGATCCCAAGCGTCAAGCGGGAAGGCCTCAGCAGGAAACCTTTGCTGCGTTCCAGCATTGTTGACCAATATTCCTACTTCTCGATCTGCCAGAACTTGCTTGGCGGCTCTTTGTACATTCTCTGAGCGCCCTAAATCAACAGCGACGTGAAATATACTACGACCAGCCTCTTTGGCTTCTCTTATTAGTGCATCAGGTAGGCTCCCTCTGGACATAACAACCACGTCAGCGCCAGCTTGAATGAGCGATCTAGATATCCCAAGTCCCAAACCGCGGCCACCCCCTGTAACTACAGCCGTTTTGCCAATTAGACTAAATGGGTTCATTTCTTTTCACCTTCTGGTGTAACCATCACTTTCAATACGTCCTCGCCACTACCCGCTTTTTCGAAGGCTTGCGCAACATTTGATAGTGAAAATACGGCAATCGGAAACTCAGTTAAGTCGATTTCTTTCGAGGCAATCAACGCGATGGCTATACGTACATTTTCTGTGGTGTATACCCGTACCCCTCGAATATCTAGTTCCTTAAAACACACGTCACGTAAGTCGATTGCGGCAGGAACTTTATGAACCCCGACTACTACTATCCGTCCAAGCACACGTGTCGCCGTCGTATAGTCGACAGTCACAGAAGGATGCCCGGCGGTGTCAAAAAAGATATCTACTCCTTCCCCATCAGTTTCCCTAAGTGCAACCTCAGCAACACTCTCCCCATCCTCAACCACTGTGAAACCGTATTTCTTCGCAATCGCGCGTCTGGTAGCGGATGGTTCTGAGAGGATGATCTGCCCCGCCCCTTCATGCTGCGCCACTAACGCCGTTAAGACGCCAACTGGCCCACCGCCAGCAATTACCACCTTGTCGCCGGGTTGCACTTCTGCCTGTTCCACTGCATGTACCGCAACTGCAAGTGGTTCCACAAGAGCGGCAAGTTTGGCATCAACTGACACGGGCACAGAATGCAGTACTGAGAATGGAAGACTCACGTATTCCGCCAAAGCCCCTGGCGCGTCAATCCCATAGAGACCGAGGTTTTTACATACGTGCGAGGCCCCACTGTCACACGCCCCACACTTTCCACA
>DAIOFF010000210.1:0-4647 GCA_036745855.1 Scrofimicrobium sp. | reverse complement strand
CAGAAATCCTGAAGCTCCAAGGGGCCCATTTGATTTCACTTGGCCCCCCAGCCTCGACAACCTAAGCATCGCCTGGAACACCTCCGGAATGGGCGCTGCCATAGTAAACAGCACCGTTATCACAGTCATTTCCGTAATCCTGATCATCGCGTTCTCTTCGCTTGCGGCTTATCCCCTGGCCAGATACACACAAAAATGGTCACGCGCATTCTTCTGGTTCTTTGTCGCAGGGCTTCTGGTTGCAGGACAGGCATCAATCCTGCCTCTGTACACGTTTATCCGTGATATCGGTCTTATGAACACCTTGTGGGCAGTCATTCTGATCCAGGTCGGTGCTAATATGCCATTCTCGATCTTTCTATACACCTCATTCCTCCGCGAACTTCCACGCGATTACGAAGAAGCTGCCCAGATTGATGGTGCCAGCCCAACTAGGATCTTCCTAAGCGTCGTCTTCCCACTGCTACGCCCAGTAACTGGCACAATTCTGGTCCTTGACGCACTTGGTGTTTGGAACGATTTCTTCACCCCATTGCTCTATCTATCCGGGGGCGGAAGCAAAACGGCACCACTCGCGCTTTACACATATGTTGGACAATACGCATCAGATTGGCCACTCGTATTCTCAACTCTGCTGCTTTCAATAGTCCCTATCCTCATACTTTATGTCTTCACCCAGAAGTACATCATCCAAGGATTCGCATCAGGGCTCAAAGGCTAACAGAAACCCAAATTTCAGTGAAAGGAAACACCATGTCACAAAAAATAAAACGAGTCATAGGCACCTTAGGTGCCTTCACGCTAGGTAGCGTCGCTTTGGTCGGATGTTCAACCGACGCCGACGACAACTCCGCAAGCGGCAGTGAAAGTGGTGGAACCACAGTCACACTCGTGTCATCGACAACTGACCCTGAACAAGCAGTTGTCGACTTGTTCAACGAAACACACCCAGACATCACAGTAAAACTGACCACTGCACCCGCAGCGACATACTCACAAGTTGTGGCAACTCAACTTGGCGGTGACACCGCAGCGGATTTGATCCGAGCCTACCCAGGCAACGGATCGAACCTTAGTATCATCCAAGCCACCGACTCTGGATTCTACACAGACATATCCGACCTAGACTTCGTGTCAGGATTGCCTGACTCAATAAGGGACGTAGTGTCATCAACGGATGGAGCTGTTAGCGGCGTACCCGTAACGACCTCGGCAATCGGGGGCGTTTACAACACCACAATAATGGATGAAAACAATCTTGAAATCCCATCAACCTATGGTGAAGTACTTACGTACTGTAAAGACGCTAAAGCCGCAGGATTGGTACCTTACGGACTGGGCCTCAAAGACGCTTGGACAGGGCAATTCGTTTCCTATGCTTTGGCTGCAACATTAGTATCAGCCGATGAACAACAACAGATTTCTAAAGGCGAACTGTCCTTCAGCGACTCCAGCTGGAAACAGGTCTTCGACCAGTACGCCGAAATGAAAGATGCTGGGTGCTTTACAGAGCAGCCAAACGGCACCAGCTACGCGAATATTGCAGACCAGATGGTCGAAGGAACCACATCCGGATGGATCACCCTATCCAGCGCTGTTGGCGAAGTCCTATCCAGCGCCCCCAGTGGAACTGAAGTTGTGTTCAATGTATTCCCTGCAACTGACAACTCTGACGAAACTATCCTCTCAAACGGTATTGGCGTTGTTTATGCACTAAACTCAAAAGCTTCCGCCCCTGAAGCAGCCAAGGAACTAGTCGAGTTCTTCGCCACGCCCGAAGCGCAAGCCGTGTACTCAGAAGCCGCCAACACATCACCAGCACTAGATGCTGGCGACGCATTTTCAGGTGACCAGGTGAACTCGGTGATTGCTGACTTCACGGCGCAAGAAAAAGTAAGTGCCTGGCCTGACCAGCTCTGGCCAAACCCAAACGTACAACAGTCTTTGTTCGATGGGGTCCAGGGATTATTTGCAGGATCTCAAACTGTTGAGCAAGTCCTTGAAGGTATGGACCGAGCACTAAAAGGTTAACCGACTTTTCTTGATGCAGGTGGTATGTATGAATGTCACCTGCATCATCACTTTTCCGTGCGCAAGATATCTGACTTACCTGAATCAAAGGAGTCTCAATGACCAACTATTTGCGTGATGCGAAGTGGATCACCCATCAAGCTTGGGCTGTCTCTGATCCGCCTCTCAGCCCGCCAACGATCCGCACTAGATGGGAGGTTAAAAAAGGTATAGTCTCTGCCACGATTATCATCGCAGCTGTCGGAATATGGTCTGCCCATTTAGGCAAGAACCCAGTGTCAAACGCAATCATTGAGCCTGGAGTATCCGAGTTCAAAAAACGTGTCGCCTTAGCTGAGTACGATGTAACTAACATGATAAAAGCAGGTTCAAACGAGTTCATTCTTGAACTTGGCGAAGGGCCCGCACACGTTAGAGACATTCCAGACCGCTACACAAAATTCTCAGGTTTACGCATGCCGCCACGCGCCCAAGTCGCGCTTGTCGCCAAATATCCTGGCCACACTGAAATACTGCTGAGTGATGAATCTTGGCAAGCAATGCTAGGTCCTTCGACGTTTACTCATTGGTATGGAGGTGAAGATTACGATTCGCGCTTAGAGCCAAAAGGTTGGCTCACTTCCGAAGGAACAGATGATTCCGCATGGGAAGCAGCCGTGGTTGTTGAAGACGGGCCGTCTCCATGGATTCGCGTTTCGCCGCCAACAATCGTGACCGGAACATTTTCTCCGACTCGTCAAAAAGCCCCAAATGGTGCCGTCCTTTTTGATGCCGGCCGAAATCTTGCAGGCCGACCAGTGCTGAGGGTCGGAGACACTGTTCCTGAAGGTACCAAATTTGAGCTCTGGCCTGCCGAATACCTTCACCACAGCGGAACCGTAGATCAAAACACTACTGGTGGCCCTATCTTTGACACGTTCACTACAGCAGGTAAAGTTGCTACCTTCAAACCGCGTTTCGGTTATCACGGATTTCGTTACGTCGAACTTCGAGCAGTAGATTATCAAGGCAATCCCATTGAGATCTCTAGTTACGATGTTGAAGTCAAGATTGAGAGAATCCAAACCAATGACAAAGAAACCGGCTCTTATTCGGTCTCCGACCCGGTTCTCTCAGGCATTTATAGCCTGATTACCAATGCTGCTCAGTCAAATCTCGTCGGTGTGCCAACAGATTGTCCTCATCGGGAAAAACTCGGTTGGTTAGAACAAGACCATCTGGTTTTTGAACCCCTAGCATTCCGCTGGGATATTTGTAATCATTTCACTGACATGATCCAACACATGGAAGACGCTCAAACTAAAGACGGACTTATTCCCGATATTGCTCCTGAACTAGTCGTGTTCGATTTCTTGAATGAACCCGGCTATCGTGACGACGTAAACTGGGGCAGCGCAATCTGGCAAATCCCATTTCACCTCTATCGTACTTATGGTGACTTGAAGCCAGCGCGGCTTGCACTTACAGCTGGACGACGCTACATCGAATACATAGAGTCGCTTGCAGGTAATGGCTTACTAGATCATGGTCTGTCAGACTGGATTGCACTTGATTTATCGGTTCCTCGATCACTAGTTGCATCATATGGATTCCACTCCATGTTATTATCTGCATCCGAACTTGAAAACGCCGTCGGTGACCCAGATTTAGCCACCCACTACAGGCAACGCGCACATGAGATTGCAGCCCTCATGCGACATACATTTGTAGTCCAAAATCAAGACAGCTCACTCAGTTTCGCCTCAGGCAGTCAAAGCAGTATTTCCCTTCTGCTTGATTCGGGAATCTTACATGATAAAGAGGTCAAGGAAGCTCAGGCAGCACTCCTGCAACAAGTCGCAGATGATGGCGAGCACATAACCGTTGGGGAAATTGCGCTCCCCTCTTTTATTCGCGCCCTGATCAATGCAAACGCTCACGAGCTTCTCTATCGCCTTGTCACAGATTTAGACGCACCAAGTTACGGCCGAATGCTTGCCGACGGTGAAACCTCACTGTGCGAACATTGGACTGGTCGCTCCACCAATGGTTCTGGAAACCACTTCATGCTTGGATACATTTCAGATTGGTTAACCGGTTCAGTAGCCGGCTTGTCTCAAGATCCCAAAAGCCGTGGGTGGGAAAAGGCGCGTTTCCGGCCAGCCTTCCTGCCCTCCACAAACCACGCTGAAGCTACCTATGAATCCGTCCGTGGAAAGTTCGGCATTTCATGGACGCGCAAGAAACCACATGAAATACACGTGAAAGTCGAAATACCAACAGGATCAACTGGGGAAATCTGGAACGCGAACGGCAAGTGCGCAGACATTCCTTCCGGCACCCACCAATTCTCAATGGTGTCTGCCCAAAACCAACCTAACCAATGGACCATACAATGATTGATATTCCAAGCTCCCTTCGCTCCCGTATTCGCACCCCCAACAAGAAAACGACACTTGAAGTGCGTCCATCATATACTGAAGGCACCTTCAATAGCCTCGCAGTAGACTGCCCCTGTGTTTTCACGCTTAATGGAAAGACAGGAATGACCTTAGTTGGATGGGATGGTATCGGATACCAAGGCGGTCTTTCTTGGCTTGGAAATGATGGGAAATGGTCTGAGCCGGAACTAATTCT
>DAIOFF010000209.1:0-4664 GCA_036745855.1 Scrofimicrobium sp. | reverse complement strand
TAAAGTCCTCATCCAGTTATCACACTAAATACCGCGAACAAGGAAGCTCATGAGTATTCAACAAAAACAATCAAAATCTGACCCGGCCGTAATAAAAACACCTCAAGACGTAATTGATTTAGTAAATCAAAATCCGGCAGTCAAAGGAGGATTCCTGGCTGTGTTCGTTGCACTTGGCGGTATTCTGCTGGACGCATATCAAGCGGCAATGATCGGTTTCGGAAACAAATATATCGCTGAACAGTTCGAGATCAGTCCAGGTCTGGCCGCAACAGTCAATGCATCAGTCTTGGTATCTGCACTTATCGGAGGCCTGTCAGCACAAAGAATCATAAATGTATTAGGGCAAAAGAAGGCTTTCCTTCTAGGTATGGGAATGTGTGTTATCGCGGCTGGGGCCGTGGCATTCGCCCCCAGTATCTGGTGGGTACTAGTTCTTCGAGTCCTGATGGGATTGGGCTTGGGCATCGACTTCCCGTTAGCCACAAATGCAGTAGCAGAGCTAAAAGGGTCGTCAAACAAGTCAACCGGGGGTTCTGTCAATCTTTGGCAAATGGGCTGGTACATCGCAACTACAGTGGTCTATATTGTTCTCCTAATTGTCTTTTCAACTGGAATTGCGGAAGCAAAACTTTGGCGTTTCGGAATCTTTATTGGCGCAATCTTTGGGGTAATTGTAATCATCGCCCGGTATGTCACTATCGGAGAAAGTGCCATCTGGGCGGCACGTACACACCGGTATCAAGAAGCTGCAGACATCCTAAAGAAACGTTACGGAGTCGAAGCCATCGTGTCTCCAGACGCCAAAGGTAGTGCTGACAAAGTCACCAAACTAAAGGGGGCCTACCGGATTCTGTTCAACAAAACCTATCGTCAGCGCACAATACTTGGCTGCGTGGTTGCAACAATGCAAGCATGGCAGTACAACGCTGTCGGCGTTTACCTCCCTCTCACTCTTGGTGGCATCCTCACCGGAGGCCTTGCAGCATCACTGACAGGATCAGCAGTGGTTAACGCACTTGCTGGTATCACCGGGGGCGCATTGGGGTCCCTGTTCGTTCAACGCATTGGGGCGCGCCGCCAAACCATGATCGGATTCTTCCTGGTCGCAGTCTCCCTGGTAGTACTAGGGTTCGTTGGAAACGCCAGCCCCTACTTTGCGCTAGGTCTACTTGGCGCAATCATCTTCTTCCACTCAGCAGGTCCGGGTGGTCTTGGCATGACAATCGCAACCCTGTCGTATCCACCAAGTATTCGCCCTGCCGGAGTCGGCTTCACCAGAGCAATCATGCGGTGCGGTGCCATTGCAGGCCTAATCCTTTGGCCAATGCTTTGGGGCGGACTTGGAACAAATGCATTCTTCTACCTTGCAATCGTCCCCTTCGTCGCATTCTTGACAGCGGTAGTGATCAAGTGGGAACCAATCGGCAAGAACGTTGACCTAGAAGATTCAACCGTACTAGCTGAAATAACACAAGAAGGCTGAACTAATGACAGAAAACATCAAGATAGGATTCATCGGACTGGGAACAATGGGTGGAGCCATTGCACGTTGTCTGATTAATAAGGGTTATTCCTTAAACGTTTTTGACCAAAACACTGAGGCCCTTGCAAAAATGACCGCAAAAGGTGGCAAAGGACTTAGTTCAATTGCTGAGGTCCTAAAAAGAAGTTCTATAATCTTCACTTCATTACCCACCCCTGAAGTTGTCAAAGCCGTGTGGACACAAAACATAGATGAGGTTCAAACAGGGACTTTGATCGTTGACACGTCTACAGTTGATCCTGCAACGGCACGCCACCTTTCAAACCAAATCGATGCCAAAAACGCACAGTTCGTTGCGGCCACAGTTGGGAAAACTCCGCTCCATGCAGAGACAGGGGACGTTCCTTTCTTTATTGGAGGTGAGACCTCGGCAAAATCCAAGATATTGCCAATCTTGTCTGACATTTCTAGTGATATTTTCGATATGGGTTCTGTCGAGGGTGCAACCATTTTCAAACTGATATCCAACTTGGTTGGTATGACAGGGCTAGTTGCATTAGCTGAAGGATACGCAATGGCAAACGCCGAAGGCATCAACGGTGAGGTGTTCGCTGCAGCGTTGAAGACAACTGGGGCTTGGTCTCTTCAAGCCGACATGCGATTGCCTGACATGATCAATGAATCTTTCACCACGAAGTTTGCTGTGGACTTGGCGGCAAAAGACATCAGGCTCTCCATCGACGCAGCAGCGCGCATCGGAGTCCCAGCGCCCACAGCATCTGCGGCGTTAGCAGCATATCTGCAAACTTCCGCGATGGGACACGGAACCGAGGATGCTTCAGCGGTTCTTCACGCAATTCGCCCCTTTGGCACTGAATGATTTGGTTGGTGGTCGTGGCCCATTGGAGCGCTGCGGCCACCAAAACTTGAAAGGAGCACAAAGTGTCAAATAACCAATCCCGCAACGACGCACCTGAAGACCACGGACAAAAAAGAATGGGAAAAATCGTCATCGCTAGCGTGTCCGGAGCTTTGCTTGAGTGGTACGATTTCTTCGTTTACGGCACCGCATCCGCATTAGTTTTTGGAACCGTATTCTTCCCAAATGAAGATCCCACCACTGCTACCATCGCCTCCTTTGCAACATTTGGTGCAGGATTCTTTGCCAGACCATTAGGTGGATTGGTCTTTGGGGAACTCGGCGACCGCATTGGACGCAAAGCTGCGTTAATGTGGACCCTTGGAATCATCGGCACAGCAACCGTTTTGATTGGATTAGTCCCTTCCTACGGACAAATCGGCGTTTGGGCACCCATCATTTTGGTGATACTTCGTTTGGTCCAAGGGTTTGGACTTGGCGGAGAATATGGCGGTGCCGCATTACTTACCATCGAGCACGCACCAGAAAAGAAACGAGGATTCTTCGGGTCCCTTCCACAAATGGCTGCATCTGCTGGAATCCTTTTAGCAACCGGAATATTCGCATTATGCGAAGCCTTTTTATCAGAAGAACAAATGCTATCGTTTGGATGGCGCATCCCATTCTTGCTGTCCTCTATCATGCTATTAGTCGGCGTATTCGTGCGCTCACACACCGAAGAATCACCGGAGTTCCTAAAGACCCGTCAAAACCAAGATCACAATACCAAGAATAATAAGTCTAAGTCTTCTATACTGATTGCCTTCCGTCATTATCCTCGGCAACTATTCCTAGCTTTCGGCGCACGTCTTGCCGAAACGGTATCCTCAAATATAATCAATGCATTCGGAATCTCATATATAGCCACTCAATTAGGAATGGACCGACAGATACCACTAAACGGCATGCTCATAGCCTCAGCAATCGGAATCATAGCGTGCCCAATAATCGGATTCGTCAGTGATCGGGTGGGATTAAGGAAAATCTACATAATCGGTGCTTTCGCAGTCGTCATCATGGCTTTCCCATTCTTCGGACTACTAAATACCCAAAATGTGGCACTGATTTGGATCGCACTAATAGTCGCATACAATCTCGGTCCAACAATGATGTTTGCCGTCCAACCAACGCTATTCACCACAATGTTTGGGCCAAATGTGCGCTACACTGGGCTCTCTTTTGCCTATCAATTCTCTGCAATTATTGGTGGCCTAACACCAATGATTTGCGCATCACTAATTGCACATGGAAATGGAGCACCCTGGGGTGTTGCGGCCTACCTGACTTTTATTGCCGTTATTTCGTTAATCTGCACGTTACGGATAAAGAGCCAAGACTTGGCAGCAATCGTTGCAAAAGAAGAACTTTCGAAAGAAGACCAAAATGCTTGAGCACTTTGCATCAATCAGAAAAGATTCGGCCGCGCCATGGCCTGGCCCGCGTGGGCCAGAAATCACCCTGGGCACCGACCTTTTGAACATTTCAATTCGACCTGAAGATGGATGCAGGATCACATCAATCAAAGCTCACGGCACGGAGATACTTCGGCAATGGAGCCCCGAGAAAAGAGGATTTCAATACGGATGTTTCCCTATGGTTCCCTGGGTTGGACGTGTCGGCGGAGGCCTGCTTTATCATGCTGGTAGGACTCATCAATTGGGCATAAATAGGCCGCCTCACGCCCTTCATGGTCTTGCTTGTTTTCGACCATGGACAGCGGAAAGTGACAATGATTTTTCTTTAGATTTATCTGGAATATGGCCATGGGATGGGTGCGCCCAGCAACACATTGAAGTCAACGGAAACACACTCGCCATCAGCCTTGTTATTAGTACCCTACAAGAGGAATTTCCTGCACAAGCAGGATGGCACCCTTGGTTCAATCGGTGGCTGGATGATTTGCCAAAGTCCAGGCAAAACGAAGCTGAACTGACATTTGACGCCGACTGGCAAGAAGAATCGGGAGAAAACCAACTTCCAACAGGCATCAGAATTCCTGTCCAAAGTGGACCTTGGGATGATTGTTTCGGAAATGAACATCCTACAAAAGCAATAATTCGCTGGCCTGGCCTTATGATGTCGATGGAGTCAACCACAGAATGGCTGACAGTCTTCACCAAACCTGACGATTCGTTCTGTGTGGAGCCGCTCACTGGGCCACCTCAGGTCTTCCTGACTACTGCGACGTGAAGAATCATGCAACGGATCACTAACCCCATCCTGCTTAAAAAAGAAACCACAATTTATTTAACACGTGGC
>DAIOFF010000208.1:0-4672 GCA_036745855.1 Scrofimicrobium sp. | reverse complement strand
CCGAACCGGCCGTAATCGTTACCGCCCCAGGGACCGCCGAACTCGACCACGAAAACCCCTCAAGAGGCTGCATAAGCACTGAAGAAGAACCATCCTTATCAACCAGCAAAGCAAGCGTTGTAGAAACTGACCAAGCAGCATCCACGACTTTCCCATCCACAGGAATCGTCACGCCCGGACCCACAGACACGGGTGCCCCGCTAGGATCACGAACAATCATATGCATCGTGAGCGCACCAGTCCCCTCAGAAATAAGGGCCACACGAATGCCATCGGGGGCTATAGACAAAGCAGAAATACTCACAGATTCCGCAACATCAACCGGAAGCGTTAGCCTGCGTCCGCCGCGCCCAAGAGCCAACAGCTGGTCACTCTTACCCTCTGCCGTCCACGTCCAACCCCACCGATCAACCACAGGCGGAATAGGAGACTTCACAGGGAAATCTTCAATGACTCCGCCATAAAAAGTCCGGATCCTTCCCTTCTCAATCCAAGAAACAAACGTCTCTGCGTCTGGACCAACCGCCGGATGCGATGGCTCGTCCTGTTCAGCATCAATAGGGCCCCAAGTTCTATCCCCATCCCCAATCACAACCCAGCCATCTTTTATTCCAACAGCCCTATCTAAGCGAAGCCTTGGCCCATAAGGAGGTTCCACGTGCGGCAGAAGCGTCCCATTTAGTTCAATCTCAATCCCCGTAGCATTAGCAACCTGACTAAGCGTTGCACTAACCTGCCACGCCAAATGCTCAAGCGCTGACTCCCCTCCATACATGTCCCCAACCAGACTCACGCGGATAACCTGCTCAGAGGACACTTCAGCCCCCTGTGTTGGAAGTGAAAGTGAAGACAAAGAGTTATAAACGGCGTCCGCCAGCTCATCACTTGGGCCAGCAATAAGACCAGCAACAAGATAAGAAGGCAATCGTTTACGAGGATACCAACGTGGATCCGGAACCAAAGATTCACCAGTAGGAGCCAAGAAATACAATTGCGCCGCCTGATAAGCAGCCATAAAAGATGGCCTAGATAAAACCACACCATCCTCGAGCTCAGAAATACGCCATTCACCATCACTTTTTTCAACGGAGAACAATAACTCTGCTGCTGTCCCGCCAGCTTCAGTAAAAATCCCTTCAGTGCTCAAACTGCCCCGAGTCGACAAACTAAGTTTGACCTCGCCATCATGCAAAACTTCCGCCCTTGGAACCTCATCCGCATCATAAACTAAGACACTTCCAGCTTCAGGAAGCCAAACTTGCGCAGCCGAAGGCGTCAAATACTGCCTGGCAACCAAATAGTCATCACTTGCCCCCGCCTGACACGCGCGCAAGAAGTCCGACACAAGTTGATCCGGCCCAGAACCCGCACGCGGCCCCGTAGCAGTTTGATAAGGAGGATCACTATCTGGCGTCTCAATAGAGAAAGCTTCCGGAGCCCCTCCCGTTGGCAACCCCGCACAACCTGTAATCACCAAAGCCAAACCCAGCAATGGCAAAACCGCCCTAAGCTTCATGATTCAGCCTCGCGACAAGTGGAAACTCAAACACGGGATCGCCAGCTTTCCTTGGAATCGTCACCACAAAAATAGTGCCCTCGCCAAGCGCCGCATCCACATGAATCTGACCGTTATGAGCCGCAACGTCCTCCTTGGCAATTGCAAGGCCCAACCCCGTGCCACCAGTAGTACGAGTCCGCGATGGATCAGCGCGATAGAACCTATCAAAAACTCGACTCATGGTCTCCTCACTCATGCCAACGCCGTGATCCTGAACCGAAATCGCCAAAGAGTGCTCTGAACTATCAACCACAACCTTCACAGGTTTCCCCTCCGCATGTTCGAACGCATTAACCAAAAGATTGCGAACAACCCGTTCAATACGTTTTCCATCAGCTTCCGCAGTAACGCGCTCAGGACGCTCACTCACCTCAACTTCCACCCCAAGATGCTCAGCCAACTCAGCATTTGCATCAACAACGCGCTCAACCAAGCCATAGATATCTATCGCCTCCCAATCCAACGTCGTGGACTGAGCGTCATACCTTGAAATCTCCAACAAATCCGCCAGCATGCTCTCAAGTCTGCCAACCTCCGAATGCAAAAGCTCAGCAGAACGCTTAGGTGCAGGATCAAGCTCATAACGGTCGTCATATATCAGTTCTTCAGCCATACGAATCGTGGTTAGCGGAGTGCGCAACTCATGCGACACGTCAGACACAAAACGCTGCTGAAGCTCCGACAGCTTCCCGTATTCTGAAATCTGATTTTGAAGAGAATCAGCCATGTCGTTGAACGCATCCCCCAGACGCGCCATCTCATCTTGCCCAGACACACTAACCCGGGTCTCAAGTTCACCTGCAGCTAGCTTCTCAGCCGCAGCAGCAGTGTGCCGCACAGGACGCAAAGTCCTAAAAATCAAAAGAAAAGTTGCCCCAGTCATGACAACTGCCAGCGGGATAGACGCAATCGTAAAAATCCGCATCGCTGCCACAACCGTATTTTGCTCACTTTCTAGCGAATAAATAATGTAAAACTCATATTCGCCCGCAAGCGGGACCTCAAGCAATGCCCCCGCAGCGATTCCTGGTTCCCCATTTGGCTTCCCTGGAATCTCAATCGACTGCCAAGCCGCATCGTTCCGCACCACCATCTTCCTCAGCTCAGGAGTAATGGTTTGAATCAAGTCGGCATCTGAAAACTCATTAATAAAAAACGCCTCAGACGCGCGTTCAGAACGAAGCATCATCACAGAAATGGCACCAGCGCCGGCAGCCGATTCACCAGTTGAGGTCACAATGTTCGCTGTGAGTTCCTGCACCTGGTCTTCCGTTGAAGCAGTTGATTGCACCATTTGGCTCTGTACCTGAGTAAAACGCACACCTGCATCTTCAAGGATCAAATTTTTCCGGGCCATGAACATTTGACTTTGAAGTTGCGTGGCAACAAAAACTCCAAGAGCCACCAAAAGGAGTGCTAGCAGCAACGCTAACGTCACGGCAACGCGGCCCGAAAAGGAGCGCCGCAACATGAGGCGATCAGCCCACTTCCCCTTAGGTGTGCGAAGCAGCACGATACCCTACGCCTCGGACAGTAATCACCAGCCCAGGATTCTCAGGATCAATTTCTATCTTTGAACGCAGCCTTTGAATATGGACGTTCACGAGGCGGGTGTCGGCGGCATGACGATACCCCCAAACTTGACCGAGTAGTTCTTCGCGAGAAAATACTTTCCATGGGGCGCGCGCCAAAGTCACCAGCAGATCAAACTCAAGTGGCGTCAGTCCAACAAGTTCACCGCCACGCGTAACCTGATGACCAGAGACATCAATACTTAGGTCACCTAAAGTCAAGGATTCTTCATCTTCGTGATCCCCGCGGCGAAGCCTCGCCTTTACACGCGCAACAAGTTCTTTTGGTTTGAATGGTTTGGGAACGTAGTCATCAGCCCCGGCCTCAAGCCCCGCCACCACATCAGCGGTATCACTGCGCGCTGTGAGCATGACAATGGGAACATTTGAGACGTGCCGAATCATCCCACAAAGTTGAATGCCATCAATTCCTGGAAGCATAACGTCTAGAAGAACCAAGTCTGGTTGGATCTGCTGGAACGCTTGAAAGGCCTCAGCCCCATCGAAGCATTCAGATACCTCGAAGCCCTCGGCCTTCAAGACAATTCCAATCATCTCTGCAAGAGCTACATCATCATCAACTACTAATACCTTGAAAGCCATACGTAGATAGTGTCACGATCCTTCAATGGTGTCATCTGCTTTACTTGCAAATGGCCCAGTCTGGTCGATCCTTTTACTTTCTTTTTTGTCGTCGTCATAGTATCCGGGGACAACTTCGAACCTTGGGCCAGACGGTTTTTCCCCATCTTTGGGAACAAATGCCTGAAATGATGTCTGGTTCGTCACCCGCGGTTTCGCGGCTTCTTTGACCGCTTCGGCTAACTCCATCAGGTCATCATCTGAAGGTGCTAAGTGGTCATAGTTGATATCAAGGCGCACGACATCCCAACCCCTGGGAACGGTCAAGCCCCTAACATGGGTCTCACACAAATCGTAAGTATGTGGCTCAGCAGACGAGGCGAGCGGTCCCAAGACCGCAGTCTGCGCCTGGTAATCATAGGTCAATGTGCCGACAGCCACCCGTCCGCACCCTTGTTTAGAACAATTTCTCACTGATTCCTCCCGCCAGCGCTAATACTAGTCCGTGTAGACCAAGAGTTAGGATTCAAACATGGATTCGCGTTTCCCAAACAGGCGTCGCAGACACAGGCACGGGCGCGATCAGGGGACTTTAATGCCTCCTGGACTGCCCGGATGGAGAACTAGAAGTGAATATTTCGATGAGCTAGTTGGGCAAATTGTTGGTCGAATGCGGGAGCGTTTCCCAGAAGTTGGGACCATCGAGTTCGCGGTTGAAGAGGTCCCTCCATCAATCCCGGCGCCTTGGGAACCTCACGATGTTTGTTTGGCTAGAGTCTTTGCACGGGATTCGGGGCGGGCACTTAGTGACAAAATAGTCATCTATCGCCGCCCTATTGGATTGCGTTGCCGCCCTGCAGAGTTGCCAGATTTTCTTCGGCTGCTATTAGCAGAGCGCATCTCTCACGTTCTTGCGCTTTCTCCTGATGATTTGATTTTTTAAAATAAATGCAAATATGTC
>DAIOFF010000207.1:0-4745 GCA_036745855.1 Scrofimicrobium sp. | reverse complement strand
GCTTCCGCCTCCGGATTGGGGCACTTCTTCTTCAGAATCAACTTCAGATGGATCTGTCAGAGCTTCCGTATCTGTTCTGGGTTCTTCGCTCTCAGATACCGCAGGCTCTTGAGCCTTTTCTGGCACATCTTCGGATGCGTCATGTTGCTGCGTCACGGACTTAGTCAGGGGCAAGTCAGGCAGGACTTCTCCGTTTGAGACAGGGACTCCACCAGATGCAATTAATGCTAAAGAGGCAACTGGGAGCATAATGGAGGCTCTCAACATTATCATCTTTCCTAACTCTGTTACGATATGGTTTTACATTAGCCCCTTGTTGCAATTACCGCGCTCATGGATAGTCGTTTAGCTTTTGAAATTGTTCACAGTGTCAGCTCTGTCACTGCGGATTTCTCCTGCAAAATTGCGTCAAAACAAAGACCCCCAAAGTTTTAAGAGCAAAGGTATATAAACCAACAAATATGCTTTAAAAAGGCCCTTCTAACATATGTGCAACTTTGAACATATGGGTCGAAAGTCCCCTGCCCTCATTTGTGCTCATGGGAAGCAAATAGATTTTCTCTACTGCTCTATTTCCTGCACTTTTACTATCGCATTTCTTCAATACTTGGCTGTCCTGGTGCAGATAAATTCCCAACATGAGCGAAAGAAAATGCAAGTAAGCGTGCTGCGTCACCAACACGAGTCGTCCGACCAAGGTCCCCCATCCCCAAAACTACGGCCGGAACTGCAAGTTCTTCATAAGCCCATTCCTGAACACTACGAATAGCTGCCACTTCTGTAGGTGAAGAAATCATCCATGCAATCTTGACTATCTCAGCGCCAGATTCAACCATCTCAAGTAAATCTGCCTTAAGCCTGGTCTCTGTAGCGGCTCCCTCTAAGACGTGACGCGAGGCAATAGCGACGGCACCGTTCGATTGAACATCCCCAATAAGTTCAGCAGAGTCTGGCATATCAATCTCAACGTCAACAGCATCAGCCCAATGTGCTGCTTGCCGGAGCCTAGTCCCGTACTCGGCCTCATGACCAATAGACTGGAAGCAACCGCCCTCTCTGTCCGTACGAAGCGTGACTATCACGGGAATCGCAAAATGATCACGAAGCTTTATTCCAAGCGTCTCAAGTTCAGGGTCCAAAACTTCATCTACGCGCCATTCAATAATGTCTGCGCCAGCCTCGGCAGCCCGGTTCCACCCATCAGCTATCTGGCTTCGTGAACTCCCCAAAACCGGCACTGCTATTTTGAGGCCTGAGCCAAGAGTCCGCGTTGAGACCCCAGGACGCCCCAAAATTATGGTTTTCGCGATTCCCCGTTCAGCCACCAGATCCTCCATCATCTTCAAGGTTGAGTAATAAACGTTCTTGGTCATTCACAATGCGCGAATCTAGCCACCCGTCTGGAAGATGCGGTTTTCGAGGCGAACCTGCCCGCCCACGCACCCCATAAGCTGCCGGTGGGAATGGCTGGTTCAAATCTAGCTCACCCATAATTTCAGCCAGAGACTCTTGTGAAGACACCAAGGACAATCTTCTTCTCAGTTCCCCACCAACCGCAAATCCACGCAAATACCACCCAATGTGTTTGCGCATTTCCCGCATGGCCCGCAGCTCATCACCTACGGTTTCGACCATTAGCGCTGCATGTTTCAAGATTGTCACAGTGACATCACGAAGGGTGGGGGCAGCCGGCAGATCCAATCCATGAAATACTGCCGTGAGTTCTTCAAAAATCCATGGCCTTCCCTGGCAACCACGTCCCACAATTACGGCATCACATCCAGTTTGTTTCATCATGGACTTTGCATCCAAACCAGAGAAAATGTCTCCATTGCCAAAGACAGGAATGTTTAGTTCATCCTTTAGCCGTGTAATCCATTCCCAGTTGGCCAACCCAGAATAATGTTGCTCCTGTGTTCGCGCGTGAAGTCCCACACCTGCGGCCCCAGCCTTTTCAGCAAGCTTTCCTGCATCCAAAGCCGTCACATGGTCATCGTCAATTCCAACGCGCATTTTCACGGTGACTGGAATGCTCCCTGGTCCATGTGGCGCAGCACTATCTACCGCCTTTACAACACTAGAGACGATAGCCTCAAAAAGGTCTCGCTTCCATGGAAGGGCGGCTCCCCCGCCCTTGCGCGTGACTTTTGGCACCGGGCACCCAAAGTTCATGTCAATATGGTCTGCATAGCCACGTTCAACCAAACATGATGCTGCCTGCCCCATGACATCTGGATCAACGCCATAAAGTTGCACGGAGCGGACCTTCTCTTCAGGATCTGGTTTCACCATTTCCCACGTCTGCGGGTTGCCTTCTAGAAGTGCGCGCGCGGTGACCATTTCCATGACATACAAACCAGACGGAGCATCAACTTTAGGTGCGCTGGAAAGAGGCCCTACTTCACCGAGCGGGGCCTCTCCAAACTCCCTACAAATCCTCCGGAAAGGAAGATCTGTTACACCAGCCATGGGTGCCAAGATAACTGGCGTCCCAAGCTCAATAGAACCTAACTTCAGCACACGTCGATTCGGTCAATGAGCCAACTACGAACCTCGTCCAAAGGAACTCGCTCCTGTTTCATTGTGTCGCGATCCCGAATCGTAACCGCATGATCCTCTGGCGACTCAAAATCGTAAGTAATGCAGTAGGGAGTACCTATTTCATCTTGACGGCGGTAACGCCTACCAACGGCACCCGCATCGTCATACTCAATATTCCACAGCCTGCGTAGCTCCCCGGCCAACTCTTTGGCAGGTCCGGTGAGTTCATCCTTACGGGACAGAGGCAAAACAGCTGCCTTCACTGGAGCCAAGCGCTGGTCAAGACGCAAAACTGTACGCTTATCAACGCCGCCCTTAGTATTTGGGGCTTCATCAATGTGGAAAGCCTCCACCAAGAACGCCATCAAAGACCTGGTAACGCCAGCGGATGGCTCAATCACATATGGTGTCCAACGCTCATCTTTTGTCTGATCAAAATAGTCAAGTTTCGCGCCAGAAGCTTTCGAATGTGTACTGAGGTCATAATCTGTACGGTTTGCAATACCTTCAAGTTCACCCCAACGCGACCCCTGGAAACCGAAAGTATATTCAATATCCACGGTTCGTTTGGAATAATGCGAAAGCTTCTCTGCCGGATGCTCATAAAGACGCAAATGCTCTGCATCAATACCAAGATCTGTGTACCACGCCAGGCGCTCATCAATCCAATACTGATGCCAGTCCTCATCCGTTCCAGGTTCAACAAAGAACTCGAGTTCCATTTGTTCAAACTCACGGGTGCGGAAAATAAAGTTTCCAGGCGTGATCTCATTCCTAAAAGCTTTACCAATCTGCCCGATACCAAAAGGAGGCTTCTTTCGGGCACTGGCCATCACGTTAGCAAAGTTCACAAAAATGCCCTGTGCGGTCTCTGGTCGCAAATAATGCAAACCAGACTCATCATCAACTGGACCCAGGTAAGTTTTCAGCAAGCCAGAAAACGCCCGCGGCTCCGTCCACTGCCCACGCACGCCGCAATCAGGGCAAGCGATCTGCGTCATCTCAACTGAGGACTCATCAACTTCTTTCTTCTCCGCATACTGCTCTTTCAGCTGATCTTCACGGAAACGATGATGGCAGTTCAAACACTCAATCAAAGGATCCGTGAAAGCTGTAACATGCCCAGATGCTTCCCACACGCGTTTGGGAAGAATGATCGAAGAATCAAGACCAACTACGTCTTCACGCTGGCGGACAATCCTATTCCACCATGCTTTCTTGATGTTCTCCTTCAACTCAACACCAAGCGGACCGTAGTCCCATGCTGAACGTGTACCACCATATATTTCGCCACACGGGTAAACAAAGCCCCTACGCTTTGCAAGGCTAATGACTGCGTCAAGGCGCGATTGATCCGCCACACTTACTCCTTTTTCTGGCCGCACCTGGCTGGTGCAAACATCCAGACAGTATAGCTGGATAAGAGCGCGTGCTTATTTCGCCCTCGAAAAACAGAACTCTGTTAACTCATGCGAGTTTGATAATCATTCATTACACCGTCCGAAAATGCGGCTTACTGCCTTTTGAATAGGGCAAAAGCGGCTCTGCGTCTCAAGAATGCAAAAATGCAATCTAGGAACTGCTAACCTGGCACCGTGGCAGCGACTTTGAGCAAGAATCAACAACATAACCATGCCTACAACAAACCCAGTTGGTGTCGGGTATGAAACCGACTGATGCCATGGTGCCAAGAGTTCTGAGGAGAGTATGACGATATGACTGACCCCAACCAACCCAACCATGGGGCTCCGATGCAGCCCGGACAGCCTTACATGCCACAGCAGCCTGGACAGCCAGTTCAGCCGCAGTATGGGCAACCGCAGTACGGACAAACGCAATACGGCCAGCCGCAAGCCCAGCCAGGTGCACAAAACGGTCAATTTGGAGCTCCATACGGAACCCCAGGCGGATACCAGAACCCACAAATGCAAATGCAGATGGCCGGAGGGCCAGGCATGCCTGGCCAGAAGAACAACAAACCACTCATCATCACGATTGTTGCTGTGGCTGCTGTGGTTGTTGTCGCACTTGTTATTACTCTTGTGTTGGTACTGACGAACAAGAGCGAACCTGACCCTGTGGTGGCACCGCCGGTAGAGACTGAGGCCTCTGAGAGTCCGGAAGAAACCGAAGACCCGGAAGAAACTCCCACACCAGAAGAGACCGAAGACCCGGAAGATACCCCCACGCCAACCCCCGCCGAA
>DAIOFF010000206.1:0-4745 GCA_036745855.1 Scrofimicrobium sp. | reverse complement strand
CGCAAAGGCGGATAGGGCGGGGGAGGCCGCGACTTTGAGCGCCGCGATGGCGGCAAAGGCCGAGGTTTTGATCGCCGTGATGATGGCGGGCGCAAACCTCATGGACGCAAAGCTCATCAAGGTGAGTTCCGCAGTGAAGATCCAAATGAACCCGTGATCCCTGCTGGCGTACTAGCCGAAGACCTTGATCCAGAAGCGCGCAGGGCGCTCTCAACGCTTTCGGGCTTCAACCAGGAAATCGTGTCACGCCATTTGGTGGCAGCCGGGCAAATCATTGATGTTGATCCAGAACTTGCATATCAGCACGCGCAGGCAGCGGTGAAACGTGCGGGACGCGTGGATGTGGTTCGTGAGGCGGCGGCGCTAACCGCTTACGCCTCGGGAAGATACGAAGAAGCACTTAGAGAAGTGCGGGCTGTAAGACGGATGCGCGGCGACAACTCACTGCGCGCCATCGAAGCGGACTGTGAACGCGGCCTTGGGCGGCCAGAAAAAGCCATTGAACTTGTGGAAGCAACAGACATGGCGTCTGTGTCGCTTTCAGAACAAGTTGAACTGGTATTGGTGTCGGCTGGTGCCCGCGCAGACCTTGGGCAAACGGAATACTCACTGATGGTTGTGGAACGTGCATTGGATTCCATGCCTGAAGATGCGCCAGCGCACTTACTGCGCCGCCTGATGGAACTAAAAGCTGAACGTCTAAATGATCTTGGTCGAACTGAAGAAGCAGAAAACACTATTGCATCCATGCCAGATGAGCCGGAGGCAATGGAGATTGTTGATCTTGATGAGATGCTTGATGCGGATGTAGATAATGTCCGTACTGACTTGCGGGGAACAACTCAGCCGCTGAATGAAGAGTTCGATGCTGCGCTGTTGGACCTTGACGGTGTGGCATTCCATGGTGATCGGGTTCAACCGGGGGGCCCGAAGGCCTTGAGCGCCGCAATGGATGCAGGCATGATCTTGGGGTTTGTCACTAACAATGCGTCGCGCAGTCCTGAAGAGGTTGCGCAAAAGCTTCAAGGCATGGGCTATGAGGCTGAAGCTGACCAGGTAATGACGGCTGCAACCGATTTGATGATGGACCTGAAAGAAACATTGGAACCAGGTTCAAAGGTGCTAGTTGTTGGATCAGAATCGCTTGCAAACCTTGTGAAAGAGGGCGGGTTTGAGCCAGTCGCTGACGCCCTTGGGCACGTGGATGCTGTGGTTCAAGGTTTTGGCCCCAACGTGGATTGGGCGATGCTTAGTGAAGCCGCGTATGCAATAAACTCGGGCGCTCAGTATTTTGCGACCAACATGGATGCAACTTTGCCGACGGAACGCGGTTTTGCCCTTGGGAATGGATCACTGGTGGCAGCCGTCATGCGGGCAACAAGTAAACGGCCGATTTCGGCGGGGAAGCCTCGTCCAGAAATCTTTATTCGCACGGCACAAATGCTTGGGGCTAAGAAGCCGATTGGTGTTGGTGATCGCCTTGAAACGGACGTGGCAGGGGCAATCAATGCGAGGATTGCCGCAATGCACGTTCTATCTGGTGTGCACAGTGCACGTGATGTGGTGAACGCGCCGAAGGGCAAGCGGCCAAGTTTTGTTGGGATTGATTTGTCAGCGCTAAATGAGGTGCATCCGCCAGCCCTGCATCACCGCGATGGCACCTGGACATGTGGCGTATCACAGCAGGTTAGGATCGTTCGCGGTGGCAACATTGAGATCGCGGACGTGCCGATTGCTGAAGATGGTGACACAGTTACGATCTCGATTGACACATTCCGTGCGTTAGTTGCTGGTTCCTGGGATTATGCAGATGAACGCGGCAGTGTGAAGTGCCCTGAACTGAAAGTCGTTCAAAATGATGATCCATCTGGGACAGTAACCAAGCCAAATAAGGAAGTTGAAGTTGCAGAAGAGGTAACAGACAATCAAGGAGTCGAGGTCACGTCTGAAGAGCAAAATCTTGAAGTAGCAGGTGACAAGGCAGAAAGTAGCGCGTCAGGCGAATCGCTTGAAGAGGTACCTTCGGTCGATGAAAGCGGCGAATATGATGACTGACGGAGAAACCCTCCAGAAGAAACTCATGGAGCTTCGAGATTTAGAGCGCGAACTTAGAGCGGCGTTGGATGAGGACAGTGGCACTACGTCGGCTTGATTCAGAGTTGGTGCGCCGCTCCCTCGCGAAATCAAGGGCAGCGGCAGCCGACATGATTCAAGAAGGACGGGTTCGGGTTTCAGGGGAAGTGAAACGCAAACCTGCATCACAGGTTGATACTGCTTGGCCAATAGTGGTTGCAGAAAGCGTGAGCGGCGAAGAATATGTTTCCCGAGGCGCACATAAGTTGATTGGAGCACTAGAAGCACTGGGGGATCAGGCACCTGAAATTAAAGGGAAAGTCTGCTTGGATGCGGGTGCGTCCACTGGTGGTTTCACTGATGTTCTTTTGCGTCGTGGGGCGAAATCTGTTCTGGCTGTTGATGTCGGGTATGGGCAACTTGCGTGGCAGCTTCGTCAGGACCCGCGTGTGGTGGTGATGGAGCGAACTAACATAAGGTACCTGCAGCCTTCAGATCTTGAAGTTGTTCCAGAGGTGATTGTGGGTGACTTATCGTTCATCTCTTTGAAACTTATTATTCCGGCACTGCTAATGTGCGCTCCAAATGCTGATTTTCTTCTCATGGTGAAACCCCAGTTTGAAGTTGGCAAAGGCCAACTTGGCGCGGGCGGGGTGGTACGTGATGTAGACCTGCGGGTGAAGGCAGTGGTGGGGGTCGCCCAGTTTGCTGCAGATCTTGGGATGACGGTGTGGGCGATTGAGCCGTCACCTCTTCCAGGGCCCGCAGGCAACGTAGAGTATTTCTTGGCAATGAGCACTGATGGAAGTCGAACGCCGATTTTGGACTTTCAAGAAGCTGCCAGAAGTGCCATTTTGAGAGGACCAGGAGGGGACACACGTGGCAAGTAAGATCATGCTAGTTACACATCGTGATCGCCATGACATAGCTCAAGCTGCGGCGAAAGTCAGAAATGAATGCTTCGAACTGGGCATGGAAGTCACAGATGTACTTGAACCTGACACTGATTTGGTTTTGGTTTTGGGGGGCGATGGAACGATCCTGTCTGGCGCGCGCGCTGCTAGGGAGGCGGATATTCCGCTTTTGGGCGTGAACTTTGGGCATATGGGGTTCTTGGCTGATACCTCGGGGGAATCTTTATCACGTGTTGTCAGGCGCATTCATGCTGATGATTACATAGTTGATCTGAGAATGACTCTTGATGTTGAAGTGAGGTCACCAGATGGGATAGTAAGGAGGGGGTGGGCGCTTAATGAAGCCGTGGTGCAGCATGCGGATCCGACGCGCCCAGTTGAACTGCTATTCGCGGTGGATGGTCAAAACGTGTCAACGTACGCTGCGGATGGAATCATTTTGTCGACGCCTACGGGTTCAACGGCGTATTCGTTTTCTGCTGGGGGGCCTGTCGTGTGGCCGGGCACGCAAGCAATGGTTGTTGCCCCACTAGCGGCGCATGGGCTTTTTACTAAACCATTAGTTGTGGAACCAGATTCACTTTTGGAGGTTGCGGTGTTGCCGTCTTCAGGTGGCGGTGCGGACGTGTGGCTTGATGGAATCACTAGGTTGGAAGCGCTGATGGGCTCACTGGTTTGCGCAAAACGCGGCAAGCGCGCAATCAAGTTGGCGCGGCTTGAGACGAAACCATTTTCGGCGCGTTTAGTTGCGAAGTTCGCTCTGCCAGTTAATGGGTGGAGGTCGGCTGCAGGGACGCCGGTATGATTGAGCAACTTCAGATCAGGAACTTAGGTGTCATAGAGAAGGCGTCTCTTGAGTTTTCGAAAGGCCTTACAGTTTTGACTGGTGAAACTGGGGCTGGCAAGACTATGGTTCTCACGTCGCTTCGTCTTTTGATGGGTGAGCGCGCTCCTGTAACGGCGGTTCGAACGGGTGCAGAGCGCGCTGAAGTCGATGGTGTTTTTATTGGCGAGGCCCCTGAGGGTTTGGAGATTCAGCCCGAAGACGGTGCTATTTTTATTTGGCGGACTATTCCGATTGATGGCCGCAGTCGTGGGGCTATTGGCGGACGTCCTGTCCCGCTCAAAGTGTTAGGGCAGATCACTGGTTCTTTTGTGACTATTCATGGTCAGGCAGATCAGTGGATGATGCGCCGTGAGACTGCGCAGCGTCAAACTTTGGATGCTTTTGCTGGGCATGACAAGCTGGTTCAGGAATATCACAGTGCGTGGATGGCAGCTGTTGCAGCTAAGAAGCATTTGGATGAACTTCGCGGCGCGTATGACCAGGTGCAGATGGAAGTGCAGTATTTGACGCAAACGCTGAAGGACATTGGAAGTCTTCGTCCGTCGGTGGGGGAAGAAGAGACTTTGGATGCTGAGATTGACCGCCTTGGCAATGCAAATGAACTTCGCACTGAAGCCGGTAGGGTTCGTGAGAGTTTGGTTGGCGAGGGGGCTGTGAGTGACACCATTGGCACGTCTCTTACGGCGCTGCGCCGGGCGGAACGGCTTGATCCGGGTTTGCAGGTTTTGTCAAGTAGGCTTGATTCTTTGCAGGCTGAGGCCCAAGATATTGCTGAAGAACTTGGGACTTATGTTCGGGAGCTAAACGATGATCCCCTTGAGTTAGAGCGCCTTTTGGGGCGCCGGGCTCTTTTGGAAGAGCTTTTGCGGGGGCGGGGAAAGACGGTTGCTGAACTGCTGGAATGGGAGGCT
>DAIOFF010000205.1:0-4772 GCA_036745855.1 Scrofimicrobium sp. | reverse complement strand
GACGTCGAATAAAAAGGCGATGCCTCAGGAGTTTTTGCGGCAATGCCAATGCGGATATCCTTGCATAAGATAGTTTTATTTTCTATTTTGTTGTTTCGCCCCAAACGATACTCATGTGGTGCGTATATGGAAGTGAACTTTGAGGTTCATTAGTAAGAAGAGCCTTTAGTTGTGAAGAAATGTAAGCGGCAAATGATTTCGTATCTGAATCAATGGTAGTAAGCCTTGGGGACCATAGCTGTCCGGCAAAAGTATTGTCGACGCCCACAACTGAGAAGGCTCCGGGGACTTCCACCTTGAGATCGCGTGCAGCTGCCAACAATGAAAGAGCAACGTCATCGTTGTAGCAGAGGATATTGGCGGTCTTACTTTCTGCAGTGACTTCCTTTAGGGCGCTTATCGCTGGTTTTCCAGAGGGATTTACCGACACTATTCGAGGTTTCGCTAAATTCCGTTTCGCACATTCCTCATTGAGAGCACGAAAGCGGTTGGGGCCAAAAGCGTCAGTTCTGGAGTCAGAAATGCACGCGTACCAAACGTCGCGGTCAGCAGACTTGCTGACGGCATCAAGTTGTAGAGCCGCGACACCACCGTCAGAATATTTGAACTTGGTTTGTTCTTCGGATGAAGGGAAAAGCACTATTCCACTTTGTTCCAGTCTGGAATAGTCCGTGTCATCTAAAAGTACCCCGAAGTTTACGACTGCCAATGGGCGCATAGCTTCGATGTCTGCAAGCGAGCGTTGCATGTCTTTGCCCGCAAAACGGATAACAACATTTCCAATATAGCCTTCAACACCATCGACGATTCTGTCTGTACTGTCCTGAAGGTGCGCTCCAAAGGTTGAGTTGGGTAGGAAAAGGATAATCGTGTCGCTTCTCCCACTGACTAGGCTTCTACCTGCCACTGATGGACGATAGTTGAGGTCTGCTGCTGCTTGCTTTACTTTTTCGTGGGTCACTTTTGGGAACCTGGCACCATGTCCATTCAGGATGGCACTTACCGTTGTGCGTGAAACGCCAGCGCGTTTTGCAACGTCGGTGCTGGTGGCCAGTGTTGATTGGGCAGGAGCGCTGTGCATCTTCCCATTCTAACGGTACGAATCTAAGATAGTTGCAGCGTCAAGTGGCACGTGTTACTTTAACACTAGTGTCACGTGACATCTTAGGTTTTGCCACGTTTCTAAGACACTCTTGTCTTCACCACACGAAGAAGTGAAAGGAACCCCCATGAACACAGAGACCACGAAAGCCCAAGCAGACACCTGGGGTGGTCAAAGACCGCCATGGATGCTTGGAATTGCGCTATTTATTTCAGGCGTACTCTGGCTTGGTACTCAGTTGGCAATGACCACAGTGCTTATTCCCGCGAAATTCAGCATGATTGCTCCAGACGGTAAGGTCGCGTTGGTCGCGACTTTGTCGGCAGTAGGTGCAACCGTCAGCCTAATTGCAACTATTATTTTCGGTGCAATTTCTGATCTTACGCGAAGTAAATTTGGTCAGAGAGTCCCGTGGATGATACTTGGTTCTATTGGTTGTGCTGGCATGGTTTTGCTTATTATGATTGCAGATAATCCGGTATTGATCATTACTGAATGGGCTATTTTTCAGGTCTTTTTAGCAGCTATTGTTGCACCAATCGTCGCCGTGATACCTGACCGTGTTCCAGAAAAACGACGGGGCGTATTCTCGTCAGTGTACGGTTCATCAATGATGTTCGGTGGCGCGGCTGGCACCATGATAGCCTCAAGGTTTGTTTCGAATCCTGATCAAGGAATGCTAATAGTTAGCGTAATGGTCTTACTGTCTGGACCAATCTTTGCACTTTTGGCACCTGATAAATCCAATAAAGATGTGCCGCGGGCCCCGTTTACTGCAAAGTCCTTGCTTCATAATTTCTCTTTCCCAGTAAAGAACTCAAGAGATTTCTACATTGCGCTATTTGGCAAACTGTTTTTTGTAATCGGCAGCTTCATGATTTCTGGATATCAGTTGTACATCTTGACTGATTACATGAACGCATCAGAAGAAGAAGCCGGAAACGTAATAGCGATGGTGTCAATGATTGGGTTGATTCTTGGACTCATTATGGCTGCGATCGCTGGGCCGATTTCCGACCGTGTGGGCAAACGTAAGATCTTTGTAATCGGCGCAGCCATACTTTTAGCACTTGGAACGGTGCTGCCTCTTACTATCCCACAAACATGGACCATGCTCGTGTTTGCAGTGTTCAATGCTGTAGGGGGCGGGGTTTTCAACTCAGTTGATCAGGCCATAAATTATGACGTTTTACCTGATCCTGAGACTGCTGCCAAAGACCTCGGCATAATAAATATGGCAAATACTGGTGGTCAAGTTTTGGGTCCCATGGCAGGGTCTGCCGTGGTGTTGATAACCGGCAGTTTTGGAGCCGTATTCTTGGTGTCAGCGGTTGCCATGGTTGCTTCTGGGACACTAATCAAGTTCGTCAAGAAATCGCGATAAAGGACTTAGTATGACTCACTTACTTTTTAATAATGACTGGACGGTCCGTCCAAAGACCAGTATTTTTGCGCAAATTGGGGCCCCTGGTGGTGGAGGAACTTCGGTTACTTTACCCCACGATGCCTTGATTCATGCGCCTCGTGACCCAAAGGGGAGCGGCAAGAATGGGTACTTTCCGGCCGTGGCAAACTTCGAGTACAACAAGACTTTTACGGTCCCGGAGGAATGGAAAGAGTCCAGCATTTGGTTGGAGTTTCAGGGGGCATATCGTGATGCAATGGTGTTCGTAAATGATGTATTTGCAGGTCAGCGCCCCTATGGTTATTCGATATTCGAGGTGCCTCTGGATGATTATCTTCAGTTCGGTGCGGAGAACACGATTCGCGTTGAAGTACGTGGACAGGATGATTCTCGCTGGTATACAGGGGTAGGGATCATTAGGGACGTGGTATTGCACGTAACTGATTCAACCCACCTGGCACCTTATGGCGTTCATATCACCCACCCTGACGTGGATGGGGAACGGGCGGTGATTGAGATTGCTGCCGAGGTTGTGAATCAAAGTCGTCATGTGGATACTATCCGTTTGCGGAGCACTATCAAAGACGCGAATGGAAACGTGGTCACGCGGACGGAGGACCCGGTGACGGTGAGAGGGGCCGCTTGCTCGGTTTCCCGTCAACGACTTTATCTGCCAGAACCGCACTTGTGGAGCATTGAGGATCCGTACCTTTACTCGGTTGATGTTGAGGTACTTCGCAGTGACGCACAAATTGACTCTGAATCGTTTCCTCTTGGGATCAGGACACTGAAACTCGATCCTACATACGGCCTGCGGATAAATGGTGAGACAGTCAAACTTCGCGGTGCATGTGTTCATCACGATAATGGCCCTTTAGGGGGAGCTTCGATTGCCGAGGCCGAGGAACGCCGTGTTCGTTTGCTGAAGGATGCCGGTTTCAATGCGATTCGCAGTGCTCATAATCCACTTAGTATTCCGATGCTGGATGCGTGCGACCGCCTGGGCGTGATTGTCATGGATGAGTCATTCGACATGTGGGCTGAGAGTAAGTCGTCTTTCGACTATTCGTTGGATTTTCCAGAATGGTGGGAACGTGACATTGAGTCGATGGTGCGGAAAGATCGCAACCATCCGAGTGTCATTTTCTACTCGATTGGTAACGAAATACCTGAGTTGGGTACGCCTTTGGGAGCAGAGATGGGGCGTAAGTTGGCTGAGCATGTTCGGGCTTTTGACTCCACTCGCTTTGTTACGAATGGCATTAATGGTTTTGTTGCTTCCCTGAAGGATGTTATGTCTATGATGCGTCAGGCCACTGATGCTAGTACCACTGGTGGTGTCAATGACGCGATGGGCAGCGCTGCTGACATGATGAATAGAATCAGCGCGTCTGATCTAGTGTCGGCAAAGACGGAGGAATCATTCTCCGTTCTTGATGCTGGGGGCATCAATTATGGTGATAGCCGCTACTCAGTGGATGCCGTGAAGTCACCGAACCGTATTGTTATTGGATCTGAGACTTTTCCAGGCCATATTGATGTCCTCTGGGACCTTGTAAAGAAATATCCGCACGTTTTGGGTGATTTTACTTGGACAGGGTGGGATTATCTTGGCGAGGTCGGGATTGGTAGGACACGTTATCTTGACGAGACTGATCGTGAGTTTGAGGCACCTTATCCGTGGATAGCGGCGTGGTCTGGTGACATCGACATGTCGGGGGCGCGCCGCAGTATCTCCTATTACCGGGAGACCATTTTTGGATTGCGCGATTCTCCTTATATTGCGGTGCATCGCCCGCAGACGTTTGGGCGTAAGGCGATGAGTGGGGGTTGGTCGTGGCCTGATTCGATTGACAGTTGGACGTGGTCAGTTGATTCAGGTACTCCAATCCATGTTGATGTTTATAGTGACGCCGATCAGGTTGAGTTGTTTTTGAATAGCAGATCGCTGGGCACCGTAAATGTTGGGGCTGAGAAAGCATGCATCGCTGGATTTGATGTTCAGTATGAGCCGGGTGAACTTGTTGCAGTTGCCTATACGGATGGCGTTGAAAATCGTAGGTCCTCATTATCAACAACTGGCGCGGTGGCGGGTTTGACGTTGGTGCCAGAGCCGACCGGTGACATCAAATCTGGAGCATTGCGGACGTATTTCATTCAAGCTTTGCTCGAAGATTCTGAAGGTCAGCGTGTCACTGGTTCGGATATGGAGGTGAAAGTTGAAGTCACGGGAGGCGGGTTTCTTGCGGGACTCACAAATGGTAG
>DAIOFF010000204.1:0-4772 GCA_036745855.1 Scrofimicrobium sp. | reverse complement strand
GAAGATTGAGTGGTGATGGTTGTGCGTGGGTTTGGGGAACCGGTAGTGTCAGCTGGTGATGATTTTGGTGAGCCAGGCTGGCATATCTGCTTCACTGGGTTTAGCACGTCAAGTTAATGTGAGAGCTGGGCTTAGTTCCTGTTCGGAAGAAAGGCGTATTAGAAAACCACTGCTCGTGACAAGGGTGCACATAATTTTATTCTGATTTTTTGAACGTGATTTTGCCCCTGACGCTCATGAGGTAGGAGTGGTCCTGGTTGGTGACATTACCTACCTGGAAACGGGTCGGGGGGCTTTATCTTGCTACTGTAATTGACTTAATTACTCGCATGGTAGTTGGTTTGGCAAATGGTCGAGGGTATGCGTATTTCGCTCATCGTTGGTGTTTTAGAAATGGCCCGACAGTGAGTAGGGCTTGGCCCGGGCATCATTTTCCACTCGGGTCACGGAAGTTAATATGCTTCTTGTGACTTCGCGAAATGCTGTAAGAGGCACCCTTCAGGCAGGGCAAATTTAGGCACGCTGAGACTGATCGCTAAGGAATGAAACTCGCGCTGTGCAAGGAGAAGTCAAGGTAATATCTGGTGAACGTTGCAGGTTCATTGAAGAACGTAACGTGTTTCAAGAGCGATCCTCGATAAACGCCAAGACACTTGCATTTAGTCAGAAATAGAGAAATTGGCACTGGGTGTTCTTTCGTAAGTGTGATAGCAGGGGTGACCAGGCGTGCTAACGGACTGATGTGGGTCAAGTGATGGGGATAGTAGGTGGCGTAAGGTCAACAATGCTTAGAATGATCGTTGACCTAATGCCACTAAGTTCGACAGGCGCTGTAGCGGCAAAAAGTAGCGCAGTTCTAGGCGCATTCGCGTTCTAGGTAGTAAGCGACGGCTTTTCGTACCAGCGCTGACTTGGGCATCCCTTCGCGCTCTGCTTGCTTACGCGCAGCATCGTCCAGATTGCGGTTGGCGCGGATTTTCCAGGTCCGCAGTGCCTTTTGTTCTTCTGCCCGAGGCCGCCCAGCAGGCACAAACATATCTTCGAGATTGACTGTGCGTCCATCCCCTGAATACACCGTTGTGCCTTGTTTTAACTCGCCTCGTTCAGCCTTATCGGCCAGAGCATCGTAATTTGTAGTATCAGTGATCATTGTCTTTTACCTCTATTCAAATAGATTATCGAATATCGCTAGATTTACTTTGAATATTACTGAAACGGAATGGGTATGCTATTGAATAAAATCTCGTATTTCCATTGCGTGGAATACTACTAACGTTCCCCAAGGTTTCAAGGCCGCAATGACCTCGATCACTCGGTCAGTGTTACCGTGAGGATGTCCAATAAACTCTCTTGTGATGTCATTAGGCTCACCTTCGGTATCGAACACCTTTAGCGGGTGAGTCATGGCATAGAACGCATCTTCATTACTAATTCCATGCCGTGACGCCGAAGCGGTGTACTCGATATCCATAATTAAATAGTACCACAAATGCGACCCACATGCGAGTGGGTTTGGCGTGAACGACTCCTGCTGGAGCGCTGGTGGGCACCAAAGCACACACTGTCGGGCATGCTTAACCGCGTTTATCGCGGTCGTTTTTGAGACATTTAGCGTGCGGGAGATACGGTGTCGATGCCGAACTGAACGAATACGCTGATGGCCTGCAAGGACCAATCGCAAAAGCCGCCAGCGCAGCCGGAAACTGGGTCAAGGACAACTGGGAATACGTGGCAGGCGGCGCCATGGTCATCGCAGGTGGCGTGCTCATGGCTACTGGCGTTGGCGGCCCGGCGGGCACTGCGCTTCTCTCTGCTGGCGCGGATACCATCATGCAGAAAGCAACAACCGGGGAGGTGAACTGGGGGCAAGTCGCCGTTGGTGCAGCCTTTGGGGCATTTGGTGGCGGTGCTGCTTCCTCATTCGGGAAGCAAATTCTTCGTGATGCCGCCGAAGGAGCACTTGAAAGTGTTGCAAACTATGCCTTTAGCGGCGAACCATTAACTGCGGAAGGATTCCTTCTCAGCGCCGCGACAGGAGGCGCAACTGCCGCATTTAGCTCTGGTGTAATGGGGGCGCTGCCGACAGATAAGCTTCCGATAGCGAAACTTGCTGATGAACCGCCGACGCCAACGAACAAGATCTATTCGGCGAACGTGCTTGAAAGGATGTCTGAAGACAAATTTCACGACTTCCCTGGCATGTTTGACGAGACGATATTCGCCGAAGGTAATGTTGAAATAGTGAGAGATTACTTCAACAAACCAAAACAGAACCTTTCAAACGACACGATTCGCTACACTCTTTCGGGATCTGGAAACGGAAAGCCTGGAGAGTTTCAGATTTTCACCCGGCCTTCAACAAGTGGTAGGACTGAGCTGATCACCCATAGAGCATTTATTCCCTTCAAGAAATCGTAAAAGAGCTGGATGATAATGGAGCTGCAGTCAGAGTTTGACTCGGAATACTACGCGAGCATTGAGGACTATTCGATGGTTCCCCCCGCTGTGCGTTGTGTCGCCCCGGGCGCGGGGGCGCGTGAGATTCATGTGTCGGTTTTTCCGCGTGTTGCCGATGCCTGGGTTGGCGCGTTCGCGGCGCCTGACCCAGGAGTGAAAGGGGCATTGACTGCGCTTCTTGGCACCCCGTCAAAGGCAGGTTTGTTAGTGGTGGAGCGCGGCACTGGGTTCTATGGTCAGGTGGGTGATCCGCAGAGTTTTGGGGTGTTGCCATTAGGACGGCCGTTTATTGGTTGGCGTGCGTCGCCTGAGCATGAGGTGTTGGCGTTGTACTCGCCGTGGGAAGTTTTGGTGCTGGACTCGCATGGGGTGCGGTGGGTATCGGAGAGGCTTTCGTTTGATGGCCTCTTGGTTGAAGGCATTGACGCTGAGTCTGTGTGGGGTACGGCAGATCCTGGCGACTTTGAGCCGACGTTCTTCAGACTGGACTTGCACAATGGAGAGAGAACTGAAGGAAGTTTTCCGTTTAGTGGCTAGAAGTTGGTGTTGGTAGTGCCAATCGGTCGTTTTGAGACAGCGAAATAGACCGTTTGGCACTACCAATCATGGGCAGGTGGTGAGTGAAGTTGGTTTCCGCAAGATGAATGGCCTATTTGGTGAAGATGAGTTGCCGGAAGGTTTTCGGTATCCGTCTGCGTTTAGGCGGATTTTCGATTTAGGACTAATAGACCTGGAACCATGGTGGTTGATTAGCGAGGAAGAGTTAAGGTGGCGATTCAAAGGGCTAAAAGAACGATATCCGAAACGAACACTTCTCCCTTTCGCAATTAGGACAGACGGCGATGAAGTAGCTTGTTGGGACTATTTGCAGGGCAATAGGGCTGTTTACGTCATTAATGATTTCGATCCTGCCGGTATAGAGGGATGCATGGAATTTCCGTCCTTCTACGACTGGTTTCGACATGCGGTAGAGGATCTGATTGAGTTCGACGATTATCCTGATCAATAGTTGTTTCGGACGTGACCGTTACTCAGGCGACAAAAGGTTGGAAGGAACGAGTTTCAACCCGGGCATCGCTTCGGGGTTGACATCGAATGATCTTGAAAAAGTTCTTTTGTTCAAACTAGTCGGGGAGGGCAGCGTGAATGTCGACGTGCTTATAGAAATCCCCAGGGAGGTAAGCCGTGAGAGCGGAAATAAAGGCTTTACAAACGCCGGATGTGGAGGACATCGATTGTTGGGTGCCAAGTGTGAAAGCCTGGTCACTTTGGGTGCGTATTCTGGCGGGACCCTTGGGTAGTGATGGGGAAGAATCTTTTGATCTGGAAGTATGCAGTCTAGCTTGGGTTGCAGCGAAGGTAGCGGAAAATGGAATCTTGAACGGGCGGCACCGCCTGATAGTGGATCACTTTGATTGGACGGAGATTGAAACTTACTTGCGTCGCCGGGTATCCACTATTGATGGCAGTGATTGGAACGCAGTCGCTTCGAAGCTGTCCAGAATCGGATTGTGGGAGTTTGAGGATTATTCGGAGTGAGAGAGCCTCTAGTAATCAGGCTGATAGTGCCAAACGGTTGTTTTCGCTGCCTCAAAACGACCTTTTGGCACTACCTATCATGGGCGTGAGGCAATTAGGGGTTCGATTCATGGCATCGCGGTTGGGTGCGAAAGTGACCCCTGATGAAAGAGCGAAGTGTGAGTGACCTGCTTGAAAAGGATGAATTGCCACCTGGATTCAGTTATCCGCTGGCTTTTCGTCGCATATTTGATCTGGGGCTTGTGAATCTGGAGCCATGGTGGTTGCTTAGTGGCGAAACCCTGAGACTCCGATTTCAAGGACTGCGTGCACGGTATCCGATGCGTTGTCTGATCCCGTTTGCACGCAGAACTGACAACGATGACGTTGCCTGCTGGGACTATTCAAAAGGGAACAGGACAGTCTGCATTATTCATGATTTTGCGTCAGAGGGATGGGAACAGCGTGAAGAATTTCCAACCTTTTATGATTGGTTCCGGCAAGCGATTGAAGATTTGATCGAATTTGATGATTATTCCGATCAATAAGCTATCCGAACTTTAAGAATGGTCTGAATGTATCTACTCGACAATGTGAGATTTGGGAAGGAAACGGCTATGCGCTCTAGGGTCAGAGTCACTCCGGCCGAGAGTAAAACTCTTCGTGCTGGAAGGTCCTCATCCTGTTGCAGAGTTGCGGATTAATGATGGACAGACTTCTTGATCATGGTGAGTTAGATGGAGTTGCAGTCAGAGTTTGGTTCGGAGCACTACGCGAGTATTGAGGACTACTCGGCG
>DAIOFF010000203.1:0-4835 GCA_036745855.1 Scrofimicrobium sp. | reverse complement strand
TAATGCAAGATCCACCCCTTAGGAGCCCTGCATAACGGGTGGATCTTGCATTAACAGGTGGAAGATGCATTACCTAGTGGATCTTATAGAAACAGCAGCGCTTGCTGCGCCAAGCAAAGTCACGCCTGACCTCAAGTTAGCTAGCTAGGCACCCGAAACCTGGGAAAATGTACAAAACCTAATACAAAAGTTGGCATGCGATGCGCCAAGTTTGAACGCTATTGTTCCTCGGCATCATCTGGCGGTGTCTGCGGTTGCAAAGAACAGGGCTCTTCTATGTCTGGCTGAATGGTTTGTAGTCGAACAAGCATGCGGGATGAGCGGTGCTCCAAGATTGCCCGCTGACGAATAAGGTGCAGGACGCGGATTCTCAGTTCTCTTGGCGCGCAGTCTTCCCCGTCACCGCGGCAACAGCGAAGGCGTTCGTGCCACTCGTAATCATCGGGTGTCCAAGTCACTTTTACTCCCTTCATATTCTGATAACGCTTCGCGAAGCATTTTTCTTCCCCGGTGTACGCGGCTCATCACCGTTCCCTGTGGAACTTGGAGCATTTGCGCACTTTCTTTATAAGTGAATCCTTCGACGTCAACCAGGTATACGGACAGTCTGAACGCCTCGGGAAGATCTTGAAGTGCGCCGCGAATTGTCTCATCAGGCAGGTTTTCGAAGAAATCTTCCCCCGGCAGAGGTTTCCCATCAATTTGTGCTGCACGTAACATCTGCCAGTCTTCGATTTCGCCGGAATCGGTTTGCTTAGGTTCCCGCGCTTCCTTCCGGTAGCGGCTGATGTAGAGGTTAGTGAGGATGCGGAACATCCACGCACGAATGTTGGTCCCCGGCTTGTACTGATCAAACTTGTCATAGGCGGTCATGTACAGGTCTTGAACCAGGTCCTCCGCGTCTTCACGCCTGCGAGCCATCCGAAGCGCCGCAGCATACATTTGGTCAAGTAGTGGAATAGCCTCACTTTCAAACACCGCTTCACGTTTCAACGCGTCTTCACTCGATTGCTCCACAGTATTTAGGGTACCGCCTGGAAAAAAAGTGAGTTTCGCGGGATTATTGATTCATGAGCATTGTACGAGGTACCGCACGCGCACTCATTGCCATCCCCTTTGTCATTGATGGGCTTAGCGCCCTGATCCACCCCGGTGAACACGTAGAAAAAGCGCAAGAAGCTTGGAGGACACTTGAAGACTGGGGGGCACCAAGTGTTGAGGAAGGAAAATGGAAAGTTATTGCGCGTACTAGTGGCGCAATAACAGCAGGTTTAGGTGTCGCACTAATCCTTGGACCAGCCAAGCGTCTAACCGGGACGGCACTGGCGGCAACAACTGTCCCACTTCTTTTGATGAATAGCTCAATCCTTCTAGGCGGAGGAAAAAACGCCAGAAAAGCAGCCAGGCGAAGTCTTGTTGATCAGGCCGCACTCACGGGAGGACTTCTGCTAATAGCAGCTGACCTAGGGGGAAAGCCTTCTTTGAAGTGGCGGCGCTACTACGCCTCGCAAAGAAAAGACGCTGTTGCCGCTGCCCGCGCCGCAGTTTCAAGTGCAGTTTCCGAATGACAGAGAAATGGTGGGAAGCGCCCGCCAGCACCGGCCCCATTGACTCAACCGTTTTGTTGCCTGGTTCCAAATCAGAGACGGCCCGCGCACTCATGTTGCGGGCCAGGCGTGAAGCCGCAAATGTATCTGGTTCGCTCAAGATCTTGCATGCGCTAAAGGCCCGCGACACGGAACTGATGCTGTCGGCGCTTGAACCCGGAAAACAGACTGTGGACTGCGGCCTTGCTGGGACCGTCATGCGTTTTGTGCCAGCGATCGCTGCATTTCGACCAGGCCAAACAGTGTTCGATGGCGATGATGCTGCAAGGAAACGCCCATTAGCCCCATTAATGAATGCGTTAGAAAGCCTAGGTGCCACCATTCAATATTTGGGCGAACCAGGTTATCTGCCACTGCGAGTTACTGGGGTTGAGCGGCCCACTAAAGAAGACGTTGAACTTGACAGTTCCGGGTCATCACAGTTCCTATCCGCCCTGTTGCTCGCTTGCCCGTCACCGCTGCGCATACATTTGACACAGAACATCCCTTCCCTTCCTCACGTGGAACTCACGGCCCAAATGCTTCGTCAGCAGGGAATAAACGCTGGGAAGATAAGCCCCCGATCGTGGTTCACCACTGGTGGAGTCCCTGACGCCTCGCCAATAACAATCGCGCCCGACCTATCAAATGCGGGTCCATTCCTTGCTGCCGCGCTCATTTGTGGAGGTAAAGTCACTGTTCCCCACTGGCCTGCGGTCACCGAACAAGCTGGCGATGCTTGGCAATGGATTTTGCCCCATTTTGGTGCCACGGTTAAAAAGGACGATTCAAACCTCACGGTGTCACACAACGGGCGCCCATGGAACGGAGTCCACCTTAATCTTCGCGAGGTCGGGGAACTAACCCCAACAGTTGCCGCACTTGCTACCCTTGGCGACTCTCAAACTGTTCTAAGCGGCATCGGCCACCTTCGCGGACACGAAACAGACCGCTTAGAAGCACTCAAAACTGAAATCATTCGCGCCGGTGGAAATGCTGAAGTGACCAGCGATTCCCTTATCATTACGCCGGGAAACCTCCACGCCGCTGATTTCCACTCCTACGGGGATCACCGCATGGCAACCTTCGGCGCTTGCCTGGCACTAGCGCTTCCCGGGTCACGCATCATAGACATCGAAACCACTTCAAAAACTCTTCCCGACTTCACAATCCGCTGGGAAGCCATGCTAGCCGGGGTGCCTTCCCCAACACCTGAGGAACTAGATCTTGGCTAGGCGGGATACTGGCACAGATGATCCGCGGGTTCGGGTTCGGGCATCAAAGTCGACGCGGCCACGTTCAAAGCTTCGGCCGACATTTGAAAATGCTCCGATTGGGCAAGTCACAGCTATCGACCGCGGCCGATACCAGGTACAGGTAGAAGGACATGACGTTCAATGCATCAAAGCGCGCGAGCTCGGTCGCGGCGGCGTCGTCATGGGTGACCTTGCTCGCATTGATGGGGACATAAGTGGAACTCCAGGCTCCCTAGCCCGAATCGTTCAAATTAGGCCTCGTGAACACGTTCTGCGGCGTTCATTGGAAGACGCGGACGGACGGGCCGAAAAGATAATAGTCGCAAACGCAGACCTCATGGTAGTTGTGGTTGCTGCCACAAATCCTGAACCACGCACAGGCATGGTGGAACGCTGCCTTGTTGCCGCAAAAGTAGCTGACATTCCGACACTACTTTGCATGACCAAATCCGATTTAGCCGATCCTGCACCTTTTACAAACAATTTCCAACATTTCGACATGAAAATCATTGATGCGCAAAACCAGATTCAAGAATTACGTGATGAACTAAAAGACAAGTTCTCAGTTTTAGTTGGGCATTCAGGGGTTGGGAAATCAACTTTGATTAACAAATTAGTGCCTGACGCCGACCGCCAAGTTGGCTCTGTCAATAATGCAACCGGAAAAGGCAGGCACACCTCTACTTCATCTGTTGCCTTGGCTCTTCCAAGCGGCGGGTGGGTTGTCGATACCCCTGGTGTTCGCTCCTTCGGACTTGGGCACGCGTCACCTGCGGACGTGCTGGCAGTATTCCCCGGGCTACAAGAAGCCGCCCAGACTTGTCTGCCCCTCTGCACCCACCTAGATGATGAGCCAGCATGTGCGCTTAGGGACTTCCCTGACCAAGACCTAGTTGGCCGGGCGAGGCGTCTACTGAACGGCATCCAGCGATAACGCGTTCTCACCACGTTATCTACCGAGCCGCTCTAAGACCCCTTCATGAAGCAAACCATTAGTCGCCACAGCATTTTTCCCCCACGGCCCAGGTTTGCCGTCAAGTGAGGTGAAACTTCCCCCCGCTTCAGTGACAATCGGAACCAATGCGGCCATGTCATAAAGTTCCAACTCTGGTTCAGCTGCTAAATCAACTGCGCCCTCGGCAACCATCATGTAACTCCAAAAATCCCCGTACGCCCTGGTGCGCCAGCAATCATCCATGAGCGACAAAAAAGCGCCTTTTGACGCCCCCCATCCACCAAGTGAAGAGTAAGAAAGTGAAGCATTCGCCAAGTCAGCAACTTTGGAGACCTGCAGTTGGCGGCCACCCACAAGAGAACTTCCACCGAATGCGCCTGCGCCTTTCCTGGCCCACCAGCGCCTTCCTAATGCAGGCGCGGAAACCACACCGACGACTATTTCGCCGTCTTCTTCTAACCCGATGAGGGTTGCAAATACTGGGACCCCTCGAACATAGTTATGTGTTCCATCAATTGGGTCAAGGATCCATTTTCTCGAGGCGCACCCACGTTCCCCCCGTTCCTCACCAAGCACAGAGTCCGACGGCCTTTCGACCTCCAAAACCGCCAAAAGTGCATCTTCAGTAGCACGGTCAGCGTCGCTGACCAAAGTCATGTCTGGTTTTGTTTCAACCACCAGGTCATCGACGCAAAATCTGGCTGAAGTCACTTTGTCTGCAACGTCCGCGAGTTTCATTGCTAGGTCAAGGTCATTTGCTAAACGATCACCCACATGAGCTCCTTTGTCTTTATAGTATGTCTGCCAGATTACCGGCCAAAAAGAATACCCGAACAACAGGATCATTTGTTGGTGCACGTGTACCATCAAATCTATGTCCCGTTTCCTAATGTTGACCACACGCGAAAATGATTCCCTAGCATCAAATGAACGCGCGGCAATACTGCGGTTCACCGGCCTTACTGATCAAGAGTTGGCGTGGGTTCGTTTAGAACAAGACCCTTTTCCGAAAATAGATCTAGGACGGTGGGATGGAAT
>DAIOFF010000202.1:0-4835 GCA_036745855.1 Scrofimicrobium sp. | reverse complement strand
TGCTCCATTCTTGGCTCAAGGGGGATCATCCATGATTGCTTCTTGGATGATGGTCGCATTATTGCTTCGGATTTCGAATGCCGCTAGGAAGCCTGCAGATAAACCTGCGCCGTGGGTTCAGGAGGAAGCCGCATGAATGCGCAGGTTCGGAGACTTTTTTGGGTTGTCCTTGCAATGTTCTTGGCACTTGGGTGCGCACTCACATTGATCCAAGTGGTGCAGGCGTCATCCCTTTTTGAAGACCCGCGGAACACTAGGCGGCTTTATCGATCTGCTGAGACAGATCGGGGTCCAATCGTGGTTGAAGGCACGCCGATTGCCTATTCGGAACGTCCAGAAGACAGCCAGATTTACAACCGCCTTTACCCCGAAGGCCCCCTTTATGCAGGTCTCACCGGCTACTTTTCGGCTATGAACTTCCAAGCTACGGGCATTGAGAATGCTGAAGACCAAGTGCTCACGGGTGAGGGCACAGCACTTTTTTGGCAGCGGACCAAAGACATGTTTGCGGGGCAAACTCGGCGCGGCGGCGGCGTGGGCCTCACTATCAATCCAGTAGTTCAAAAAGCGGCCGCGTCTGGAATTGGAGATCGAACCGGAGCCGCGGTGGCGTTAGACGTGAAGACTGGCGCGGTTTTGGCCATGTATTCTTCGCCTTCCTTTGATCCAACTCCCTTGGCCTCGAACTCCACGGACGTTGCTGAGAAAGCTGAAACAGAGCTGGAAAACGACCCAGGGCGTCCTTTAGAAAACAGGGCAATAGCTGGCAACACCTATCCCCCAGGTTCCGTTTTTAAGATCATTACTACTATCGCGATGCTAGAAAATGGGACACAACCAGATACAGTGTTGGATTCCCCTGTTTCAATGACTCTTCCAAATACGTCCACGCAACTTTTCAATATTGATCAAGTTCCGTGTGGTTCTGGGAAAGTGACTCTTACTGAGGCGTTCGCAAGGTCGTGTAACACTACGTTTGCCCTCGCCTCGGAAAAAATGGCAGCAAATCAGTTAAGTACGGTCGCTTCCCGTTTTGGATTTGGGGAGCCTTTAAGTATTCCTCTGAACGTAACCCCATCAAGTGTCCCTGAGGAAATGGATAAGGCTCAACTGGCTCTTAGCTCTATTGGACAGTATGACGTGAAGGTGACGCCCTTGCAGATGGCCATGATTGCTCAGGCCATAGGGAACGGCGGTGAGATGATGAAACCGTATCTTGTTGGTCAGATACTTGATGCCGCAAACCAAGTGCAGTCAGAAACTAAGCCGTCGTCCATGGGTAAACCTGTAAGTTCGACTGTCGCCCGCGACCTTACGGGAATGATGAAGGCAGTTGTCGATGAACCGTATGGTACTGGGCAGTCTATGGCGTTAGCTGGGGTGTCTGTTGCGGCAAAGACAGGGACCGCCGAGGCCGGCGATTTTACTAACGCATGGGCGGTTGCGTTTGCTCCAGCTGATGACCCGAAGATTGCGGTTGCCGTGGTTGTTGAGGGTGATGAGTCTGATCCTTACCCTCATGGTGGCGACGTTGCGGGGCCAATTGTCCGGTCGATGCTTGAAGGTGGGCTTGGATGACAACAGTTTTGGGTGGAAGGTATCAGCTTCTCTCTCACATAGCACAAGGCGGAATGGGAGATGTTTGGAAGGCACGTGACCAGGTCACAGGCAACCTTGTTGCGGCGAAGGTACTGCGTACTGAACTGAAGGGTGAGGAGATTTCCTTGTCCCGCCTTCGCCTGGAGGCAAAAAATACGATGCTGTCACGTCACCCGAACATTGCTGCAGTTTTGGACTCCGGGCAGCAGGATGGCCAGGGGTGGATTGTCATGGAGCTGGTTGACGGCTATCCACTTACTGAGCTGGTTGGTGAGGGGCGAACTTTGAGTCCTGAACAGTTGGTGCCGATCTTGATGCAGACTGCGTATGCGCTTGATGCTGCTGCGCGTGCGGGCGTGGTGCATCGTGACATTAAGCCAGCGAACATACTTTTGCGCCCTGATGGGCTGGTGAAACTCACGGATTTTGGTGTGTCTTTGAGTGATGGCCAGGCGAATTTGACTGCTGCGGGAATGGTAATGGGGACAGCGCAGTATTTGGCTCCAGAGCAAGCGCTCGGTAAAACGGCGACTCCTGTTGGCGACTTGTATTCTTTGGGTGTTGTCGCATTTGAAGCTTTGGTGGGTAGGCGTCCATTTACTGGAAGGTCACAAGTTGATATCGCTTTTTCCCATGTGAACGATCCGCTTCCCCCTCTTCCTGATGATGTGCCTGAGCCTCTTGCCGAGGTGGTTATCTCGTTGCTTGATAAAGATCCGGCGAATCGCCCTCAGACGGGGGCAGCACTTGGGCGCGAATTAGCCCGAGTTGCAGCGGAACTCAACATTGAAACGGCACCTCTTGCGCTTCGCGCGGCTCCGAAAGCAGCGCCACCTGCTATGCCGGCTCCGGTAAAGCATGAAGTAAAAACACACCTTACACCGGTGCCCGATTGGGAATCGGTCATAAATCCGGTCGATAATTCACGAGATGATGTACCGCGTGATGGCGAACGGAAAAATTCTATTGGACTCTGGGTCATAATTGGTCTGGTTGTTCTTACGATTGCGCTGATCGCTATTGCAATGGTCCGCAATCAGTCCAGCCCTGGGACTACTTCGGGTCCCGTATTTGAGGAGGTACCGACATGGCAAGCGCCGATAGTCGCCGTTTAGCAGGACGGTATGAGGTCCGCTCGCTTATTGGGCGAGGTGGAATGGCTCAAGTACATCTTGGTTTTGACACCCGTTTGTCACGGGTGGTGGCCATCAAGATGTTGCGGCCAGACTTGGCGCGTGACCCTATTTTCCAGACGCGTTTCCGCCGGGAGGCTCAGGCGGCTGCGTCGCTCAACCACCCAAATATTGTGAGCGTTTATGACACGGGTGAAGAGAACGTCATGGGAGGGGATGGGCATCCGGTTGCTGTCCCTTATATTGTCATGGAGTACGTTGAGGGTCATACGGTTAAGGAGTTGCTGAGTGATGGCACGCCTGTTCCGATTAACGAGGCCGTGGAGATTACGGCGGGGGTGCTTTCGGCTCTTGAATACTCACATGCGGCTGGTTTGGTTCATCGGGACATAAAGCCTGGCAACGTCATGCTTACGCCGGATGGAAAAGTGAAGGTTATGGACTTTGGTATTGCCAGGGCCATGAGCGATTCGCAAGCAACTATGACGCAGACCAACGCGGTGGTTGGCACAGCGCAGTATTTGTCGCCAGAGCAAGCCCGCGGTGAGACCGTAGATACACGTTCGGATATTTATTCGGCTGGTTGTTTTCTTTTTGAGTTACTTACTGGTCGCCCTCCTTTCCAGGGTGATTCTGCTGTGGCTGTGGCCTATCAGCATGTTTCAGAGATTCCTCCTGCGCCGTCAACGATTGCTTCTGACATTCCAGAAAGTCTTGATCGGGTGACGCTTAAAGCAATGGCTAAAAGCCCTGATGACAGGTATCCAACTGCGGTGTTAATGCGCGCGGATTTGATTCGTGCACTTGAGGGCGGGTATGTGGATGCCCCTGAGACTTCCAGTTGGACTTCTGCGACTACGCCCATAATGGCTGCAGGTCAAGGCACTCAGGTGTTTAATGCGCAGTCTGGTCCAGCGGCTGCTGTTGGTACTGCCACGCCTGATGCGGGGATTGCTGAGCAGGAAGAAGAGGATGACTCGAAGAAACGACTAAAGATTATTGGCATTTCGGCAGCTGTCGTTCTGGCAATCGCCCTTGTTGTGGTGGTTGCTGGGATTGTGCAGGGGTGGTTTGAGGCTAAAGAGCCAGAAGTTGCGATGGTTCGCGTCCCTGATTTGGTATCCATGACTGAGGTGGAAGCTGAAAATGCTCTGACAGAGGTTGGCCTTGTATTTGAAGCTGGTGATCCTGTGCCGTCAGACGACGTTGATGTCGATCATGTTGCAGTAACGGATCCAATTTCTGGCACTGAAGTTGAAAAAGGTTCAACCGTCAAGGTGAGCCTGTCAAGTGGTCCGGGTGCTGTAGTTATTCCAGATATGAAGGGCTGGGATCAAGATAGGGTCACTAAAGAGCTAGAGCAACTTGGTTTGGTGAAGGGAAACGTTGAGCAGGAAAACACGCCAGAAGCGTCCAAGGGTGGCCTTGTTCGCACCGAACCTACTATAGGTACAACAGTGGATGTTGGCACGTCAGTAAACATTTGGCTTGCCAGTGGGAATGTTCAGATTGACACGTATTGGGGCGTGCCTAAAGATGAGGTACTCCAGATTCTTGCTGGTCTGAAACTGAATACATCGGTGGAGGAGCAATACGACGAGGGTGATAACCCTGCACCAGCGGGTACAGTAATCTACACTTCGCCAGGTGAAAGTATTGTTGAGCAGGGGTCAACAGTGAGGGTTATTGTGTCTCTGGGGCCGCCCGTGGCGACTCCGGAGCCCGATCCTACGCCAGAGCCGGATCCTACCCCAGAGCCTACGGTTAACCCCGTTCCCAACCCGGAGCCTCCCACACCCGATGATGATTCAGATGGAGATTTGGATAATCCTGTCGGTAACGTGGGCGGCGGTCCTGGCACCGATGGTACACGAGATGGCAGATGGGGAAACCATTAGGTCTTTTGGTGGCTTTGTCGGTTTTGAGGTCACATCTGGCAGCGCTCCCAGGTGCGTGCGGTTTGCACGGAAATTCGCTACCCCCTGACCCGCATCCCACTGAAATCCGAACGGATAACGCTAATCCTGTCAGCTAGTCCTGGATTAACTGGCAACAAACTTACAGATGAGTTCTTTTTGCTCCGACCTTTGAGGTGCCGTCAAC
>DAIOFF010000201.1:0-4842 GCA_036745855.1 Scrofimicrobium sp. | reverse complement strand
TGCACTTGAGTCACGACAGCAAGATGCCTGAATATTGGCAGCGAGTAGGATTGGTAAGTGACTTCGTTTCCGTATTCAGCTTTGCGCCGCTCACCAGACTTCGAAGCCGACAATATTTTCGCCCATGACGCAGCTGACAGGTTGATATTGGATTTGGCGAAGGATGACCTGGCATCAACTAAGCCCGCTTCGGTGGTTACAGTTGGCGATGCTTACGGTGCTCTCACACTGGGCGCGATACACTTGGGAACCACGAATGTGCGGGTACTTCAAGACTCCATCGTGTCACAGCAAGCATTAGCTGCTAACTTTAATCACTTCGCCAAGCAATGCTTTATTCCCGGCGAAAACAAATACACGCAAACCAATCTATCGGAAAGTGCATTTTCGGATGCGGAAATTATCCTAATGCGACTTCCAAAAGATCTTGGATACCTTCGAATGCTTGCACAACTTATTCAAACCTGCGCAAATCCATCTGTTAAGGTATTTGCTGGCGGCCGCATTAAACACATGTCACTTTCTATGAACCAAGTGCTGGCAGACAGCTTCGAAACAGTAAACGTGTCTTTAGCGCGGCAAAAGTCGCGGGTGATAATTGCGAGTAGCCCTCGTCAAAACCTGGATTCTTCATGGCAGATGCCACTTTCCGAGGTTTACGACTCAGCCACAGACCTTTGGGTATGTAGCTTGCCCGGAGTCTTCGCGGCAGGCAGCGTCGACATTGGGACGCGTTTCTTGATTGAGACTCTGCCTACCATTTCCATTCCAAAAACTCCAGGGCAACAGGTCGCTGACCTTGGCTGCGGAAGCGGCCTGCTCTCAGCCGCGTTCTTGCGGGAGCGCCCAGAGTCTCACGTCATTGCCACTGACGCCTCACAAATCGCCACCTTGTCAGCGGCTTCCACTATCAAGAAAAACCTTCCTTGGGCCAAAGAAACCCCCAAAGCTTCGCCTGGCACCTACACAATCAGGCAAGATAATGCCCTCTCAACGGTTCCAGATGCGGTACTTGACATAGTTCTTCTCAATCCGCCTTTCCACTCTGGCGCTGCCCGCGCAGATCACATGGCGGATGCCCTTATAAAGGATGCGGCACGCGCTTTGAAACCTGGCGGCGTCATCATCACAGTTTTCAACTCTCACCTACGCCACCGCCAAACGCTCCAACGCCTTGTTGGCCCGACTATTCAGGTGGCCAGAAACCCGAAGTTTACAATCACGCGCACACAAAAATCTGTGGGCAACAAGCCAAAGTCTGCTTCTTCAGGTAGCCAAAGGGCTCTGACAGCGCCAGATTAAAGACTTACAACCTCAGCCGTTTTCCGCTATGAAACAGCGCCCCACCCCTGTTGCTTTAGCCAATCAGCGCAAGCTACTCGCCAGTTTTCGACAGTTCCCAGTCCAGCGCCATAACCAACTCCGTGGTGTCCCTGCTCGAAAATGTGCATCTCAAATGGGACCTCGGCCTTTGCAAGCGCCTGCCCCAAAACCAAAGAATGCTCAACAGGCACGGCCTCGTCTACTGACGTGTGAAACATGAAGGTAGGCGGGGCATCCGCGCGCACAATCTTCTCAACAGACATCTTCTCCCTCAGGTCGACCCCGGCGTTCACACCCAGAAGGTTATCCGCTGATCCCTGATGCGGTTTAGTAAGCATCGACACCACTGGATATCCAAGTATCACCAGGTCAGCGCGTTCTTCTTTTGGAACGTCCGGCGCATATGCGGCGTAGGCTGCCGCATGCCCTCCGGCTGAAAATCCAATCAAACCAACCCGATCTCTTCCTAGTCCCCGGACTTTGGCGACTTCAGCGCGAATCGCTTCGAACGGCTTTGGGTGCTGGGTCTTTACTGGATACCGGAATACGGATGAGTTTATTCCAAGAGTTTGAATCCACTCAGCTATTGGCTCAGCCTCATGGTCAGCGTGAGTCTCATATCCCCCACCTGGAAGAACAATGATGTGATCATTTGATTTACGAGGCATCATTTGGCTGCTCCTATCGCCTGTCTTTCGCCGTTTTTATAGAACCCATGATTGCGGCTTTGAATGAACTGTTTTTCCTGTCTGCGTGGCCTCGTCAATAAGCAGCGCCAAATAGTGGTCTTGAGATGCTTCGGCTAAACCATAAAAGCTGGGGCCGCCCGCCACATATTCAGCCATTTTATCTAAGCAGTCCGCCACGGCAATTTCGTCATCCATCAGTCTGGCAGGCGCGAAACGATTCCGATAAATCCATTGATCACCAAGTGTGAACCCTTTTAGAAAATATCCTTCTAGATTTGTGTAGTGACCGGTATCAACGCGTCTAATCTCTATTTCATTTGGCGTCGCAAAATCTGCCAAATACCGAACAATATTTCCGTCGATTTCACCGCGGTCTCCACGAGCCAATAGTCGTGGTTTCCTGATCCATGAGCGGTTTTGAGCAGGAGCCCAGTCATAAATACCGTGGCGATCTCCAAAATCCAAATGGGCTATTGTGAGTTCAGATATTAAAGTCTCTTCTTGTTTCGGATCACCTTCCCGGCCAGGACCCCCAACTATTGGAGTACTGAACTGCAGCGCCGAAATTTTGGCATCATCAAACCCAACTCCAAGCATTCTTCGCATGATACTAACGCCATGGTAACCGTGACTTATTGAAGCGCGGCATTCGCTGACGTCTCCGATTATTCCTGAGCGTCCAATAGAGATTTGAGAAGCAATAAATGGCTGTAAATGATATTGTTCAGCAACTTGAATGGGCGCGTCTTTTCCAGCCAAGCGATATAAAGCATTCAGCTCACTCTCAGTGCCCGCAGGCGGCGTCTCACTCAGAACAGGAATGTCCATACCGATGGCTTTTTGAATCAGTTCAGGAGCTGCTTCACGGGGCACAGACAGCACAATGAAATCTGGTCGTCGATCTGCCACCAGCTCTTCTACAGTCGAAAATGCTGGGACTTTCCATTTTTCGCTCATTCGGGCTGCAACAACTGATTTCCTGACCACGATTCCGGCTACTTCGAAACGCTCTGGTAGCGCCATCGCAACGCCCAGTATGAACTCCGCCCGCCAACCTGCACCAACTATTGCTAGCTTCGTGATTTTGTTGTCGTTTGCCACGTTGCTTCCCTCTCTAGACTCAAGGCCACCACGCCGGGACCTTATTGCAGTGCCACGTTCGATACTAAGGTACTTCTCTTAGACAGAGAAGACTATCTTCAATCATTCACGCCCCCAATACGAACGTTTTCACTATAGTACACGCACCCTAATTCCATTGCAGTAAGTGCTATTCTTAGGACTCATGCAAACGTTGCTATTTTGCGAAGACTCAAGAATTTCGAGCGCCGCACAAGACACAGAAAGGGGCCGATAAATGCTGTTGAATGAGGATTACTACTTGACAGGCACAGTTGCCAAGACACTTTTTCATGATTACGCAGAGTACCTTCCAATCGTTGACTATCACTGTCATCTAGCGCCGACGGAAGTCGTGGAAGACAAGTGTTTTTCGGGAATAGTTGATGCCTGGCTTGGCGGGGATCACTACAAATGGCGTTTGATGCGCGCCGCTGGGGTTCCTGAGCACCTCATAACGGGCGACGGTTCAGACTGGGAGAAGTTTGAGGCCTTTGCTGAAACAATGGAACGGGCAGTTGGAAACGCCGTTTATGTTTGGACCAATTTAGAGCTAAAGCGCACCTTTGGAATCAATGAGGCGCTCTCCAGAAAAAACGCGAAACGCATTTTTGACCAGACTAATGAAATGCTCTCTTCAAGGGAGTTTTCGCGGCAAAACCTTATTCGCAAGTTCGGCGTTGAGGTCATCTGTACAACCGATGATGCAACCGATGATTTGTCTTATCACAAACAATTATCAAATGCAGGTACTGACTTCACTATGCTTCCAGCCTTCCGGCCGGATTTGGCCCTTGCAGTTGACTCCCCCAGTTTCGGGCCTTGGATAACACAAATGGAGAAAGCCATTGGCCGCTCTATATGTAGTTTTGCTGATTTGGTAGCTGCAATGGAAGAACGCGTGGAACTATTTGCAGCTTTTGGATCGCGACTGTCAGATCATGGTCTTGATAGCATAACGTTCGATTCGGCAACAGATGACGAAGTGGAGAACATCTGGAACCGCGGGCGCGCCGGGGACAGTTTCATTGACGCTGTGGACGTCTCCAAGTACCGCACCAGGTTACTGCTAGAGCTCATGCGGATCTATTCTGAGCATGATTGGGTAATGCAGATTCACACAAACGCTAATCGAAATATCAATGCCCGTGGCTTGAAGAACCTGGGGCCTAATACTGGTTTTGACGCAATCGGCACCGATTCTGTTGCTTCTCCCTTAGTGAAGCTCATGGCCACAGCAGATACTGCCCGAAACCTGCCCCAAACGGTTCTTTATTCGCTAAACCCAAGTGACTGGATCACATTCGCAACCATTCTGGGGTGTTTTCAGGGCGGCATGGCACAAAAACATCAACTGGGGGCAGCTTGGTGGTTCAACGACAACCGCTCTGGGATAGAGCAACAGTTGAAGACTGCTGCTGAACAGACCCTTATAGGTAACTTCGTTGGCATGACCACAGATTCTAGGTCTTTCCTGTCATACACCAGACATGAGTTTTTCCGGCGCATCTTTTGTAACACTGTTGGCCGGTGGGTGGAACTGGGTGAAGCCCCCGACGATATAGAGCTTTTAGGTGAGCTAGTCACCGATGTTTGTTATCGCAATGCCCTGCAAATGACTTTAGGAAGCGTGAAAAATGCAGAAAACTGATCAGATTCTTGACACAAATGCGATAGTCTACAGCGGCGTTCCTTGGTATGACCAAGGAAC
>DAIOFF010000200.1:0-4847 GCA_036745855.1 Scrofimicrobium sp. | reverse complement strand
TGCACGTGGAGCGGGCGACGAGAATCGAACTCGCGTAATCTGCTTGGAAGGCAGAGGCTTTACCATTAAGCTACGCCCGCTGGTTTGAAGTCATTCCTGACAACGACACAATGATAGCGGCTTTAGTGCCTGGTGAAAAACTGACAGGGCCTGCTGTGAGCGACGTCCCATCCAATATGTCCTCGGCATGACCCGAACTACACAGGTCTCATGTTTCTTGGACCAGATCATTGGATAAAAAGGTGGGGTCCCTCGAATCGCATTCAAGGAACCCCACCTTCTCTATCTGCCGTTTTTGGGACTACGGCACTAACACTGCGCGACCCAGGATCTCTCCTGCCCGCAAGCGCCGGTATGCCTCAGGGGCTTCGTCCAAACTGTAAGTTTCTGTGTGGATATCAAGTATCCCCTTTTGTGCTAAAGCAACCACATCGTAGAGGTCTGCGCGGGTGCCCCAGTATGGCGAAAATACTTGACACTCGTATGGAAGCAGGCCAAACCCAACGCTTGCGCTTCCCCCGCCAATGCCAACAATATTCCAGTCGCCTCTTACCTTGGTCATCTGCCGACCAAGGTCAACAGAGGGTTGGACACCGACGAAGTCGAAGACCACGTCTGCGCCTAGACCCCCAGTAATTTCTTTCACGTGTTCAACCGCATCTTGGTTGGATGTGAACGTGTAGTCGGCCCCGACGGTCTTTGCAAGATCAAGGCTGCGCGGAGACACATCCAGGGCGATCACTGTTGCTGGCGATAGGTGTTTTAGAAGCTGAATTGCAATATGCCCTAGTCCGCCGACACCAAATACGACTGCGACCGAGTTAGCACTCAGTTTCGGCATTGAATGCATTACTGCGTGATAAGGCGTCAATCCTGCGTCAGTTAATGGTGCGGCCTGGACAGGGTCAAGGTCTCCGATGGGCACCAGGTAGCGGGCACGATCAACCAACATGTATTCGGCCGCCCCGCCCGGACTGCCTAGTCCGGGTGGGTATATCCCCATTTTCGCAGCGTTGTAACAGTAGTTCTCATATCCGGTGGCACACTGGCTGCAACGTCCACACCCCCAGGGACCATATACCAGGACGTGTTCTCCCATTGTCACCAATGGCTTTGCGCCTTCACCTGCATCGATTACTGTGCCGACGCACTCGTGTCCCAAAGTAAGGGGCAGGTCCCACGTGTACGCTTCTTTGGGCCAATCCATGACAGCAATGTCCGAATGGCAAAGGCCTGCAGCAGTCATCTTTAGTAGAACTTGCCCAGGTCCTGGAACCGGGTCAGCAATTTCGACGACTTCTGGTTGTCCACCAACTTCTCGATATTGAACGGCTTTCACTTTTCCCTCTCCTCGTTGAGGATCTCATTCATACGCGACTTAGGTCGTAAGTCCCAGTATATATTCTGGGAGCATGAAAGTCAGGGATTTTCACGTATTGCCGCCACAATAGTGTTGGTTTCTGCTTCACCGCCCGCATCAGGCATGATTTTCCGAGGAAAACCCATGAACAAGCCAGCCGCATTTCTCGCAACAAAGCTAAGTCATCAATCCCAAATAAATGAGTGGTCCTAGCGCGCCTTTGAACCAGGACCACCCACACTTTTACTGTTTAGCGGACCGTGTCATGGAATAAACATCTAAAGCTGCATCAAGTTGTTCTGCCGTTATTTCACCACGCGCCACGAATCCCAAGTCCTCAACGGCCTCACGAACCGTCATGTCATTCTTCACAGAATGTTTTGCGATTTTAGCGGCATTCTCATAACCAATAAGGCGATTAAGAGGTGTCACAATTGATGGCGAAGATTGCGCATAACGTAGGCAAACATCACGATTAGCCACAATGCCGTCAACGCACCGTTTCGCAAGGGTGTCAGATACATTGCCAACAATATTTATTGACTGCAACAGATTCGCGGCCATAACAGGCAACATCACCAGAAGGTCAAAGTTGCCTTGCGCCCCCGCAAATGCAATCGCAGCGTCGTTTCCAATGACCTGAGCGGCAACCTGAACAGTCGCCTCGGGCAAAACCGGATTTACTTTTCCAGGCATTATTGAAGACCCCGGCTGCAAGTCAGGAAGTGAAATCTCACCAATACCTGTGCGTGGCCCCGACCCCATCCACCGCAGGTCGTTCGCAATTTTTACGAGGGACACGCAAACCGTGCGGATCGCCCCAGAGACCTCAACCAACGAATCTTGAGCAGCTTGCGCTTCAAAGTGGTTTGGAGCCTCCACAAACGGTAACCCCATATTTTCCGCTATCAACTCAATAAGGCGAGGCGAAAACCCATCAGGAGTATTGATTCCAGTTCCAACCGCTGTTCCGCCAAGTGGCAGTTGCGCTAAGCGCTCTAACGTTCCTTCTATTCGAGCAATGCCGTACTCAACCTGCTGCGCATATCCAGAAAACTCCTGACCAAGAGTAATTGGGGTTGCGTCCATTAGGTGAGTACGCCCTGACTTCACGATGTCTGAGAACTCTTGCGATTTCCTGGATAATGAATCTGCCAGAGTCCGAAGCCCTGGTAACAGCACCTCGATTATGGCTTGGTAAGCAGCAATATGGATGGAACTTGGAAAAACGTCATTCGATGATTGCGAGGCGTTCACTGAGTCATTTGGATGAACTGCACTCCCTTTGGTGCGGGCGCTGGCAAGGGTTGCAATAACCTCATTCGCATTCATATTTGATGAGGTTCCAGAACCCGTTTGGAAAATATCAATGGGAAACTCCTTGTCATGTTTCCCGCTAATGACTTCGTTAGCTGCGGACACAATCGCGTCAGCAGTTTCTTGATCAATAACGCCAAGCTCAGCATTTGCGATTGCGGCGCCTCGCTTTATTTGCCCTAATGCACTTATGTGATGGGGGCTAAGTGTCTGGCCAGAAATTGGAAAGTTCTCCACAGCCCGCTGTGTCTGCGCACTATAAAGCGCACTCTTTGGAACCTTTACTTCACCCATTGTGTCGTGTTCAAGGCGATACTCGATTGAATCTGTCATCTGTCACTACCCTCGATTCCGTTTCGCATTTCAAGTCTATTCATCGTGATAAGGCGAGGCGACGACTTCCACGCGTTGGAGGTCTTTCACTTCACTGTATCCAGTCGTTGCCATGGTCCGTTTGAGTGCGCCTATGAAGTTCAACAAACCATCGTCGCGCGTTGAGGGGCCGTAAAGGATCTGTTGCATGGTCCCAACTGTCCCAACTTCGGCGCGATGCCCGCGAGGCAGCTCTGGGTGGGTCGCTTCAGAACCCCAATGCCAGCCACCCCCTGGCGCTTCACTTGCCCGCGCAAGCGCCGCACCTAACATGACTGCATCCGCGCCACACGCTATAGCTTTGATCATCAGGCCAGAGCGCCCTACCCCACCGTCTGCAATTACATGAACGTATCTTCCTCCCGACTCGTCCATATAGTCCCGCCGCGCCGCAGCAACGTCAGCGATGGCTGTTGCCATTGGCGCATGAATACCAAGTGATTGCCTGGTTGAGTGGGCCGCGCCTCCTCCAAAACCAACTAGCACCCCAGCAGCCCCAGTGCGCATCAAATGGAGCGCAGCGGTATATGTGGCAACGCCACCAACAAGTACTGGAACGTCTAGCTCGTAGATGAATCTTTTCAAGTTCAGGGGTTCAACGCGCCCAGAAACGTGCTCAGCTGAGACAGTGGTGCCTCGGATAACAAAAAGATCAACGCCCGCTTCAACTACGGCCCGCCAATATCGTTGAGTACGCTGCGGTGAAAGGCGCCCAGCAACAACCACGCCAGATTCGCGAATATGCCGCAAACGCTCAAAGATGAGTGATTCTTTGATCGGTTCAGAGTAAATCTCTTGGAGCCGCGCAATCGAAGCTTCTTTTGGTAGTGCAGCGATTTCTTCCAGCAGCGGCGTTGCATCTTCATATCGGGTCCACAGGCCATCAAGGTCAAGAACACCGATACCGCCAAGTTTTCCGAACTCAATGGCTGTTTGGGGACTCATAACTGAGTCCATTGGGGCTGCCAAGATTGGAATATCAACGTGATACGCGTCCACTTGCCAGCCCACGTTTACGTCTTCAGGATCCCGCGTGCGTCTAGCGGGAATGAGTGCGATGTCGTCGAGGCTGTATGCCCGCCGCCCCCGTTTTCCACGCCCGATTTCAATCTCAGTCACACAGGTAGTGTAGCGCTAGTCACTATGTGGTGATAGTCCCCTCCATCAGGAAGACAGAAAAACGATTTGTCGGTGGCGGGAGGAACAATAGATACATGAATGCAACTTGGGTAGACGCACAATGGTTTGGTTTTGATACGGAGACAACCGGGGTGTCACCGACTGATGATCGGATTGTGACTGCTTCGATTGTCACTTCAGAGTCGGGGGCGAAGGGAGGTTCCCTGGTGTCCAGAGATTGGCTTGCTGATCCTGGGGTGGCGATTCCAGAGCGGGCCACAGCAATCCACGGGATAAGCACGGAATATGCGCGCGCAAATGGGAGGCCTCCGAAGGATGTTTTGAACGAGGTCAATGAGGCTTTGGAAGGTCAACTTCGCGCAGGTCAGATTGTGGTGGTCTTTAACGCTGGCTATGATCTGCCACTGCTTGAGGCTGATTCAAAACGTCATGGCGTGCTCCCCTTGGCTGAGCGGCTCACAAGTGTTGCCCCTGTCATTGACCCACTAGTTTTGGACCGGGCGATGGATAGGTACAGGAAGGGCAAAAGAACGCTTGGGGATTTATGTGCATTTTACGGCGTGCCCCCCATTGGCACGGCTCACACGGCAGATGCTGATGCCGCCATGACGCTGCGTCTCTTAGAGAAAATGCTCGAAAAATACCCGGCTCTTGCCGA
>DAIOFF010000199.1:0-4856 GCA_036745855.1 Scrofimicrobium sp. | reverse complement strand
TGCTAGTCGCTAGTGCAAAAGAAAAGCCTCAGCAAGGTGAAGTTTTGGCAGTGGGGCCAGGCCGGATTGACGATAAGGGAAACCGCGTGCCGATGGATATCGCTGTTGGTGACAAAGTTATCTACAGTCGTTACGGCGGTACAGAAGTGAAGCATGACGGGGAAGATTATCTAATCCTTGGCGCACGGGACATCTTGGCGAAAGTTAAGTGACCTAAGCAAAAAAGTAAGGCCTTGGACTTATTGGTCCAAGGCCTCTTTTTCTCCCGACTACGCCATACGCATAACTGCGTAATACTCGCGTCGCTCTTCTTCGGTCATGCCGCCCCATATACCGTAGGGCTCGCGCGACGCTAATGCATGCGTTCTGCACTGTTCCATTACTGGGCAAGTCGCACAAATTGCTTTCGCATTTGCTGCGCGCCTACGCCTAGAAGAACCACGTTCACCCTCTGGATGGAAAAACAATTCCGTATCCAATTCTCTACACGCCCCCTGGTACTGCCAATCCCATTTCTCCATTAATGGGCCTGGAAGGCGAGATACATCAGTCATTTGAGCCTCCTTAGCTCGAAGACCACCAACTCATATTTTGTTGCTACGTCGTTCATGGTACAGAGTTACGCACTACTTATGCAAGTATCAGTCGTGAATCTGGGACCTTTGGGAAATAGATACAGGTCAAGGAGGTTTTGAGGTGAGATTTTTGCCGAGAATTGTGGCGATAGTGCATCATTTTCATAACGATTTGGATACTGTTCGGGTCCTGTTATGACATTTTTAGCCACAAAAGTGACGTAACTCACTCTTGCGAAATTCTATGAAATATGAAAAGTCGAATCAGAAACTTGTTATGACACTGTTGGGAATATATTAGTTTAGCGATTGGTTGAGCTTGTGCAATGATTATGCAAGTTGTGCGTTTTGAGTTGACGATTTTGAAAAGGGCAGGTGCGAGTTGTCAAGAAGTGACGCATACTAGATGTTGTTAGGGAAGGGGTAGCTATGAACAATCCACATGGTCAGGAGACTTTTCTAAGTGTTTCGGCCGTAGCAGCGGTTTTAGAGGTATCTCCATCCACACTTCGAAGTTGGGATCGCCGATACGGCGCTGGACCTACAGGACGTGTGCAAGGGAGTAGACGGCAGTATTCGCCGACCGATGTGGAACGTCTACGGCGAATGAAGCGGTTAATTGCCGATGGCATTGCGGCAGGTGATGCAGCAGTGCAATCTGCGGGACTCAACGCGGACGAACCCCCATTGTCTGTTTCAGAGTTACTCAACCTTGCAAGTCGAAGCGTTACTGAGCTGCGCGTGGCTCTTGAACGTGAAGTAGCACGCGAAGGTTTGCTTGATGTTTGGACGCGCTTGATTGACCCCGCGGTCCAAGAAGCTAATGACAATGTGGGCGGGGCGCTTCCGGGGCGTTCGGTCTCTACCACTATTTACATGGCGCTTTTGCAAGTTGAAGATCAGCTGACATGCAGCAATGAGGTGACGGACAATCGAATGCGCGTCACGGTTGTTACCTGGCAGGATTTATCAATGGTGGCAACTGTGGTTGGGGTTACGCTGTGTAACGAGGGATTTGATGTGCGCAATATTGCTATTCCAAGACGGACCGAATCTGAAGGAAGTGATTTCCTCCTTGCTCATATCCAGCAGTTTGACCCAGACATTGTCATATTGCTTGGTAGATTACCGGGGGCAGTCGATCAGTTTCGGACTACTCTGACTGGGACACGCAGACATTTTTTGCTCATATCAGATGTGATTCCTGACTTTGTGCATCCGGCTTTGCAGCGGGTGCGTTCACTTACTGGATGTGTGGATGAGGTGTTAGCTATTCGGGAACTTTCAGCGGTTGCCCACTGACACACAGTGTCTGATGGTGGTCGAATCGAATAGTATTTGCATATGAATGACAACATGGTGCAGATTCGGGCTGCCATTGAGTTTGCAAAAGGCTCTAAAGTTCAAACGGGCTATGGGTACATGTCTGATTCGGGTGAGGTTGATCCGAAGCGTCCTGTAGAACTTTGGATAACATGCAGGATGACTCATGTGTTCGCCCTCGGGAAGCTCTTAGGCATTGAGGGCTGTGAAGAATATGTTCACCATGGGTTGTCGTCTTTGTTGACTTATCTTTTTGACGATGAAAATGGCGGCTGGTTTTCATCAATAGAGACAGAAACTGACGCAAATGGCAAACGTGTGGTTGTTGATGACCGCAAAGAAGCTTACGCACATGCTTTTGTCCTGTTGGCTGCGAACTCTGCGCTGGCTGCCGATGACCCGGATGCGGGAAGGCTGCTTGCCCTTGCAATCGAAAATCAAGAGGAACGGTGGTTTGACCCAGAAGTTGGGCGGGTCCGTGAATCTTTTGACCGCGAGTTTAATGAAACCGAGGCTTACCGCGGCGTGAATGCCAATATGCATACTGTCGAGGCCTATTTGGCTACGGCAGATGTAACTGGCAATCGGGAATATCTGGATCGGGCAGTTGGCATATTGTCGTTTGTTGCGAAACAAGCTCAGGGGCATGCGTGGCGAATCCCAGAACACTATGACGGTGACTGGAATTGTCTGCCTGACTACAACTTTGATCAGCCAGCCCACCCGTTCCGTCCGTTTGGTGCTACCCCAGGACACGGTTTTGAGTGGTCAAGACTTATGTTGCAGGCGCGGGGATCACTTTTGGCTATAGATGGTGAATGTCCTGACTGGATGTTGCCTTCAGCTAGGGCTCTTTTTAAACGCGCCGCTTCTGATGGATGGAATGTCGATGGCGCTCCAGGGTTCATTTACACCACCGATTTTGATGGGAACCCAGTTACACGCCAGCGCATGCACTGGGTAGTTTGTGAAGCAATCGGCGCAGCAATAATCATGCAGAAGGTCTTGGAAAGTGAGCAACCAGAAGATTTGGAGCTGAACCAAATTTCTTCTGATATTGAACAATGGTCTCAATATGCGAAGAAGTATTTGATTGAGGCCCCTGGAAGGTGGATTCACGAACTAGACCCAAACAATCATCCTGCTTCAGAAACTTGGTCAGGAAAACCAGATGTGTATCACTTTTTCCAGATGCTCTTACTGCCAAATTTGCCGGTCAGCCCAAGTTTCGCCGCTGCGCTCCGCAATAGTAAAGTCTGAGTAACTTCGCATTGGTGACTAGTCTTGGTTCATGGGGCTATATCGCGAAGACAAGTTTGTTGGAACCGGACTGACTTACGATGATGTTCTGCTTTTGCCAGAACTCACTGACGTTGTGCCTAGCGACGTCGATACAACAGCACGGCTCACGAAAAATCTAAATTTAAGAATTCCGCTAGTTTCCGCGGCTATGGACACGGTTACTGAAGCGCGAATGGCTATTGCAATGGCAAGGCAGGGTGGAATTGGGATTATCCACAGGAACCTTTCCATCGCAGATCAAGCGGATCAAGTTCGCCGCGTAAAGCGATCTGAATCAGGAATGGTTCAAGATCCGGTCACGGTGGGTCCGGACGCAACCATTGATCAGCTAGATGAGCTTTGTGGTCGTTACAAAGTGTCTGGGCTGCCGGTGGTGGACGATAACGGGAAGCTGCTAGGCATCGTCACAAACCGTGATCTCAGGTTTCTGCCGGCAACTGATTGGGAAACCACTCGCGTTGCTGACGTGATGACGGCCGAAGGTTTGGTCACTGCGCCGCAGGGGGTTTCACGTGAAGTTGCGAAGAACTTGCTTGCAAAGCACCGGGTGGAAAAGCTTCCGTTGGTGGATGAACTTGGCAGACTGGCTGGTTTGATTACAGTCAAGGACTTTGTGAAGACTGAGCAGTACCCGAATGCAACAAAAGACCAGGAAGGAAGACTTCTGGTTGGCGCAGCCCTTGGGTACTGGGGTGACACATGGGAGCGCGCTATTGCCCTTGCTGAGGCCGGCGTAGATGTTCTGGTTGTGGACACCGCAAATGGGGCAGCTCAGCTTGCCCTAGACATGATGTCCAGGCTGAAGACTGACTCTGCCTTCAAAGGTATTGACATTATTGGTGGAAACGTAGCCACCCAGGAAGGTGCCCAAGCAATTATTGATGCTGGCGCAGATGCAGTAAAAGTTGGTGTCGGCCCAGGGTCAATCTGCACGACGCGGGTAGTCGCGGGCGTAGGCGTTCCACAGGTCGCAGCAATTGATATGGCTTCAAAGGCCTGCATTCCAGCGGGCATTCCACTCATTGCGGATGGCGGACTGCAATACTCAGGTGATATTGCGAAAGCAATTGCAGTTGGCGCTGATACCGTCATGATCGGCTCACTGCTGGCTGGATGCGAAGAATCCCCTGGGGACCTGGTTTTCTCTCAAGGGAAACAGTTCAAGGCTTACCGCGGAATGGGCTCACTTGGTGCCATGAGTTCGCGTGGTCGCAAGAGCTTCTCAAAAGATAGGTACTTCCAGGCAGAGGTCACATCAGATGACCAACTGGTACCTGAAGGGATTGAGGGGCAGGTTCCATATTCAGGAACGTTGGCTAATAACGTGTATCAGCTGGTAGGTGGGCTGCACCAGTCCATGTTCTACACGGGTGCGCGTACTCTTCCCGAAATGCAGCAAAAGGCAAGGCTGGTTCAAATCACGTCAGCCGGATTGAGGGAATCTCATCCGCACGATATTTCGATAACCAGCCAAGCCCCTAACTACCGAAGTTCAGAGCGGGCCTCCTAAACACCTACTCAAAACCATGTTCGGCTAATGTGGCTGTCGCGGCCGCGTGAGCGCAGGAAACTCTCAAAGTTCTCTGCCCACGCGGCGTGTGCGCCGCGTTGAAACTCAGTGATTTCGCCGCCGTCTTTTTCGGCAAGAGCCGGGTA
>DAIOFF010000198.1:0-4892 GCA_036745855.1 Scrofimicrobium sp. | reverse complement strand
TCAACTTTTCAATGAACCTATGGTTCTTCGATCAGTCACATCTAATGTCTCATCTTCCTATTCACCAAATATGGCCATATATCAAACAACAACGTTAGGTGGTGACCCAAATCTTGGGTCTGCAATGGCCATCATCCTCGGGTTTGTCACATTCCTCCTGTCAATCACAGTTGCAATATTGTCAAACCGATCGGGTAAGAAAGGGGCAACACGATCATGAGTACACAAACAAAAACCGTGGGTGCGTCTTTGCGTAAGTCTTCGAAAACTTCTGCGGGTGGCGGCGAGCGTCCGGCGCTTTGGGCTAGAGGAATCGCATGGATTTTCATGATCGTTGTCGCGATATATTTCCTGCTGCCCGTTTACTGGCTCATTGTAGCCTCGACAAAATCAGCTGGACAATTATTTTCTACGCCTGGACTTTGGTTTGCGGATAATAATTTTTGGCAAAATATTCTTGACCTGACTGCCCGTGATGGCGGGATATTCTGGCGTTGGCTTCTCAATACCCTAATCTATTCGGGCGTTGGCTCAATCCTCATTACATTAATCTGCTTGATTTCGGGTTACGCATTGGCAATTTATCGGTTCCCTGGCAGAAAAATCGTCATCGGAATTGTCATGGGATCAATGCTTGTCCCAACAACAGTACTAGCACAACCAACGTATCTATTACTGATTGATATGGGCCTTAACAACACCATGTGGGGTGTTTTGTTGCCATCATTGGTTTACCCATTCGGTGTGATGCTTGCATGGGTGTTCGCCCAAGAATCAGTGCCACTTGAACTTGTTGAAGCCGCGAGAATCGATGGGGCTTCAGAGTTCCGCATTTTTGCATCTATTGGGTCAAGGCTATTGATGACTGGTGGTGTAACCATTGTGTTATTTGCATTTATGGGCACTTGGAACAGCTACATGCTGCCACTTTTAGTGTTAAACGATACCCGTCTGCAGCCACTGACTGTAGGACTTTCTGGATGGAGCCAAGCTTCAATGACAGTTCCTGGTCTACAAATTTTGGTCATCATTGGCGCATTGATTTCTATTGTCCCAATAATCATTGTCTTTATTAGTCTTCAACGCTATTGGAAATCTGGCCTTTCTGCTGGCGGCGTTAAGGCGTAACCGACCTATAAACAACAACGGAGGTACCTAGTGAAGTTCACCAACGGATACTGGCTTGATCGCAGTGGAATGGATGTCCTACGCGCGAAAGAAGTCCGGTCTGTCCTGGCCGACAGCGAAGATGGGAGTATCAGAGTATTTGCACCTGTGCGGAAGATAGTGCATCGCGGCGATACCTTGAATACACCCGAGTTCACTGTTACATTTCGGGCGGTGACAGAAGGTATTATCCGAGTCACGGTTGAACGTTTCCGGGGGACCCCTAACAAGAATCCTCTTTTTAATGTTTATTTTCCGCAAGATTATTGCGGGGAAATATGCAGTAATGATGAGTTTTTTACTATAAATGCTGGTAATTTGCAGGCACGAATTCCTCGCTCTGGCCCATGGCACGTGGATTTTTATTCTGCAGGGAAAGTGGTTACAACTCTAGACGAACGTTCAATTGCGCACGCCACCACTGGTGATGGAGATCGTTATACCATTGCCCAGTTGAATCTTGCCCCAGGGGAAAGAACGTATGGACTGGGCGAACGTTTTGGCTCCTTCGTCAAGAACGGACAAAGCGTCGATGTTTGGAATGAGGACGGCGGGACTGCGAGCGAACAGGCTTACAAGAATGTGCCGTTTTACGTGTCGACCGCTGGTTATGGTTTGTTCGTATTGGATTCAGGGGATGTATCGTTTGAGGTTGGTTCTGAAGCCGCTTCGCGGGCCCAGTTTTCAGTGCCAGGCGACGTCCTTGATTTCCTAATTATTGATGGCCCCTCCCCTAAAGATGTTCTTGACCGCTATACGGCGGTTTCTGGACGCCCCCCGAAAGTTCCTAACTGGTCATATGGCACGTGGCTGTCTACATCGTTCACCACGAGTTACGATGAGGCCACTGTGGCCTCGTTCGTCGATGGAATGATAGAGCGGAACTTGCCGTTATCAGTCTTCCATTTTGATTGTTTTTGGATGCGGGAGTTCCACTGGTGCGATTTCGTCTGGGATCCGGTGACGTTCCCAGATCCTGAGGGAATGTTGCAGCGTCTGAAGGCGCGAGGTCTGAAGATTTGTTTGTGGATCAATCCTTATATTGGGCAGCGTTCTTCTTTGTGGGATGAGGCTGCATCCGCTGGATTCTTGCTCAAGAATGAGGATGGGTCTATCTGGCAAACTGACCTTTGGCAGTCTGGAATGGGGATCGTGGACTTCACAAATCCTGCAGCTTCTAAATGGTATATAGCCAAACTAAAGGCCCTGTTAGATATGGGTGTTGACTGCTTCAAAACTGATTTTGGTGAGCGGATCCCGGTTTCTGGCGTCAAATGGTTTGATGGCAGTGGAACGCGGGGAATGCATAACTATTATGCACAGCTATATAACAAGGCCGTTTTTGATTTGTTGGTGCAGGAACGCGGCGAAGGCGAGGCAGTTGTTTTTGCCCGCTCTGCGACGGCTGGCGGCCAGCAGTTCCCTGTGCATTGGGGTGGCGATTGTGCGTCAACATTTGCTGCAATGGGTGAAACTTTGCGTGGTGGTTTGTCTTTAGCCATGTCAGGGTTTGGCTATTGGAGCCATGATATTGGCGGGTTTGAGGGGCTACCTGACGCGGATGTTTTCAAACGTTGGGTGGCATTTGGAATGCTTTCTTCGCATTCGCGTTTTCATGGTTCCAGTTCTTATAGGGTGCCGTGGCTTTTTGATGACGAGGCGGTGGCGATCACAAAGCAGTTTTCTGAGCTCAAAATGCGACTGATGCCCTATCTTTTGGCGGCAGAAAATGAGGTTACTGAGTCTGGCACACCGATGATGCGTCCGATGGTTCTTGAGTTCCCTGAGGACCGGACCACCTTTGATGTCGATACCCAGTATTTGCTTGGGCCGTCGCTGCTGGTATCACCCGTCTTCACGGCTGACGGAACTACTCACACATATTTGCCTGCCGGTTCTTGGACTCATGTTCTTGATGGCAGGCGCATAGAGGGAGGCCGCTGGGTAACTGATAAGTATGGGTTTGACTCTTTGGGTATTTTCCTAAGGGGTGACACTGTGCTGCCTTTGGGGGCCCGAAGTGACCGCCCAGATTATGAGTGGGCCGATGGAGTGACGCTGGTGCTCAATGACCTTTCCGAAGCGCACAAGTCTAGTTTGAGTGTGGGAGGTTTCCAGTTTGAGGTTTCGCGCACCGGTGAAAACATCCAAATAGTTACGGACTCTCCTTTCGCCTGGACTGCTCAGCTTAACGGACTCAAGACCGCATTCCCTGCAGGCACCCAGCAAGGAACGATTACTTCGGGCACTGGGAAGTCAGATGCTCCCATCATCTGAAAAAGCAGTCTTTACTAATCCTGTTATTCCAGGTTTCAACCCAGATCCTTCGATTTGCCGCGTGGGTGAAGACTATTTCCTGGTTGTTTCGACATTTGGTTATTTTCCCGGCATTCCGGTCTATCACAGCCAAGATTTGGCGCATTGGACCCAGATCAGCCACGTGATCGCGGATGAGGGCATGCTTGACTATTCAGGAATGAGTGTCAATGAGGGGATTTGGGCACCGACTATCCGTCATCACAATGGTGTCTTCTATGTGGTGGCAACGTTGGCCCGGAATCTCACAAGCGAAAAGACGTTCGTTTGTACCGCAAGCGATCCTGCTGGCCCCTGGTCATCTCCTGTTGAGTTAGATGCCAAAGGGATCGATCCGTCTTTGTTTTTTGATGATGATGGGGTTTGTTGGTTCACCATGGCGCGCGATTGTCTTTGCGGTGATGGTGGTCCGGGGGAAATCTGGATGCGTCGCTTGGACCTGGCTAACCTTCAGTTGGTGGGTCAAACCCACATCTTGTGGCATGGCGCAGTGAGGGGCGCTTGGATTGAAGCTCCCCATCAGTATTACCATGATGGGCGTTATCATCTTTTGGTTGCCGAGGGCGGAACGGGTAGGAATCATTCGGTTACTGCCGCTATTTCTGAGAATGTAACAGGACCGTACAGGGTGGACCCGCGAAGTCCTCTTCTCACCCACAGACATCTAGGGAAAGAAGAGCTCATTCAAAATGTTGGGCACGTCGACTTGGTTGACACGCCTGATGGAGACTGGTGGGCTGTGGGACTTGCGGTGCGCGCGAAGGATGATGCTCACGTGCTTGGTCGCGAAACATTCCTGATCCCGGCTTCGTGGAGTCCTGATGGCATTGTTTTTGCCCCTGGAGTTGGCCGCATTCAAGAGCAAGGTGAAGTAAAGCTTGCGGCAAGGTCGGTTGAAGAAGACTCGGCCTGGATGAGTCTGCGGGGCCTTGCAAGTTATTCTCATGGTCCGGGTGGAGTGCTGCTAACCCCTAGTAACGAAGACCTAAGTGGTACTGGGACCCCCGCGTTCTTGGCGCGAAGGCAACAGCACGAAGAGTTTTCTTGGACCTGTGTTCTCTTCCCCGAGCAGATTCTGCCTGGCATCCAAGCAGGCCTCGTTGCATTCGTTCACGAAGACAGGTGGGCCACCATTGGAATCATGAATGGAGTGCTGAGCGTTATTTCCAGGTCTAATGGAGCTGAAAAAGTCTTACTTGAGGCTCCCCTTGACCCGGAAAATACCGATAAGCCTCTAGACTCTGTATCTCTTGTTATTCGCGGCAATGGCAGCACCTATGAGTTTTCGTGCGGCACCAGAGCGACACAGGTCTGCAGAAGTTTTTTCAGTACTGAAGAGGCCGGTGGGTTTGTTGGTACAACTTTAGGGTTGTTCGCCATTGGCGATTCTGCGACTCCTGTTAGTTTTG
>DAIOFF010000197.1:0-4953 GCA_036745855.1 Scrofimicrobium sp. | reverse complement strand
GAAGCTCTAGTTCGAAACCGCGAGCACGCCCACGCACACGTTATGTCAGGTTTGGAACGAGTCACAGATTCCGAAGGTGTCAACTGCCCACGCTCTTTCACTGGAACCTTATGGTACTTGAACGAAAAGGAGCGGGAATTGCTAGTTCAAACAAAAGACCCGTTACAAAAACCTGAGCTCTTGGGAGCGCTGGTCACCCAACACCTTGTCGCGGCTCCTGAGGTCGGCGATCAAATAGGACTCGCGCTGCTGTGTAACGCGCAATATTCGCCTTCTCCAAATGTCTCGTCGGAGCTGAGTGCGACAATCAAAAGCGTGACTGGGAAAGCCTATAGATCCAAACTTGTCATCGTCCCTGAAGAGGAACGGATTGCCTGGGCAACCCGAAAGCTTGAACGCATTGGATTCGCCGTAAGCCCCGACCTCAAGGTCGGCAGACTTCAAACTTTGATGCTTGGCGGTAGAAATAAACGTATTCCAGCCGTGGAAATAACTGGCACTGGAACCGTCACTGACGCAGAAGCATTCAAGAATGCCGTAATTGGGGGCGTTGGCAAAGCGAAGAATTACGGCCTCGGACTCATTCGAATCACTAACTGAAAGGCACACGAAATGACTTCTAAACTCAAAGACGAAGTGCGCAGAAACGTCCTTGACTCCAACACTGCAGGCTTGGCAATTGAGGCTGAGTATGAGCCTCTTGGAGGTTCGAGCACACCGATAGCTCCAGCATCTTACGCTCCAGTAAAAGGCTCTTCAGCAGATGACAAAAGCCCTACTTTTGCGGTCTCAGAAAACGCATTTATGCCAGTGAAGACAACCGGGGGATGGTACTCAGGTATCGAACGAAAAGATGGTGAACCACGCTTTGTTTCGCGCGTTGCCATTGACAGTGTCGGCTCACAGTCAGGCCGCGCCGAAACAGCCTTGTGGGAATCTCAAGAAGACTTGGGAATCAGCTTTCCAGGTTTGATCATTACCGGAGAGGCAAGCGATTCTAAGGAAAGCTCATTTCTTCAAAAGCAAATTGATGATGCGCTCAGCATCACTGTTACGTCATGGACGGCCTCGCACCGTCAAGCGGACGCATGGGCACGGTTTGCTGTTGATGAGGATTCCAAGCAAGTTTGGCAAAACGACGCAGAGGGCTCCGTCAAGAGCATCATCACAACGACAAGTGCCGACACCGGCGAAAAACTTTACGAGTATTTTCCGAACTCTGCAATCTATGGCTTTTGGTTATCTTCTGGAACGGCAATGCGTCACCGGCTGCCTCGCGCATATTCTTCAGAAATTGTTGGTTACGGTGCCATTCCAGTTAAAACAGGATCCACAAAACTCGATGTGGCTGGTGGAGCTTCCGAAAAATCCCGGCTTACTTTTGGGAAGGATGGTGCATTAGCTGCGCGCTCAACCGCGAAAGACAAGCCATCAGTCCATGGGTTTGGATCAGTCCCTTCCAGCCCTATGATCACCGGATACGTGTGTGAACTGATTTTGCAGCAGTCTAGTGTCTCTCTGTCAGTTCTTCGTTCTTTGAAGTTCGAAGACTCAGATGTGAAAACGGCGGCCCTAACAGTTCTAACCCTTTTGGCAATGGCTGGCCACGCCCTAGCAAACACTGACGGTTTCCTTCGTAGCGGATGTGCGTTGGTACAGATAAACAGACAATGGGGTTGGGTTCGCCATGGGCAAGTTGAACCGGAGAAACTTGAGGTCACAGATACAGAGCAAATCATTGAAGCACTTCGCGAAGCCATTGAGGATGCTGCAAAACTTGGACTTGAGTTTGCACCGCCTATTAACCTCAAGTTCTCTCCGGCTCAACGCACACTAATTGAAGACCGCGTTCGCACTGAAATGTCGAAGCAGGGGCAAGATAACGAATGACCTGCATCGTTCGATTCCGTTTTCTACGCATGAGCTTTCATGGTCTCGTTGAAAAAGGCGTCTCACAGTGGCCGCCTTCGCCGGTACGCGTTCTCGGTGCTCTAAAAAGTGGGGCACACGCACTCACTGATTCGATACACAAAGAAAACGCGTTTGATGCACTTGCTAAGATCACGAAGGCTCCACCGCCAATAATCCACGCGCCCCAGCATACGGCCCTGAATATACCGCCCACCTACACTGATCGGACAGGTTTGCCTGAGAAGCTCGGTTCTTCGAGTGAGGAAAAACCTGGACGTTATCATTCTCTTGACCTTTTCGGCATAAATTCTAAAAACCGTGAACTCAAACCTCAGGACGCTGTTGCTTTAGCTGGCAATACCTTAGATTTCGTCATTGATGTCAATCTGAACGAAAGTCAGCTTGAATCCCTCACTGAAGCCGCAAAACTGGTTCCATATTTTGGGCGGTCAAATGATACAGCGACTGTCGAGATTTTAGGACCTGAGAGCTCATGGGAACCGCCTGCATATAGCAAGACTTGGTTTCCTTCGAAGTTTTCTTCGGGAAAGTGGCGTGGGTGGCAACAAAACACGTTGACATGGATGGACGCAAACTTCGAACGCGTTTTTTCTAGTGATCCTTCTGTCAATCAATTGCCAATAATTGACTCGGGACCGCATGTTTGTCCTCTGCATTATTCCGAGCTCCCTATTCCAGATGCAACAACGCGCCTTCACGTCGAGGCTCTGGCAAAACCACGTAACCAATGGCAGATACCTTCGCTAATGGGACGCATTAACAAACAATTGCCTAATGAATGGTCAGCGATTCCACTCACCATTTCAGGTCATAAACATGCCAACGGAAAGGTTGCCGGAGTTGGATTAATTCCCCCCAAGGGAACTGATTTTGCCAATCCACCATTGGAGGAGTTTTATGAGGCCTTGGGGGACGATCTTGGGGGACCTCGCCCAATTAAGACTTTAGACCCTGCCACATGGTCTGGCCCCGCAAGAAAATGGCGTTCAGCAACACCTCTTCGCGCATTTCCGAATGAAGTCGTTGTTGCACATTCTATCGCTGAAGAATATGGTCAATCGTTTATTTCGATAGATGCTTCAAAGCAACCAATCGAAAGTGATCAGTTCATGTGGGCTAACTCCACCTACACGGACGGTTTTGGACAGTGGTGGGTGACAATCGAATTTGAAGAGCCTCAAAATGGCCCCTTAGTTCTCGGCGCTTCAAAAGAAGACGGCTTCGGAGTGTTTCTTCCCGTGCGAAACGAGAGACGATAAGATGACCGCTTTCCCTTCATTTGAAGAATTCTTTTGGGAGATAAGTAAGTTTGAACCGCATTTATGGCAATCGAATGCCATAAAACAGGTAACGGACCAGGGGCGGTGGCCGTGGAATGTTTCTGTACCTACCGGACTTGGAAAAACTAGTGTCTTGGCCATGGCCGTTTACGAACTGGCACGGCAACTGCATGGTGACAAACCTAGGACAGCACCACAACGGATTTTCCATGTCGTTGATCGACGCGCCGTTATTGACTCAACATTTGACTATATGACGAAGATGGCGGAGAAAGTAAATAATGCTAAAAGTGGTCCACTTTTTCAGGTTGGTTCGGCCTTACGAAAGTTAACAGGTCCAGATGACAACATCGCAATCCTGGTTGGAAGCATTCATGGAGAACGTAGTGACGATTACGCGTGGATGAGGTCAACGGGCTGCACTCTGGTATCTTTGACCAGCCACCAGTTTGTATCACGGCTTCTTTTCCGCGGATTTGGGGTTTCCTCTGGAGTACGTCCTATTTCTGCGGGTCTTTGCGCAATAGATCGTTTGGTTTTCTTTGATGAGCCTCATCTTTCGGCGCAGGCAATTCATACAATATTGTCTGTCGAAAAAATGCAATCACTAGCTTTGAAGCAACTAAACTTGCCTCAATCACAAACCGTATTATTGGGCGCTACTATCCCACCCGAGTTGGAAGATTTAGGCAATGGTAGTTTTTGCCTTTCTATGCAGGATGTTAACAGCCATGTCGAGCTAAAACGTCTGCACGCTAAACGCGATACAACAATGGCTTGGGTTAAATCTAATTCTGACCGTGCCACAGAAACTGCGCTAGTCAAGAGCACTGCCGAAGCGTGGGCTTCTGGGGCAGAGAGGGTCGTTGTTTTTGTGAACACTGTGGCAATGGCTCAATCCGTTTTTAGGGAGCTTGAAAGGGAGTCCGTCATGAACTCGGATTCACCAGCTGCCAAACATATTTCTTTGTTGACATCGAGATTTCGTCCGTTTGATAAAGATTTCCACGCCGATGGCCCCGGAACCGTCGTCGCGACCCAAACCCTTGAGGTCGGTGTCGATCTTTCTTTTGATTGGTTGGTTTCTGAGGTGTCAGCGTGGTCATCGATAGTTCAGCGTTTGGGGCGGCTAAATCGAGATGGTGAATCCGATTTCGGATGTGCAACTTTAGTTGCGGGTTGGTCGGAAGACAAAGGTGAGGCAAAACCTCGCAAAGATTCCATGTTCATTTATGGCGATGCGCCGATAAAAAACGTCACTATTCTTCTACGTGAGCTTGAATCTGAAAATGGCGGCGGGCCAATTAATTTGAGTCCTGCTGCAGTTCAAGAAATCGATTCGACATCTTGCGAATTAGAGTTGCCGCCACAACGAGTCGGGACATTAACTTCGGCTATGCTGCCTTTAGTTGGCCAAACTAACCCCACACCTAGCCCAGACTTTCCAATATCAGCATTGATTTCGGGGCCGGACGTTGAACCATCTGATGAAGTTCAGGTGAGCTGGCGTGGCAATCTGAGTGTGTTTGATGACAACTCATCAACAATACGGGTTTCTCCGGACGAAAAGGTGTCAATTCCTCGTAAAGCCCTGATTGCATTTTTGAGTGGAGACAAAAAACAAGCACCGCCTCTTCAAGATGGTGCCGCTTCGGTCAATACCGCGGATGAGCCGCGATACTTTGATATTCCTCTCCAGTCAGTTCGCATTTGGGATCGACAAGCTCAACTTTGGGCAATC
>DAIOFF010000196.1:0-5007 GCA_036745855.1 Scrofimicrobium sp. | reverse complement strand
AACCTCGTCAATCTCATCAAAGAAAACGGGAACCGGCTCTCAACGGGCTTCCTCTCAACGGGCTTGCTGTTGCCCACCTTAGCTGACTACGGATACGAAGACATCGCCTATGATCTGCTGTTTAGTCGTGAAGAACCCGGCTGGATGGTGATGTTGGATCGCGGCGGGACCACTATTTGGGAAGCATGGAATGGGATCGACAAAGACGGGAATGCTCATGACTCTTTGGACCACTATTCCAAGGGTGCTGTAATCGCATTCCTGCACGAATACGCGGCGGGAATCCGCCCACTAACGCCAGGATATGGCGAGGTCGAAATCAGACCTTACCCTGATTCGCGGCTTGGTTCGATATCAGCTTCTCTACGCACACCGCACGGCGAGCTAAGCTCCACATGGACTCTAAATGGGGACGGCTTCGATCTAACGGTAACCATCCCCGAAGGGTTGCGTGCCACGGTTGTCTTGCCAGATGGCAGTCGGCATGCAGCTTTAGCTGGGAAGCAGACATACCAGACAACACTCACAAAGTAGGTAGTCTCATGAAATTTGCTGTGGTGAACCCACTAAAATTGCGTCCCTTGAGGCCTTTTCATATTGGCTCAAGAACCAGCGACGTCCTAGCAGACCCACGCGCCGCCGCTATTTTCCAAGAGGCCTTTCCGCAGATCGCCGCAATGGCCAAGCATTTGGGGCCGCATGCTTCCATGAGCCTTGGCCAGTTCATGCACTATGCCGGAATCCCTACGTCTGCTGCCGCCCAGTTCTGGGAAGACATGAAAGAAGTTTCAGCGGGCGCAAGCGAACCGCCCCGACTCGCTCCATCATTCGAATATGAAGATGACGGGGTCCAACGCGCTTCAGCCATTGTTGATGCACCTGCAACTGGATTACAAAACGAGTGTTTTGAGGTCAGACTTTCTGGTCCATCCCACGGTAATCCGTTTGTGGATGTTGAGTTATCCGCCACATTCACGTTGGGCGATGAATCTGTTGAGGTCGGCGGTTTCTACGATGGTAATGGCCAGTACATCATTCGTTTCCTTCCACGCATGCCTGGCTCATGGATTTGGAGCATTGAATCGACATCGCGATCTCTAGATGGACTTGTCGGGGTCGTTGAGATTGCTGCGTCTTTACTTCCCGGGGTCGTGCAAGTCACCGACGAGTTTCATTTCGGATTTCAAGATGGAACCCCCTATATTCCATTTGGAACCACCGCATACGCCTGGACGCATCAGGGCGATGAACTAGAGAAAACCACGCTTAGAACTTTGGCCGATTCTCCTTTCACGAAGATTCGCATGTGCGTATTTCCAAAATCTTATGATTTCAATCAAAACGAACCCAAATACTATGCCTTCGAAAAAGACGGCGAAGAATGGGATTACACGCGATTTAATCCTGTTTTCTTTCATCACCTCGAAAAAAGAATTCTTCAACTAAATGAGCTAGGAATTCAAGCTGATCTGATTCTTTTCCACCCCTATGACCGTTGGGGCTTTGCCGAAATGGGTGAAGCCGCTGATGATCGCTACGTCCGTTACATCGTTCGCCGGCTTGCAGCCTTCCCAAATATCTGGTGGTCTCTAGCTAACGAATGGGATTTCGTGTGGGCAAAAGATGCGTTTGACTGGGAACGGGTTGGCAGAATCGTCACCGAAGAAGATCATGCAGGTCACCTTCGGTCCATCCATAACGGAACCACACTTTATGAAAACGACCAAGACTGGATCACACACGCATCGATTCAGGGTATTGGCCTTTTTGACGCCGAATCTGTAGGCACAATGCGCAGCAGGTTGAAGAAACCGGTTGTGGTTGATGAGGCCGGATATGAGGGTAATGTCGAACAACAGTGGGGTAACCTCACAGCTATAGAAGAAGTCCACCGTGCCTGGTCCACCACTATTTGCGGTGGCTATTTTACTCACGGTGAGACTTATGTGAATGATCGGGATGAACTCTGGTGGGCAAAAGGCGGGAAGCTGGTAGGCGAAAGTCCAACGCGGATTGCCTTCCTGCGACAGATCATTCAGGAATCCCCAACCGGACGTCTTGACCCTATCCGAATCGGTGCGGCCCAACACGGGGCAGGCGTCAGTGGCGAATACGAGATCTACTACATTGGCAACCGCCAACCTGGTGCCATCACACTTAACCTCCCTGCAGATGCGAACGCTTCGATTGATGTCATCGACACCTGGAACATGACCATCGAAACCGTGACAGAATCAGCTTCCTCCCCAACCAGGATTGATTTACCAGTTCGTCCATGGCTGGCCGTTCGAGTTCGTTATTAGCTACACCAATCAAAGGAGATTAAAATGATTCGTTGGGGAGCCGTAGGAACTGGAACTATTTCCAAAAGCGTCATTCCTGACCTTCAACAGCATGTACCAGATGCCGAGGTCGTCATTGTTCAATCACGCTGCACAGATAATGCTGCAAAATTCGCTGAAGAATATGGGATAACGCGGTCGACGGGGGATTTTGACCAAGTCATTTCGGCCCCTGACGTTGACATCGTCTACATCGCAACTCCTTTCGCTCTTCACTTCGAGATGACCAAACGTGCGATTGAGGCCGGAAAACATGTTTTGGTCGAAAAGCCGATCGCAATGAATGCTTCCGAAACGGAAATCCTATTTAGCCTCGCAAAAGAAAAAGGTGTCTTCCTGATGGAGGCAATGTGGATGAAGTTCACTCCCCTTTTTAGAGACTTCCAGGCAAAAATCCAAGACGGTTTGATTGGCGAGGTCAAGAACATCCGTGCAGGTTTTGGGACTGTGATGCCAGGCCCAGGCAGTCATTTGGACCTAGCCCGTAGTGGTGGTGCACTGCTTGATCGGGGTATTTACCCGGTGACTCTGGCACATACGATCCTTGGAATACCAGATAAAATTTCAGCCACAGGAACTGTCCGCAGTGACGGCTTGGATTTCAGCGCACATTTCACGTTCGAGTATAACGATGGACGATTTGTTCAGGCAGGCAGTTCAATCACTGAGTTCATGGATCTTTCGGCTTCTGTAGCTGGAACCGCCGGCTGGTTAACCTTGCAGGCACCATTTTGGGCCAGTTCCACCATCGAAGTTCACGCAGGCGGAATACGACAAATCTTCCGTGAACCCGATTTCGCCCAGTTCCCTTGGGAGGGCAACAATTATGGGCCGATGCTTCGCTGCGTAATGGAGGCTCTTCAAAATGAATGGCTTGAGCACCCGCTTCATACCGCGGCTGATACCACAGCCGTCTTCCAAACGATTGACGAACTCTTCAGGCAAATCCGCAACGCCTCTCGTTAATTTGTTCGCAAAATGTAGTTTCGCGCGGCATTTGGGAACCTTGAAGTTACGCTGCTCTGGCTACGTTGTTGGCGATTTCCGCGGCAGTTGGGCATGTAGCTGGGCCAATCTTGGTGGTTGACAAGGCTCCCGCTATGTTCGCCCATCTCAACGCACTTTCTAAGTCCATTCCCTTAGCAATGCAGGCACAAAGCACACCACTATGTGCATCACCAGCACCGTTTGAATCAACGGGTCGCACTTTTATGGTTGGGATATGCTGGACTGTTCCACCCTCCCCAAACCAGGTGCCTTCAGCTCCAACTCTGACGATAATTTTGCCCAATTGTTCAGACAAGTTGGCGGCAATTTGCCTTGGATTGAAGTCAGGCCCTGGGTCAGGGGTAAACCTTTCGGCCATGATCTTGGCTTCGCGTTCATTCATGGACCAAAGCGGTTCCAACCGGCCAATAGTTTTCAACGTGTCATGCGAAATACTGTCGATCATGGGCGATACATCAAACACGACCCTGCTGGTATCGGCCTGAGTCCGGTTTGCCAACCGCTCTATTGCCCGCCGGTTATCGTCATGACTCCATCGATAAGTCTTCCAACTGAGATACGATCATCCAAAGTAAGGGGAGGTTTTTCTACTTTCACATTGGGAGTTCGGTTCGCACCGACAGAAAGAATGTCTGACCCAATAATTCCAGGTAGAAAGGACACAACAGCAACAATGCACAACACCACCACCGCAATTACTCCGCAGGTTTTTAGCCAAAAAGAATTGTGGTTTTTTCGCCCCTACGTTCCTTTGGGGCTTGCGGCGTTAAAACTTACGAAGTGCGCCCTCCATCTACTCCGCTCTGCGAATCCGGGGTTTGAGGTTCCCCTGCCTGAGTCCGTTCATTCTGATCAGACTTCATAACAACTCCGTCCCCTTTTGAACATGGCCGACACGGCATTCCGTGTGATCAGTATAGACTTCGACGCATAAGACCTTGGTCTCTGTATCCAGTTTGAACAGCAAAATAAAAGTGGACTACCCCTACTACGTCATCCACACGGTACAAATGATAATCGCCATAAATATTGCACCAAGAATCAAAATGATCATAAATACCAGGCACAAATGTAGGAATATTTGAACCGCATGACGTCTGCTGTGTGACCGAAATAGATGGTCACACAGTTAGACTAGTATCATCTCAGAGACAGCCTACGGAGACATCTATACCCACACCAGTTTGTTGGCCTTCCTATCCCGACCGCTACACTCTCGAGCGCCATATGGTCTAGGTGTGCACTTCCCGGCAATATACATTTTGTTATCGTCTGCCTGAATATGTTTTGCCAATCGACAAAGTGGACAGAAGTATAAAATGTGAAGGCTTCTTCCTCCTGACTCTGAAGCTCACGTCCTAACCTGTCCGGGTTTTATGCAACCAAAACCGCAATACCAATCCATGCTTGCATCAACAGTGTCTTCACTGCTACTATGTTTATAACGTCTTATGACGACTCTAAGAGGTTTGGATACGTTAATAGACGAAGTGGCAATGACCGACGCGGCTCGTCGCACAACCGCGTTCAACAGAGAGGCACGTCTACATATGTGTGACAGCACCAAACAGACAGCCAAAAGCATAGATGTCTTAAACCTGTCAAAACATGTTTTTCCATACTCGACCAAGCACCTGAAGTGGACATAGCAGTCCCG
>DAIOFF010000195.1:0-5024 GCA_036745855.1 Scrofimicrobium sp. | reverse complement strand
TTTATTTGGTTATTAGTTCTGTCAGGGTGGGTGGGGTGTGGGTTTTTCCGGTTTTTCTGCGCTTTTTGGCAACCCAGAAGGGGCCAGAAAAGAAACCCTAATCCGCGTTGCGACGGACTATTAGGGCAATAAGTTCCCGGCTGCAACCAAGAGCCGAGGCAAGCGCGCTGTAAGACCAGCGTTTGGGGTCTTCAATGCGAAGGCGAAGTATCAGTTGATCGCGTTCGGCGCGCAGGTGTGCAGCTAGGTTGTCGGCCTCTATTGCTCTTTGATGTAGTTCGCGGGCGCGGGTGGCTTTGGCGTCTGAGACGCCCACTTTGGGATTAGTGGCGGCGCTCTGGTCGAAGACGTTGTCACTTAGTGGGTCAGTCACGGGAAAAGTCTGCAATCAGGTTTGGGACTGCGGAGTCAAATCCGGCAACATCCAGCATTCCTGAGTCGTTTGGGTTAGCGATGCTGATCTTGTTGGCTGTCATGCCAACTACAACAAGCTTTGCTGGAATGCCAGAGGCTTGTCGGTATTCTTCCAAGGCTACGTGCGGGTGAACGTCTCCGGCCCAAGTTTCGTTGTCCGTGTAAACCACGAATGTGTCGATGGCAAGGTGGTTCCCGGTTGCGTGCAGCATTGGTAGGGCACAATCTGTGCCGCCGAAAGGCATAGTGTCTATCACTTGTAGTGCGTCATCTAGGCGTTTGCGAGGCGAAATTGCTAAGGGTTCAAGTATCGCATTTCGACGCGACCAGATAGTGCCTTTATCACGGGCAAAACCAAAGGCTGCGGAATTTGGTTCGGTAGCAAGTTGCACTAAAGCTAAAGCCGCTGAGGCTTCACGTGCCGTCAGGGGCATTCCAGAAATTGGTGCGCCCATTGAACCAGAAACGTCTACGGCTAGCATGGTTCGTTTGCCGGCAGGCGTGATGGCCCCGAAGGCCTCGTAAAACGCGGCGTCTAATGCGTCCACAATGCTTTGCGTTGGGATCCAAATGTTAGAGCCACGCGCCGAGCGCCCTGAAGCGTAGGTGCGGGCAGCAACTAGAACGTTGATGGGATGCAGTCGGGCTCCACGTAACCGTTCCTGGTTGGTTAACTGGGTTGCGACTTCGCTAGTTCTTCCACCAAGCGCGGGTAGTAAACCAAGTCGGGTGAGTCTTGGCAGCTGACGCATCAGAGCCGTTTGTGGGATTCCTGTGTCAAGTAAAGTGTCCCAAACGGCAGGGGTAGACAATGCAGCATCTGGAAGCATCTCCCATGTCAACCCGTATTTGTGAATGAGTGTCGTCCAGCTTTGGGTGTCGGTGGCCTCTTGAGCCTTACAAAATCCGACAATAATATCTGGCAGTTCGCTACCAGCCTCACCTTTTGTTACCCAAGCGAATGAATCACGTAATGCTTTTGTGTCGGTCTTTGGGTGTGCTAGGCGCAGCATATCGCGATGCGACCAGCCTTCTCGCTTACGGTATTTCACCAGTTGATATGCCAGTTGGTCTGCATTTTTACTGGTGTACCAGTTACTGACAGCTCTGCGAAGTCCCCTGCCCCAACCGCGAAATTGCTGGACGTAATCTACGAACTGGAACAAATGTGTACCAGTTCGCGCTACCTGCGGTAAAGCTTCTAAAGCGAGCGAAGCGGCACCGGGAACTGAGGCCGCGTATGCCAAAGCAAATAAAGCAGGATTTTGCTTTGTTGCGGCCCCACGCATTGAAACATCAACAATGGTGGCGACCAACTCCTCTGGGGCGTCACCTGCCATTCGTTGCAGTACGGCAGCACTTTCGATAGCCAAGGCATGCGGGGAAGCGTAGTAGGTTCCACCATCAACCCCAAGGGTCAAGAATCGTCGCAACCGTGCCGCGTCGTCCAGTTCAAACGAAAAACCGCCCGCTCCATTTTGTATCTGCAAATCATTTGCGGGCTGAGTTTGTGGAACGCGTCGACTCTTTACGAAACGCAAAGGGTCCATGAGTCCTCCTAGTTAGTGCCGGGCGGACATGGGATCAGCCGCCGGATGAAACGCGCTCTAAATGTTGAGCTACACGACAGTTGCCGTGGCGGGATTTTCACCCGCAACTTCGTCATCTGGGTGATAACCGATGGCCTTCGGCCCGCCCGACCCGCTAAGTATGTAGCCCCCTACACACCGTTGTCAAATTGCCTTTTACCTGCGCTCTTTTGTGCATTACATTAAATGATTCTGATAGATTACGCGTCGCGCCCGGCAATCATCCCATTGAGACGCTCAGTCATTAGAGCCGCCAGCAAAACAAACACGATCATGTAGAACGGGAACAGCCACATGCCAATCCAGGACGAAAGCACGCCAAACAGAGGCGGCATCAAAGTGGTCCCCGTGTATGCGGCCGCCATTTGGATTCCGATGATGGCGTGGGAGTTGGCGGCACCAAAGTTTGTTGGGGTTGAATGGATGATCGCCGGATAGATTGGCGCGCTACCAAGTCCCGTAATGACAAGGCCTGCAAGCGCCAGCAGTTCAGTATCAAGCGGAAGCATTATCATTACGACCCCGACTGCACTGAAAAACATTCCCAAGCGAATCATTTTTTTGTCGCCGAGGCGGTCTGAAATGAACCCGGAAAGGAACCTTCCCGCGGTTATGCCAAGGACGTACAGTGAAGCAAATGCGGCGGCAGTCACTTCGTCTATGCCGCGCGAACCTACTAAGTAGGTTGACGACCAGAGGATGGCAGTACTTTCCCACGCGCAGTATGCAAGGAATGCGATGAGGACAAGGCTAACGCCTGGTATCCGCAGAGCTCCGAATAATCCAAGAGGTTTGGTAGAAACATCTGCGGCCTCGGCAACATCATCTTTCTTGTCGGTTGGATGGACTTTCTTCCACAGCGGCAGTGTGATGAATAGCAGTACAGTCAGGGAAATCTGAATGATTCCGACAATGCGATAACCGCCGTGCCAACCAAGGCCTGAACTGAGTGCAGAACTCATGATGAACGGACTGATTGATGCGCCGACACCCCAAAATGAATGAAGCCAGTTCATGTGCCGGGACGCATAGTGAAGTGCAACATAGTTGTTGAGTGCGGCGTCAACAGCCCCCGCGCCTAGACCGTAGGGAACAGCCCAAATACATAGCAGCCAAAAAGAGCCGGACACAGAGAAAGCAAATAGGGCAAGTGCAGTCATTCCAACACTAATAGCGGTAACTAAACCTGTTCCAAGGAGGCGTGTGAGGCGATCTGACAGCAGGCTTGAAATGATAGTCCCGCATGCAATGATCATGGTCAGCATGCCCGCATAAGATTCGGGAACGCCCAAGTCCTGATGCATTACAGGCCAACCTGAACCAACCAGGGAATCAGGTAGTCCAAGGCTGATGAATGCAAAGTAGATTATTGCTAGCAGAAATGAGTACATGCGGCGCTCATCTTTCGTCAATCAAGTGGGAACGTGCCAATACACTTACTCGCCAGTCAGTGAGTCCCTCTTCGCAATTCTATGGGAAACGGTGCCAATATCTAAATCTCTTCATCCCACTGAACCTCTTGTGTCACGTAGAGCGTTGAACCGAAGTCACCAAGTAACCGAATACCATCTTTAAACCCAGAGCCCAGGAACTGCGATTGAAGCGATACTCCCTTAGCTAGCAAGCTTCCTGTCCCAACGTAGACTTCATCCGCATCATCCAAAGCGTAGTATTTGCTGACATGGCGCATAATTGGTCCGCGTGGGTCTAACCGCACAGGGGCGACATGGTGGATTAAAGCCCCAAACCGATCCAAGTCCAAATGTTGAGGTTTCGATGTAACTGCGAAAAAAGAATCCGGTTCCAACCCCAAAATGGCCAAGCGATCTGGAATGGGGGCAGCGTCCACATGCAACTGAAAGTTCCCCGAAATGGCCATTCGTCCATCACTCACCTGCCACTGCTTGAGGGATGATCTAGGTGAGTCCAGCCGCGAAAAATCTGCCCCATGAATAAAATCGCGATACGTCTTGTACCAACTAATCTGTGCTTGGATTTCCTTCTTCTCATGCGCATCAAGTAAGTCCAAGTCGTACTCATATCCAAGGGAGCCAAAAGCCGCCACATTGAAGCGGGTGGGCAAAGGCGTCGCGCGAAGCGTCTGCTGATGTGGTGAGTTAGAAACATGCGCTGAAATGCAGGAAAGAGGATAGAAATAGCTAAGTCCCTCTTGAATCTTCAAGCGTTCAATAGGATCAGTATCATCCGAAGCCCAAATCTGAGCCGCGTAGCTGAGCATTCCCAAATCAAACCGGTTGCCACCAGAGGAACACATCTCAAGCATCACGTGTTTGCGCGGGCCAAAGATACGGTCCAACACCCTGTAGAGGCCAAGAATATAGGCGTGCCCCGCCATGCCTTGGTGGAAGACGTGTGGCGAATACAGATCAGTAATATGCCTGTTCATATCCCATTTCATGTATTCGATTGGGGCAGAATCCAATACGCCGCCGACTTTCTCAACCAAGTAATTTTGAACTTTGGGGTTAGCTAAGTCCAGTACTAGCTGGTGCCTGCCAAGCCTTGGCGGTCTTCCAGGGACTTGTATCGCCCACTCAGGGTGTTCTCTGTAAAGATCGGAATCTGGACTGACCATTTCAGGTTCAAACCAAAGCCCAAACTTCATACCCATTTTCTGAATCTTTTGGCCAAAAGATTCTAAGCCATTTGGGAACTTCTCATAATCAACGTCATAATCGCCAAGACCAGCTTGATCTGAGTTGCGGCCTTTAAACCAACCGTCATCCACCACGAAAAGTTCCATACCTAACTTGGCGGCGGTATTTGCTAAATGGAGTTGCCTTTTCTCATCAAAATCAAAATAAAGCCCCTCCCAACCATTAAAGACGACAGGTCGAACCAGATTCAGATAATGCTCAGGTTGGATGTGGTGGCGCACGAATTGGTGCATTATTTGGGATAAGCCAGTGAAGCCCTGGTCAGAAAATGCCATCACCGAAACTGGGGAGTAAAACGTGCCGCGCGGTCCAACTGACCAAGCAAATCCCTCAGGGTTGATGC
>DAIOFF010000194.1:0-5061 GCA_036745855.1 Scrofimicrobium sp. | reverse complement strand
CTAGCCGGGGACTTATAGCCCACCGGCTAGAGGCGAAACCCTCCGGCCAGATATTCGTAAATGGACGCTTTGCCGTCCAATCCTTACTGCTTGTAGGAAGCCAAGAAATTACCGAGCCTTTCTATGGCCTCAGCCAAGATTCGCGGCTCTGGCAGTGTAACAACCCGCAGATGATCGGGGTTAGGCCAGTTAAACCCACTGCCCTCAACAACCAAAATATGCTCTGACACCAAAAGGTCATAGATGAACTGCTTGTCATCATGAATCTCATAAACCTCAGGGTCAAGCCGCGGGAATGCATAAAGCGCGCCTTGCGGTTTCACACATGACACACCAGGAATACTCTCTAAACCTTCCCAAGCTGTATCACGTTGCCTATGTAAACGACCCGATGGTGCTATCAGTTGTTCAATCGACTGCGAACCCGTCAAAGCTGCAAGTACCGCATGCTGCGCTGGAACATTCGCACAAAGCCTGGTGGAAGCTAAAAGCTGGACACCTTCAAGGAAACCGGTCGCGTGTTTCTTCGGCCCCGTGATGACCAGCCAACCAGAGCGGAACCCTGCCACCCGATAGGTTTTCGACAGACCATTAAACGTAAAAACAAGCATGTCTGGGGCAAGTGTTGCAAGGGAAATATGCTTCGCATCATCATAAAGAATCCGGTCATAGATTTCGTCAGACAATATGAGTAACGAGTTTTCCCGCGCCACCTGAACGATCTGTTCCAAAACCTCTTTAGAATAAACTGCACCAGTCGGGTTATTTGGATTAATGACGACAATTGCTTTTGTGTTCGGCGTTATTTTAGAGCGAATATCTTCAATGTCTGGCTGCCACCCATTTTCTTCATCACATACATAATGAACTGCGGTACCACCTGCAAGGTTTGTCATGGCCGTCCATAGCGGATAGTCAGGCGAGGGAATCAGAACCTCATCCCCCTCATTCACAAGTGCCTGCATTGTCATTGTGATCAACTCAGAAACACCATTACCCAAATACACGTAATCCGGGGAAATATGTGGAAATCCCTCTACCTGTTCATAGCGGCTAATGATTGCGCGCCGTGCTGGAAGAATACCGCGGCTATCACTGTAACCATGGGCAAACGGAATTGCATCAATCATGTCATGAACGATTTGATACGGTGCCCCAAAACCAAACGCTGCAGGGTTTCCAGTGTTGAGCTTTAGAATCCGGTGTCCCTCTGCCTCAAGCCGGGCGGCCTCTTGCAATGCTGCCCCTCGAATCTCATAGAGAACATTCTGAAGCTTTGTTGATTGACCAAGAGTGCGTAGAGAAACCATTCAAATACGATACGCCCCTTTTCGCAGGTTTCTCACACTGAACTCATTTTGCGAGACGCGGGGCACGTTTCATCATACGATTAGGCCGTGTTTGAACCACTGAACTACGACCCATCTGGCACGCGGCAGCGACTAAAAACGCCGCCACGCGAAACGAACGCAGAACTTGGCATGGTCCTGGAAGATCCGCTCAGCGGATTCGTTGGCGCCATCGTGAGAATAGAGCGAAGTGCCGGACGTTACATGGTTGACCTTGAAGACCGGCGGGGAAACGTTCGTAGGTTTCAGACGGGACCCGGATTTTGGCTGGATGGCGTGCCAATCGATTTAGTAGTCAAACCTCAGACCAAGGGGGCAGTGCAGCAACGCACAAACTCTGGTTCACGCGCCGTCAAGAACGCCAAAGCACAAGTGGCAAAGCCCAGCAGAATATGGGTTGAGGGCATGCACGATGCCCAACTCATTCAGCATGTTTGGGGGGATGACTTAGGGATAGCGGGGATTGTTGTTGAGGTACTGCATGGAGCCGACCACCTCCAAGAAGTCCTTACACAGTTTGGCCCAACGCCCCAAAGCCGCGCAGGCATCCTTCTTGATCATTTGCTTCCAAACACTAAAGAAATGCACCTAGCAAATGCGGCCCAGGAACAGTGGGGCGAAGATTCTTTACTGATTGAAGGTCACCCTTTTGTTGATATTTGGCAGGCCATAAAGCCTGCGCGCGTTGGACTAAAAGAATGGCCCACCATTCCAAGAAATGAAGATATAAAAGTCGGTTCACTAAGACACCTTGGACTTCCCCATTCCACCCCCGAAGATATTGGACTTGGCTGGCAAAAAATCCTCAGACAAGTCCGCACCTACAAAGACTTAGAACCAGGCCTTCTGGGCCCAGTCGAGGCTCTCATTGACTTCACAACTGCCCCACACCTCGGCGAAATCACCTAAAGAGAGAAAGGCTTTATCTGGCGTCCCTGGTTTTCCATCCAATAGCCCCGCATAGAAGGGCGAAGATAGTTATGGTTGAGAACACAATCATTGTTAGTGGTGCGGGATCTTCCAGTGGAACCCGTGGGACATGGTGCCAAAGGCTGATAGCGAGTATAGGTTCGGGTGCACCAATCAGTGAACCGATGAGGTCTATTAAGAGGCCTCCACCCAAAACTGTGTACACCAGCGGTAAAGCGATACGTGGCCACCAGCCAAAGACCAGCATTCCGATTCCAAAGAGCAGCAAGTTCATTGGCACCCACATGAGCATTGCCCTAAACACTTCAAGGAATGAGAGGGAGTTGTCTTGAGTTGCCAATCCCGCCCACATACATAATGCGACAATCGACGAGCAAAGGAAGACTCCCAATAGTCCAGCCAAAGAGACAAGTGTCCAATACTTGCGCCTGGAGAGACCTGCTACCAGCAAGATAAGAGTTCTGCCGTCACTTTCCGATGCGACAACCTCCCCAACTTGCATCGCAGCAAATAGCGCAACGATGCTACCGACCGCTAAGAACACAAGGGATAGATAACCGTCATTGCCATTTTGGCCTAGCACATCGGCTATTTGACTTGATGTGTTGGCAAGATCTGCTCCTTGATCGCTGACAAGTGCACAAGCAAATCCTATTGCCCCAATCCCGGTGCCCCATCCAACCGCGGCCCGCATTGTTGTTTCGGCTTGAATCCGCACGATACCGCCCACCCTACTGCTGCTCCTCATCTCCCCCACGGCTGGGTTTACGATTCCGTCCCCAACATCGCGCCGATTGATCGCCACCATAGACCCAAGAAAAACGGCAATAATCACGCCCGCAGAAAGGAAGAACGGCAGCGGGTTAAGCGCTGTGAGAGGCGTCAGTTTCTCAATCCATGCGAGCGGTGAGAGCCAAGTGATATCAGAGCCTTGAACATCCCCGACTGCCCGCAGGACATAGGCAGCGGCAAGAATCACAAGTGACACATTTTGCGCAGCAATGCGCGAAGAGAGGATTTGCGAAACAAGAACAGCGATCATAGCGAATAGGGCTACAACCCCAACAACTCCAAGCCCAACGGCAAAAGCTGGGCCAAAGAGCAAAGCGGAACCAGTAGCAGCCTGCGCAACCAATGTTGCCAGTGATATAGCAACACCAACCACAAGAAGTTTAGAAATCAGAGCCAAGCACGTGGCCGCCAGCACTGCTGTTTTGTTTGCTCTGCCCAGAACAAGTGCCCGCCACCTGCCGCGCTCCTCAGCTCCACGCGTCACGTTTGCGCCTGTGCAGATAGCCCAAACACTGAGAATAAGCGTGAGGAGCATAAGTCGCCATTCGGTGAATCCATCAACACTTCCAACACCATCAGATGGCCCGAACAAAAGCGTAATCCCATCAACGCTCATAGACTCCACAAGCTTAGAGCGACTGACAGCGTCAGGATAGTTACTGTCATAACCAACCGCATTAACAATGATGAGGACTGCAGAAAGGGCTGCCCAGATTAAAGTTGATTTCCACGTCGTCCTCCATGTCACCACAAAAGCAGGAACACTAATGGTTGCTGCAGATTTCACCGCTCATCCCCCTTACTAAGAGGCGAATAATGGGCAAAAAACACTTCTTCCAGCGTCGGTTCCTGGGTCCGCAAATCAACCAAAGTTGGCCCTGCCAGACTACTAACAACTGTCCCCAAATCACCACTGACCTCGAAACTAACTCTTCGATTATCAAGCCGCTCAATCCGCAAGACACCAGGGACATCCTCTAAATCAGCCGGCACCTCAGTGAACTCAGCAACAACAGTAGTTGCCTGGAGATGCTGTAAATCTTGTATCGTACCGTCATCAACAATCCGCCCTCCTGAAATAATAAGCACCCGATCAGCAAGCGCTTCAACCTCACCAAGGATATGTGAGGACAAAACCACCGTGGTTCCCTCTTGTTCTTTGAGTTCACGAACCTCATCCAAAAACGTCTTACCCATCAAAGGGTCAAGACCAGTGGTCGGCTCATCACAAAAAAGCAAACGCGGCCTGGCCTCAAAAGCAGCAATAATACTGACTTTCTGAAGATTACCCGTCGAATAAGTGCGCATCCGCTTGGATGGGTCAAGATCAAAACGATCAATAAGACTCGCTCTACGCTTAACATCACGCGTCCCACGAACACTAGCAAAAAGATCAAGCACCTGCATCCCAGTCATTCCCGGCCATACAGGACTAGAATTCGGGATGAATGCAACGCCATCATTCGCCCTAGGACCACCAGCATTAACACCAAAAATCTGCACCGTACCCGTGGTCGGTTGGGACAACCCTAAAAGAAGCCTTAACGTCGTCGTTTTCCCTGCCCCATTCGGCCCCAGATACCCCGTCACAGTACCAGGACGAATATTCAAATCAAGAGGATGAAGTGCAGTCTTCCCCCTATAAACTTTACTCAAATTATGAGTCGTGACAGCCTCATGCATAGTGCAATCTCGTTTCTCGAAGTGTATGAACCTAAAATGGACGGTAGGCGAGCGGACGGGCAAAGAATATCAAGGACTTCGCGACACGATCCGGGACTTTTTACGAGTTCAGAGCTATTTTGACTTGCTAAAATTAATATTTTAGGTGCAACTGTACGCGCTCAGAATCAAGATTCAGAGCAACACCCGACTGGGTCAACACTTAGGATGCAGTGGAATTGTCACTACAAAACACACATTGCAACTAGCTTCCCACTTAACTTCCCACCTACTCACCACTGTGGGATGTTAGGTGGTAAGTAGGTGG
>DAIOFF010000193.1:0-5149 GCA_036745855.1 Scrofimicrobium sp. | reverse complement strand
GAGTCTTCCGACTCCCGCTCCAACTACTACTTCTTATTACGACGCTGGTGACGCGTCTTGCGCAGCAATTTACGATGCTTCTTTTTAGCCATCCGCTTACGGCGCTTTTTAATAACTGATCCCATACGGGCCCTCCTAAATAGCGGGCGAGTCAAACAACAACGGCGACTATCTTACCCGCCAATTGCCTCGTTTTCCGAACTGGACCAAGTGATATCTAAAAGTTGACTCACGGCCTGCGAAGGAACGCGAAAGCTCTTACCAACACGAATCGCAGGTAACTCACCGGCATGAATCATTCGGTACACGGTCATCTTAGACACGCGCATAACATCCGCGACCTCACTGACGGTGAGGATCTGGGGCGCGTTAGGTTTGTCCATTTGCGTGTCCCATCTTCAGCACTGCTTAGTTTCCCGTTGACGTTCTGTTGGATATAGTACCCCACTTCGCGCCATCCAGGTACACAAGGCATAAGATTGCTTTGTGGCGGAGCGACGTAATCGACTGGGAACTCCAGCAAGGTACTTCGGGCAACTAGCCAGAAATCACCCTGCCCGGCTGACTTTATTCGTATTTCTTGGCTTGATTTTCCTTTTTTGGACACTTTTGTTGCTCCCATTTGCGTCGGCCTCGCGAACCATCACTAATCCAATTGACGCATTGTTCACAGCAGCATCAGCCGTTTGTGTGACAGGTCTTACAACTGTGGATACCGTCCAACACTGGTCACTATTTGGTCAAGCTGTGATTGCTCTCGCAATGTTTGTGGGTGGTCTTGGTGTCATGACCTTGGCATCTTTGTTGGCATTTGCTGTATCGCGCCATCTTGGTCTCACTCAAAGACTCATGATGCAGAGCTCGACCTCAACAGGCGCACTGTCAGATACAAGCCGGATCATTCTTGGCGTGCTTGTCAGTAGCACGTTGGTTCAAGCGATCGTCTTTTTGTGCTTATTTGTACAGTTTTGGTTGGCGGATGCTCCATTAGGAACTGCACTTTGGGACGCATTGTTCATGGCGATTTCGGCGTTTAATAATGCAGGATTCGTAAATATGCCGGGTGGTATTGATGAGTATGGCGGAAGTTGGGGCATTTTCTTACCTATTATTCTTGGCGCATTCTTCGGTGCTATTGGGTTCCCTGTTTTGACTGAACTAGTGCGCTCATGGAAGACACCGCGGCGTTGGTCTATTCATGCCAAGTTGACACTGACTGTGTTTTCGAGCTTGGTTGTTGCAAGCATCGTGTCAACAATGGCACTTGAGTGGAACAATCCGGCCACGATGGGGAATATGAGTTGGTCAGAAAAGACTCTTGGCGCATTACTTTCTGGGGTGAACTCACGTTCGCTGGGGATTTCTACTGTTGCCTCGGAAGATATGCGTCCGGCGACGCAACTTTTGACGTCCTTTTTTATGTTCGTGGGTGGCGGCAGCGCATCTACGGCGGGTGGTTTGAAGGTTACAACCGTCGCTGTTTTGTTTCTTGCAGTTCTTGCCGAGGCCAGTGGAAATCATGACGTTGAAGTGTTCAAACGGAGATTATCGTATGGCACCGTCCGCCTTGCGATCGGGGTTTTAGTGATTAGTTCTGCCCTAGTATTTGTGTCTACGTTTATACTTCTTTTGATAACTCCATTTGCGTTTGACGAGGTGCTTTTTGAGTGCATCTCTGCGTTCGGTACCGTTGGACTATCGATGGGTATTACAGATCAGCTTCCAGGCGGTGCCAAAGTTTTGCTTTCGGCACTTATGTTGGCGGGTCGTCTTGGTCCTATGACACTTGCCACGGCACTGGCACTTCGTCAGAAACATAATTTGGTGCGCATGCCTGAGGCACGCCCAATCGTAGGGTGAAGGAGGCAAAGATGGGCGATAAGAGAAGAACCAGTGGAACTATGGTTGTTGGCCTTGGCCGTTTCGGGGCGGCAGTCGCATCAACGTTGGATCGCATGGGCAAAGAAGTCCTTGCGGTTGAGTTCAATAGGCGCAAAGTTCAGCATTTCACGGGACTTGTTCCGATTGTCGAGGCCGATGCATCAGACCCTGAAGCATTAGAACAAGCCGGGGCAGGTGATTTCTCTTCTGCTGTAGTTGGCGTGGGTTCTTCCCTAGAAGCTTCTGTTTTGATCACTGCCAACTTAGTGGACCTAGGTGTGGAATCAATCTGGGCAAAAGCCGTTTCAAGGGAACATGGTTCCATTTTGAAGCGCATTGGCGCTCACCACGTGGTGTATCCCGAGTTTGATGCAGGTCAGCGCACTGCCCATCTTGTGGGCGCAGCGATGCTTGACTACATCCAGATGGATCGTGAAGAGTTCGTTGTCGCAAAGATGCGCCCCCCAAGGGAAATGGATGGTTTTTCGATTGGCGAATCCAAGCCGATGGACCGCTACGGCGTGCACGTGATTGCTGTGTTGACACCGCGCGAACCTTTTTCGTATGCAGATGCCAATACAGTAGTTGATGCTGGTGACATACTGATAGTCTCTGGCACTGCTGCAGCTGTTGACCGTTTTTCAGAGCGTCCTAGATAGTGTTCATTTCACTTGTCGGCACCTTCGTTTAGCCTTGATATATGTCAAAAGCAAAAGTGCAGTTTGCGTGTGCGCAATGTGGTTGGGTTTCACCCAAGTGGGGTGGGCAGTGCCGGGAATGTGGCGCTTGGGGCACTTTGGAGGAGCAATCGGCAGAGCTTGCAGGACAGGGCTTTCAGGTTTCAGTTGCGGCGACTGCCGCGGCCCCAGTAACAAGCATTGATATCGAAACCGCCCAGGCCTTTCCATCAGGGATTTCTGAGTTTGACAGGGTACTTGGGCGCGGAATAACGCCCGGGGGCGTCATTTTACTTGCTGGGGAACCTGGCGTCGGAAAGTCCACATTGCTTCTTGACATCGCTGCTAGGTTCGCACGAATGAACTCAGCGCGCGGTCCAGTTTTATATGCCACTGGAGAAGAGTCTGAGGCGCAAGTACGCTTGCGGGCAGAGCGCATTGGTGCTTTAACAGATGATTTATGGCTTGCAGCCGACAATAACGTTGATGCTATTGTCAGTCATTTTGAGACGACAAGACCTTCACTATTGATTCTTGATTCTGTCCAGACTTTTTCTACTTCAGACGCTGATGGCGCAATTGGTGGGGTAAACCAGATAAAGGGCGTTACCTCAAGGATCATTCAGGCAGCGAAGTCTTCAGGGACGCCCGTGATATTGGTGGGGCATGTGACTAAGGATGGGGCGCTTGCTGGTCCACGGACTTTGGAACACCTTGTCGATGTCGTCTGTCAGTTTGAAGGCGATAGGCACACTTCACTTCGCATGCTTAGAGCCATCAAGAATCGGTACGGTTCAACAGATGAAGTCGGTTGTTTCCAACTAACTGATCATGGAATAGAAGAGATCCCTGATCCGTCTGCACTTTTTGTGTCACCCTATTTAGATGACGTTCCAGGAACATGTACCACGGTCACTTTAGAAGGAAATCGGCCTTTGATGGTTGAGATCCAAGCGCTAGTCGTACCAAGTGGCGGTGGAAATGGCAGGCGGACTGTATCTGGTGTCGACCACGCAAGGGTGGCAATGGTTCTTGCGGTCTTGCACGCACATTTAAACATTGAGTTGGCTGACCATGATGTCTATGTGTCCGCGGTTGGTGGTGCGCGGGCATCGTCCCCATCTGTAGACTTAGCGATTGCCGTGGCCATTTATTCTGCGGTTACAAAGAAGGCACTTTCCAGTAAGTTAGTTGCATTGGGTGAAGTTGGATTAACTGGAGACGTTCGGGGGTGTACAGGGCTTGCACGCAGACTTCAAGAAGCGCGGCGACTTGGCTACTCTACGGCGCTTATTTCAGGTAGCCAGTCAGATTACATCCAAGACGATTCACCATTGCAAGTCATCCCTGTCAGGACTGTCGAAGAAGCCACGCGTGCATACCTGCGCTAGAATCATCGATGTAACAAGGGGGACTTGAGGTGGGTAGACCAGCCAGGAACGAGGGCCACTTGAACAGCGAGAAAGAACTTCGAGAAGCTTTAGGACTCATAGCTCCCGGTACCGAAATCCGTGAGGGACTAGAGCGGATTCAACGTTCACACACCGGGGCATTGATTGTCCTTGGGTGGAACCCCGAAGTTGAAGCGATTTGTTCAGGTGGTTTTAGGGTAGACACAGAGTTTTCTGCCCCAAGGCTTAGGGAACTGTGCAAGATGGACGGCGCAGTCATAGTGGACACTGATCAATGGATCATCAGGTACGCGAATGTTCAGTTGCTTCCTGATCAGTCCATTCCTACTGATGAATCAGGAATGCGGCATCGCACTGCGCAACGCACTGCCCGTCAAACGGGGCTCCCGGTGCTCTCTTTGTCTTCTTCAATGCGGATGATTTCCATTTATCTTGGAGAACTCCACCACGCTGTTGAAGAACCTGAAGCTCTGCTGGCCCGTGCCAATCAGGCAGTTGACACTCTTGAGCGATACACGCAACGCCTTGAAGAAGTAGTCACCACTATGGGCGTATTAGAGATGCGAAACGAAGTCACTGTAAGGGATGTGGCTACCGTTGTGCAGCGGATGGAAATGATTCGCCGAATAACTGGCGAAATCAATGACTTTATTGATGAACTTGGAGCCGAAGGAAGGCTGCTTGCCCTCCAAGTAGATGATTTGCTGAGGGGCGCTGCTTCTGAGCGCGCGTTGGTATTGCGCGACTATATTAGGACCTCTGAAGATTTGGGCGATGCAGAAGAGCGGCTTTCTTCTCTTAGCGGTGAATCTCTAGTTGATTTAACTAAAGTGGCTAATACCCTTGGTCTATCGACTTATGAGCCATCTGATCTTGATCGGACGATTGAACCGCGCGGCGTTCGAATCTTAGCCATGGTTCCGCGGCTTGGTTGGACCACGATTCAGGCAATAAGCAATCAATGGCCTACCCTCTCTGAACTAAAAGGTGCCACGATTGAAGAGCTACAAGCGATTGAAGGAATTGGCCCCTACCGCGCTCAAATGATCGTCGACTACCTTCGTGATCGTGACGAAATGGCCGGTGATTTGGCTTCTAACTGGTAGAGACGGGCGGCACTATGGCGGAGGCTGATGCCAATCAGGGATGGGTGATTTTTAGTAAACCTCTATCTTCATA
>DAIOFF010000192.1:0-5160 GCA_036745855.1 Scrofimicrobium sp. | reverse complement strand
CCTTTTCGCACAACCCCAAACTACCACCCCACCCCCAACCATCACCAAAACCTGAAGAGCCGTTAAGGTATGGGCGAGCAAGAGATGGCCGGCCGCATACCGGTCACTGAGGACCAGATCGCAACCTGGGCTATCTGGATTGAGGACCTTGGCGATGACAATCCATCGAGGCAACTTGCATCTGGTAGCACTTCCAAAAGCGCGCGGTCAGTGCAGAAGCTCACTGCCTGGGCTGGTTTCTGCTCCGATACTTGAAGTGGCGTCAACACTCGGAGCGAAAAGGCAACCATCGGAGCGGTATACCGCTTTGACCCATGACCAAGCCCTCCGACACTTTGCGGTCCGCACGCACTCGGAGCAAAAATCTGGCTTGGCTAGCGCAAGATCCACCAGTCAATGCAAGATCACCCGTTAACGACAGGACAGGCTCATCAAACAGAACAAGGTCATGGTGCGCGGTGGCGGGGTGATCGCATGACACGATATGCAATTGCGGAAGAGGAAGAATAGCCGTGCAGCGCCTCGCCGAAAAAGGCCTCGAAAAACTGATCATCGACCAGCTGTGCCCTCTGCTAGATAAGTCGGTGTAGGAATCATTTAGCTGCCTTATGCAGGCGACCAAAAGAAGTTCAAGGGCAATGCGAAAGCCTTCCAAGGTGTGAGCGTCTCTGATTGAGTCAACCCAGCTTCATCAATCCTGTCTTGCGCAACAATCAACATAGGGGCTATCTCATTGGGCGCTGCGCAACTTATGCGGCTCTAACGTTGCTTCTCAACATTTGAAGCAACTTCGCGTTGCTACGCGTGATGCGAACGCAACTTTAGGTAGCCTTAAGTTGCGTTTAGAGTAGACAATGCAACTTAAGTGTCTCTAAAGTTGCCCCATGGATATTCACCGGTTTGAAAAGAGCCCAATAGGTAGTTTGGTGCCACTTAGCGGGACCGATGGTCGTTTTGGGCGAAAATACGATCATTTTGCGTTTGTGCCTGAACCGTTGAGTAGCGAACCTGAACTATCTGGACACACGTGGCATAAAGTCATTGCCGCACATCAAGCGGTTGCGAGACTTGATCAAGCCTCTAGGCAAGTTCCAGATGCAAAGATTTTCATGACGCCACTTCTTTCGAGAGAAGCACAGAGTACATCAGCCCTTGAGGGAACTTTTGTTCCGCTTGAAGAGGTTTTAGGTGTTGAGGATGAAGACTCGACATTTATACAAAACCGGGATCTGATCGAGGTATTAAACTACAGATTTGCTGCGAATAATTCATACGACATGATTCGAAACGGTGCAAGCATCACTGTTGGACTACTTTGTCAGATACACCGCCGCTTGGTGGAAGGAACCAATTCGGAGTCTCGTGATGTAGGTAGAATCCGCTCTACGCCAGTAGTTATTGGGAGTCCGTTTGGCACAGTTGAAGATTCGCGCTTTGTTCCGATGCCACCGGGGTTGGGCCTTGAGGCATCCCTAAACGCGCTTATAGAGTGGATAAATACGCCAGATGGGCGCGATCCTGTTGTTGGTGCGGCAATGGCGCATTATCAGTTTGAGACGCTGCATCCTTTCAATGATGGCAATGGCCGAATAGGAAGGCTTTTGATAGTGCTGCAATTGATGAAGGCTGGTCTATTTGATGCCCCGATTCTTTCAGTGTCGCCTTGGTTTGAGCGGCATCGTAAGGTGTATCAAGAGGGCTTGGCAGAGCTTAGTGCTACTGGCGTATGGGATCAATGGGTAGGATTTTTTGCGCAAGGAATCACTGAGTCGGCGGGGGACGCTGTCGCTAGGGTCAATCGTTTGCTTGCTGTGCGCGACCAGAGCTTAGAGGTTGTCAAGGACAATAATCCCAAGAACAGTACAATGCGATCAATTGCGGAACAGATGGTTGCAGAGCCATTCTTTAGGGCCAGTAGACTTGCGCGACAGCTAGGCATATCTGGTCAGTCAGCCAGGATTGCGCTTGGGAAGATGGAGGATCTTGGCCTGTTGCAGCGGGTTGCTTCTGGACACGACTACATTGCAATGGATGTTTGGGAAACGATTTCGACGCCGTTAGGTCAGGTGCCGGAACCGCAGGTCCCTCTCAGAGCGGTTCACCAGAGGGATAGCGCAAGCGACACGTAGAAAGGACGCCGAATATTCCGAATGTCAGTTTGACGCGGTCCATAATGTCAATTTGCTACAACATTTCTCTACTAAAATGTTCGCGCGTACTACTAGAGGCACGGCGCTAATGACTAGACTGAACGCGAAGCAGTAGCGCGAAGGAGCCCAAACATGTCGCCAGATAACCTCAAAAAGAACGCAGGGAATAACCAACTACGCTTGGCCGTTGTGGGCGTGGGAACCGTGGCGGTTAAGCAGTATTTGCCAGAGTTGTTGCAGTTAGGGCATAGCGTAGCTGTCCTCGGCAGAAATCTTTCGAAAGTAACGGCTGCTGTCGCAAATCTTGATGTAGAAGTCTTGAATGATTACGAGGCCTTGGTTTCCTGGCACCCCGATGTCGCGTTTGTCCTGACGACAGACTCACAGCATCATGTCGTGCTATCTGAGTTGATTAGCCGCGGTGTGCAGCGGATCTTTGTCGAAAAGCCTCTGGTATCAGTACACGGGCAGGCCCACGTTGATGAAGCGGACGCTAGGATAGCCCGCGAACTCCTAAAACGTGCAGATGAGGCCCACATTGATATTGCTATCGGCTTCAACTATCGCTTCTTTGAGCTCACGCAACGCTCGCTTGCGATTGTAAGTGAGCGAGAATGGGGCCAGTTGGTTGGTATTGATGCCCGTGCTCACTATGCCTGCTGGTCCCACACGATTGATTTACTTCAGCTTTTTGGCGGTCCTATTGAGCGCCTCAATGCGTTTGAGGGCCCGACGCCTCATGGAACGGGAGATTTGCGCGCCCCGGATCGAGTCATCAGTTTTCTCACCGCCTCTGGAGCCACGGGTACTTTGCACGGTACGGGGGCATCAAGCTGGAATGATGACCTTCTTGAGATTACTGCCCAGTTTGAGCGCGGCCGATTCCGACTCACTGACCTTGATGGTGAGTTGTTGATTATTGACGAGGCCGCAAAACGGGTTGAAACTATCCGCCCCTCAGCAAATGGGAACAGGTGGGAGCGCTATGACGAATCTTTCCGGCAGTCCATTCGCGCATACTTATTATCTGTCCAGTATGGTCAGCGTCCGTCAACTTCAGGTGAAGACGGTGCAATCGAACTCAGCATTGAGGCCGCTATTCGCCGGTCGATCGACACCGGAGAGACGGTCATGCTTACCTCTGGTGAAGAATAGAATCAGTTCAAGGTTTTGCCAGCTTGGATTTGCCTGCAAGTGTGTATTTCTATATGGGTTTTCGAGGCGCGATTCTCTTGTTTCAAAGAATCAATGCGACGCTTACCAGTACCCGTCTAAGCACTATATCTACGGCCTAGTTCACCTCGGCGAAAAAAGAACTCTCACACCTCATTACCAGGCGTTTTCTCTAGGTTATCGACCGCGAATATTCCAGAGGCGGGCAATGCTGGTTTGTAGACACAAAATCAACTTTTAGTCCTTTATTTGTTTGCAAGTTTTTTGGCAGTAGCGAGGATGTTCTCTTGGAGGAGCTTGGCTGCGCCTGGGAGTGGGGTTTCTTCTTCTGTGACGCGTATGAGCCTCGTCAACTCTTCGTGAACTAGGGCATCCGCGTGGCGGACCCCCCAAGATGACAGTTCATCGGTGAGATCACGCCCAGTAATATCGCTGTGACGATATTTCTTGTTTATTGCCAGTGCCATTCGCCCATCTCCGGGCATGTGTAGTTGGGGGACCATATCGTAAGCGGGTGCTAACCTGGACGGTTTTGAATCTGGATGCAACACACTGATGTTCTTGGTATGCATGTCAAGGTTGCCAATTGCTGTTGCAAAGATTACTTGGCGTGCCAGAAAAGTCACTTCTTGGCTGCCAACAAAACGTGTCAGCGTTGAGGCAACTCTTCCAAGAGATACCCTTCCTCCGATTTCCTGATATTTCTGGTTGCCAGATGCACCTAAAATCTGGCTGAAATCTTCTTGATGAATGCGCTGTCCCAAGTCCCGGTCGAAGCGCTCAATTATCAGGGTTTGAGTATCACCAAAACGCGTGACCTCGGTGGAATGAGTGGCAAGACCCAACCGCCGCGCAAGTCGGCTTCCATATTCCTCGTCAAAGATCACACTACTGAAGATGCTGTCTAACTGTGGTTTCAATATGTGGGTTGTGGGGTAGCCGCCAAGTGCTTGTGCCCAACCGGAATCAGTTTTTACAAGGACAATCTTTGGCTGGACACCGCCCAGCGAACTCTTTCCTTGAAGTGCATCATTGCCAAGAGGAGTACTTGCAGGATCTGTAAGCAAAGATTCCACGGCGGCAGTGGTAAGTGTATGTAGCTTAGGGATCTGGGGTTCGGTCGGGTCATCCAGGTCCCAGATTTGAAGAGCACCTGCAAAATCGCGCCCGTACCGAGCCAGAAATCCTAGGGTATCGCCATCTCGCAAGGCGGCATTAGCAAGCATGAACGAAAGTTGGTTGCCCTCGGGCAACAATTCTCTAAACCAGTTTCGTCGTCTCTCAGCATGATCACGTCGAAGCTGCGGTACAAGCGGTATAGAGAGAGAAAGAATGCTTGAACTGATTCCGAAACGTTCGTATGCGTCAGTGCTGATAGTGAGATCGAAGTCGTGTTCTGAGCCCGTAAGGGTAGCTAGCTTGGTCCCGTATAGTTCAACTGCCAGGCGCATCAGGTGCCTCCCAAGTGGCAGAAAACTCTAAGCCATTGACGTGTGCCATCTCTAATAAGCGGCGCAGATAGAGGGTGCCACGCCCGCTTTCCATTTCACTCACCATGCTTTGAGAGATACCAAGTTCGCGGGCAACATCGCACTGAGACTTGCCGCGGGCCATACGAGCCTGCTGCAGTGCCAAACCGAAAGATCCTGTGGTGGGTAGCTGTGCCGTGTACTTCATGTCCCTCCTATCTGGATTTCACGATAGCACAAGGCTATCTGGTTTTCCAGATAGGAGTCCTGTATCAGGAAAACCAGATACGTGTTTATGTATTCAATGAGCAATGCGGGCCAAGAAAAACCTTCCTGGCCCGTATTGCTCGCTTGTTGGTCGAACCTAA
>DAIOFF010000191.1:0-5173 GCA_036745855.1 Scrofimicrobium sp. | reverse complement strand
TCCAAATATTCCTTTTCTTTTGCTGCACAACGTTGCATTGCGCCGTCTAGTTTCAAAGCACCTAAAGGACCTGAAGATGCCGTATCGATTGGATGCAGTACCAGTTGTTACTCCAAGCGGGGATAGTTTTGTTGGAGAACTTGCAGGATTGGTGCTGACTGACCAAAGGACTGGGGTACGCCTTAGTCCCTCTGATGTCGGGTTTGGTGTTTCTCAGGTTCTTCCGATTATTGTGCAGCTGGCGGCTTGCCGGGACAGCGTCATAATGATTGAGCAGCCAGAGATTCACTTGCACCCAGGAATGCAAGCAGAACTGGCCGATTTACTGATCGAGGCAACAGATCCCGCAGGGCGGGCGAACCAGGTAATTGCCGAAACACATAGTGAAAGCATGGTTCTTCGCCTTCAACGACGAATAAAGGACGGGACCCTAGACCAAGGTGATGTTGCAATCATCTACGTTGATCAAGATCGCTCTGGTGAGTGCATAGTCAAGGAACTGCGTATCGATGAGAACGGTGATTTCATAGACGAATGGCCGCATGGATTCTTCGAAGAACAGTTCAATGAGCTTTTTGGAGACATGTGATGCTTGCGCAGTTTGGTCTGTCACCAGAAGCACTTTTGGACATTAGTGCCGCAAAACATGGGCCATTTTCCACGCGGCTTGCGTGGGATGCGTTGATTGAAGTTTTGCAGAGTCATGGGGCTTTGCTTCTTACATCGGGCCAGGAAATGAGGCGAATCACCGAAATAGTCAAGGGCAAGGAGCTGACCGTCGATGAAAAAAAGAGGCTCATGACGCTGATCTCCAAGCTAAAAAAGGAAAATCGGATTGATTTTGCGGAGCCGCCGCTCGAAAAAGGACTTGCAAATGTCAGCTTTCCAGGTGAAATAGAAGAGCTGCAAGCATCATTGCCCTTGGTGGCAATCCTTCCAGACGAAGCCTTCATGCGGCTCTTCCCGAAGAACACAAGCGGCACTGCTGAGCTGGATTCAGATACAGAAGCAGTAATTGGGCAGACCGTATCCCATTCCAGCGTGTTGAAAAAAATGCAAGAAGTGATTGATTCTCAAAACTTCCCACTGAAGACTTCAAGGGAAAAGGTGTGGGATGAACTGTTTGGCGCATTAGCCTCGCGATCAAAAAGGGTAACTATTTGCGATAGATACTTACTGTCTGAGCTTTCACGAAGAGACTCTTTCTCCACTTCAGCTCAGTCTCACGACCCAGAGCACCTGGTGTGGTTTCTTAGCAAACTTGATTCGGTGTCTCCACCTGGAACCAGAGTCACGCTGCTTACACAACTTGAAAGCCCAAAAAATGGCGAGGACGGTTTGATCAACGCTGATTCTGTGCTCGACATTATTGACAGGCACTGGTCGCCGGCAAAAGATGGACGCTTAGTGCAAATAGAGGTGTATGGCGTTGAATGGCGTTCAAAACTTCACCCTCATAATCGCCACGTACGGTTTGGTGAGTCCCTAGGGTACAAACTTGATGAAGGGTTGGACAGGTTAGCTACCCCTTCCATTAGTTACAAGGCCGGATTTTCTTATGCCTATGCCTGGAAACAAGAGCAACTAAAAAAGCTTCGCGCTGATGAAAGGCTAATACTGGAAAGCCCCGATGTGGATTATGGCAGCTGGGACTTAACTGCGTAGTAGTCAAAATGGTCAGCTGGTGCTTTGGCCCCCATCATTTTCTGGAGCTTTATCTAAGCCAGTTTCACTTTGGGAAACGTCATCTGGTACCACCTCAGGTAGATGACAATATCCCGAAGTTGTGCGGGTATTTCCGCATGTATCTCCGAATTTTTCTTCTTTTGAACCCGGATCTGATTCAAGATAAAGCTGGTCGCAAGCCAGCATGTCATTGGCATCGCACAACTCATAGAGTTCGGAAATCTCTTTTCCTGAAAAAGGCACCGTTACAACGCCAGAGTCGTTGTTGGCCGAAGGCCAGAGGAAAAATGCCGCGATTGCTGCGCCAACAAGCACAAGTACGCCAACGACAATAGCGATGATGAGGCCCCATGATTTGCCCTTTATTTCGTCGTCTTCTAGCAACTCATCTGGCAAAACGTCGTCTGGAGGTAGATCATCTGGTGGCGGTTCGCTTTGTGCGCCCCAAACGCCAGGCATCGCGGCCGGGGGACTAAAAGCTTTTTGGCCACTTGGCATATTCCTGGAAGTGAGACGCGTATTTGCTATGGGAGTAGATACCGGCTGGTCTACTTGCGCGGCTCTGGAAGCTAAAGGAACAGGGGTGGAGAGCTGCGTGCTCGTTTGCGCATTTGGTCTGCTTGTTTGTGTAGGAGGTTCTTCTGGGGGGTGATTTTGCGTGGGCTTGCTGCTTCGCGTCCGCGTGACGGTTTCTTCCCGCAATCGGTCACTTCGCTTGGGTATGGGGGACTCTGAGCGTTTAGGTAAGGGAGGAAGTGGGGCCGCGCGCTTGGGTGTTCCTTGTTGCGGGGACAGTGGGGATGGAAAACTCGGAGTTTTCCTTTCAGCTGGTAGTGTGCGGGATGGCTGCTTAGGAGGCTGAGTCTGTGGCGGAAGTGAAGGTTTTTCTGCACCGGCTTGCGGATGGCTTTGTACCGGTTTAAACCGATGCGCTGCCGAGGGGCCCGCGGGCGATCGCCGCTGCGGGGCTGAGCGCCCGTTGCCAGAGCGGGTGCCGGGGAATCCGGGGGTAGACCCATCGGTCATGTTGCTCCTATGCCAATACGTGAGTCATAGCTTTATCAGTGACACATGGTATCCCGACTTCCCATCAAAAAGACAACGCCGCGTTCCAAAGTCCAACCCAAGTCCAGGGGAAAATCCTGTTTAGTGCCCATTATTTGGACGCCAGTGGACGCGGTCCAGGGATTTTCTCATAGGGTAAAGGCATGGTTCAGAATCGAATGTGCCGCTGAAAGGACGCATAGCCTTTCGGTGTAGGAACATTTCTTTTGGCTCGCGTCCCACAGCTCCAATGGAGTCAATCGGCGTGATTTTTGCGAGGCCCTCCTGAGGAATCAAGAAACTATTTAATCAGGAGAAAAATGTCAGAAAAATGGTCGTTTGAAACAAAGCAAATACATGCTGGGCAAACAGTAGATCCTACGACGGGTGCCAGGGCACTTCCCATTTATCAAACTTCGTCTTATGTTTTTGAAAATGCGGAGCAAGCTGCAAATAGGTTTGCGCTTTCAGAGCTGGGCCCTATTTATACGCGTATCACGAATCCAACTCAGGAAGTTGTGGAAGACAGAGTGGCGGCTCTTGAAGGTGGCGTTGGTGCTTTGTTGGTGGCCTCAGGGCAAGCGGCAGTGGCGTATTCAATCCAAAATATTGCTGCGGCTGGGGATCACATTGTTGCTAGCGCGTCCCTCTACGGAGGCACGCATAACTTGTTTGAACACACGCTGTTGAAGTTCGGAATTGAAACAACTTTTGTGTCGGATGCTGGGGATTTAGAACAGTGGCGCGCGGCTGTACGTCCAAACACGAAGGCATTTTTTGGTGAAATGATCCCGAATCCTAAGGGCGACATTTTGGATGTTGAGGCCATCTCTTCTGTGGCTCATGATGCAGGTGTCCCTTTTATCGTTGACAACACAGTTGGAACTCCCTATTTGGTGAATCCACTGGCCTGGGGCGCTGACATTGTGGTTCATTCTGCGACCAAGTATTTGGGCGGGCACGGCAACTCTTTGGGCGGTGTCATTGTCGATGGTGGGAAGTTTGATTTCGGGAATGATCCAGCTAAGTTTCCTGGTTTCAACTCTCCAGATCCGTCATATAACGGCTTGGTCTATGCGCGGGACTTGGGTAAAGACGGGGCATTTGGTGTGAACCTGTCTTTTATTTTGAAAGCGCGCGTGCAGTTGTTGCGTGACCTTGGCGCTGCGATTGCCCCGCTAAATGCGTTCTTGATTGCCCAGGGTATAGAGACATTGTCGCTTCGGATGGAGCGGCATGTGGAAAGTTCCTTGAAGGTGGCGCATTTCTTGGAGGGGCATCCTTTGGTTCGCTCAGTTGCGTATGCAAGTTTGGACTCAAGTCCTTATAAAGCTTTGGCTGACAAATATGTTCCAAAGGGGGCAGGTGCAGTATTGGCTTTTGATATTGAGGGCGGCGAAGAGGCCGGACGGAAGTTTGTGGACGCGCTTGAGCTTCATTCAAATGTTGCAAACATTGGTGATGTTCGCTCACTTGTGATTCATCCGGCTTCCACTACTCATTCACAGTTGTCCCCTGATGCGCAAATAAAATCGGGAATTACTCCTGGACTGATCCGACTGTCGGTTGGTCTGGAAGGAATTGATGACATTCTTTCGGACCTTGAAAAAGGGTTTGAAGCGGTCAGGAGTTCGTGACTCATGTGTCCAAGTGACATAGCCCCACTCCCTCCTGCTTCTGGCGCTTGGCGTGAAGGTGATCCGGTGGGTGAACGCATTTTTTTCAGGACCGGACCAGTTCATCTAGAGGCGGGGGGAGTTCTTCCCGAGGTGACGGTTGCGTATGAGACTTGGGGAAACTTGAATGCGTCGGCAGATAATGGGGTTTTGATTCTTCATGCGTTGACTGGAGACAGCCACATTAAGGGTGAGCGCGCCCCAGGGCACCCAACTTCTGGATGGTGGACTGACCTGATTGGGCCTGGAGCGCCGATAGATACGGATGAGTACTTTGTGGTGGCACCGAACATGTTGGGAGGCTGTCAGGGGACGACTGGGCCGGCATCGCTGTCTGAGGACGGTAAACCTTGGGGGCCAGATTTTCCGTTTGTGACTATAAGGGATTCAGTGAGTGTTGAGGCGTTGCTGTCGGATTCGCTTGGGATTGGTCAGTGGAGGCTTGTTTTGGGTGGTTCCCTTGGAGGGATGCGTGCCTTGGAATGGGCAACTATGTTTCCAAAGCGGGTGCGAAAACTAGTCCCAGTGGCAACGACAGCGCAGACTAGTGCAGACCAGATTGCGTGGGCTCATACACAGTTAGCGGCAATCCATGCCGATCCGAAGTTTCAAGGCGGCAGGTACTATGACAGTGCGCCAGGGGAGGGTCCGACAGCGGGTTTGTCGGTGGCAAGGCAAATTGCGCAGACTACTTACCGCTCTGCTGAAGAGTTTGGGCAGAGATTTGGTCAGTCGGCTCAGTTAGAGGAGAACCCTTGGGATGGCGG
>DAIOFF010000190.1:0-5204 GCA_036745855.1 Scrofimicrobium sp. | reverse complement strand
GAGGGCAGATAGTAGGAACTGGGGATGGGCCTTTGGGAACCGGTGACAAACAGTAGGAACTTAGGATGGGCCTTTGGGAACCGGTGACAAACAGTAGGAACTTGGATTTCCCTTCGAGATTTGGCGATAAACAACAGGAACTTAGAGATTCACCGAAAGCTCGGGAAGTGCTGCAGAACATGAGAAGGTTCAGTTAGGTTTAGCGAAGCCCAAGAAAGCTCAGCGCGGGTCTTGGAAACTTGCACCTATGGCAAAGGGCCCGACCCCAAAGGATCGGACCCTTCCCAATGATCAAAACAAGAGCACCCGCACCGAAGCAGGGAAACTCCGTGCAAGACAGGGAAACCCAGCGCAAAGCGGAGAGCCCCAGTGCAAGACAGGCCTTCGCCCAAAGATCAGCAAATACAGATTAGGACAACATCACTCTGCGTCGGTGCTCGACTCATCGGAGCGGCGACGACGATTGCGGTTGCGCGGCTTGCGAGGGCGGTCTTCACGACTGCCACGCTCTTCACGATCCCCGCGCTCCTCACGGTGTCCCCGATTGCCACGGCTTTCACGTTCCTTGGCAATTGCCTCTTGAGCAGCCTTTTCGGCTTCCTCATCAACCACTGCATGTAGAGAAATCTTGCCGCGGTCGCCAATCTCAGCGATCTCGACTTCCACTTGCTGACCAACCTGCAGCACGTCCTCAACTTGCTCGACACGCTTGCCTCCGACAAGTCGACGAATCTGGCTGATGTGCAGCAATCCGTCTTTCCCGGGGGTCAATGATATGAACGCACCAAATGGCGCAATGTTCACTACAGTCCCGACGTATCGTTCACCGATTTCAGGCATTTGAGGGTTGGCGATCTGGTTTACAAGGGTGCGGGCAGCCTCAGCGGACTCACCTGTTGTGGCCCCAATGTAAACAGTGCCATCGTCTTCAATGGTGATTTCGGCACCAGTGGTTTCCTGGATCTCATTGATCATTTTGCCTTTTGGCCCAATGACTTCACCAATCTTGTCGACTGGGACCTGAACGGTGATGATGCGTGGAGCGTTTGGACTCATCTCATCTGGCGTGCCGATAGCGCGTTCAATGAGATCGAGGATCTGGAGGCGGGCATCGCGTGCCTGCCCCAGAGCGCTCTTCAAAAGCTGTGAGTCAATGCCATCCAGTTTGGTGTCTAGTTGAAGGGCGGTGATAAAGTCACTTGTTCCAGCCACCTTGAAGTCCATGTCGCCAAAGCCGTCTTCAGCGCCCAGGATGTCAGTTAAGGTAACGGCTTTTGCTTCACCATCGACTTCACCAGTCATGAGTCCCATTGCGATGCCAGCTACTGGGGCCCGCAAAGGCACGCCGGCCTGCAAAAGTGAAAGCGTTGAAGCACAAACTGATCCCATTGAGGTAGAGCCATTTGACCCTAGTGCCTCTGAAACCTGGCGGATAGCATAAGGGAAGTCTTCGCGGCTTGGGATGACGGGCTTCAGAGCACGCTCAGCCAAATCACCATGTCCGATTTCACGGCGCTTTGGCGATCCAACCCGCCCGGTCTCACCTGTGGAGAATGGTGGGAAGTTGTATTGGTGCATGTAACGCTTTGAGGTGATTGGGCTCAGATTATCCAGTTGTTGCTCCATGCGAAGCATGGCCAGCGTTGTTACGCCTAGAATCTGGGTTTCACCGCGCTGGAACAATGCTGAGCCGTGAACGCGAGGAAGAACTTCAACCTCTGCGGAAAGTGAACGGATTTCACGGGGGGTACGTCCATCCATACGGATTTCGTCGCGCAGAGTCCTAGAGCGAATGGTTTCCTTCTCAAGGGACCGGAAGGCAGCTTTCAAAGCCTTCTCTGACTCAGGGAAAGTCTCCATTAGCGCACCAAGAGTCTCATCACGGACTGCTTCAGTGGCCTCTAAACGAGCAAGTTTGCCCTCAGTTAGCAAAGCAGTTTGAAGCTTTTCGGCAGCAAAGCTACGAACGGCCTCATACTCTTCATCTGTGTAGTCAAAGAACAGCGGGAACTCTGCTGTCTCTTTGGAAGCTTTCTTGGCAACCTCAATTTGCGCCTCGCAAAGCACTTTGATGAATGGCTTTGCTGCTTCAAGTCCGTCAGCAACAACGTCTTCAGTTGGCTTCACACCACCGGCAGAAATCAGGTTCCACTGGTTTTCGCCGCCACCGGCTTCAACCATCATGATGGCAACGTCTTCACTGCCATCTTCCTTGGTCACCATGCGTCCAGCAACCACCATGTTGAAGACTGACTGTTCCATTTCAGAAAAACGTGGGAACGCAACCCACTGACCGTCAATGAGCGCAATACGCGTGCCGCCGATGGGACCAGAGAATGGCAGTCCAGCGATCTGCGTGGACATTGATGCCGCATTAATTGCGAGGACATCGTAGGCATCATCTGGATTCACGGCCATGACTGTTTCCACAACCTGAACCTCATTGCGCAGGCCTTTCACAAAACCTGGGCGCAGTGGCCGGTCAATCAGGCGGCAAGCCAGGATCGCTTCAGTGCCTGGGCGTCCTTCGCGACGGAAGAAGCTTCCGGGAATGCGACCAGCAGCATACTGGCGTTCTTCGACGTCAACCGTAAGTGGGAAGAAGTCGAATTGGTCTTTTGGATGTTTACCAACGGTGGTCGCTGATAGTACGACTGTGTCTTCATCCAAGTAAGCCACGGCAGAGCCAGCGGCTTGGAGCGCGAGGCGCCCTGTTTCAAATCGAATTGTGCGTTTGCCAAAATGGCCGTTATCAATCACGGCCTCAGCAGAAACGAAGGATTCACCTTCCATATTTCCTCCTTGATTTTCCCAAGGTGCGATGTCGGCCTTCGATCGAAACCCTCGGCATATGGAAGTCCAGGTCCGAGAGTCACTGTCGAAAACCGCCTCATTGCTCCCTTAGGGATTGAAAAGCGGCCCGGCTCTATTGAGTCGGGCCAGGTGGGCTATCGACGTAGCCCTAAACGATCACGTAGTGAGCGGTATCGCTCAACGTCGATCTCTTCTAAGTACTTCATTAGGCCACGACGGCGACCAACCAGAAGCATTAGACCACGACGGCTGTGATGGTCATGCTTGTGGGTCTTGAAGTGTTCGGTCAAGTCCGCAATGCGCTTCGAAAGCAGCGCTACCTGAACTTCGGGAGAACCCGTGTCGCCCGGGTGGGTTGCGTATTCCGCAATAATCCGGTCTTTATCTTCTTTATTAAGTGGCATGGATTCCCTTACCTTGTTGCGCGGAGCCACAGAGGGAACTCTGGGCATACGAACCGCGGCCGACATGACGGCACAGACGAGCCTACCAGGGGGCAGCGATCCTGCCGTGGTGCCTACCGGTGATCTTCAGCACGACTCAGGTTTCGGGAGTCTTCAGACGGTTTTTCCGCCAAGATTATGCCCAGAGAATATGTTCAAGTTGGAAGAGTCGCGCATAGTGGATTTTCACGAGGCCCCCTTGGCAACACATATTAGCTTCGTGGATTTTATATTGGTTATGTCAATCCGCATTTCTTTTTCACAAAAGATAAGCAATTTTGCGACATATTGGTAAGCGTGAGTGGATAAGTCCCGCCCGACCTATCCACTCACGCAGATTTCGTTCCTTCACAAAGACTTTATCTATGCATTTTTCTCCCATACTTTCTTTGCGTATGACAGCTGACCCGCGCTGCAACGGTAATCCGTCCAGGGGTGACCTTTAACTGTAGCCATGCAGTTTGCCAGCTGCTCTATGTCATCTCCATACTGAGTTTTATATGTGTTTGACTGGTGCAGTTCAGCCCATTGTCTGAACTGATAAATGTGGGCGTACTCATGGGTCACGAGGTGCCATTTCCACTGATTGGACCCATACTGCTGAGACCGTTCAATGGAGATCTTCCCTTCAGCGCTAGCGCATGCTGCTGCTGATACCCCAGCGCAAAGTGTGGTCAATTCTTCTAGTCGGACATCTTGTCCTCCCAAGGAATCAAGCATGGTTCTAAACTCTTGAAGCCATTGCACGGTCACGCCTGGAGCTTTGGTCCCCCCACCATTTTGTGGTCTAGAGGCATTAACGTGGCAAACCGTGTCTTTCGCTGAAAATGGCACCGAGTTCGGGCCTCCTGAGAAATGTCCAGCTTTCACGCTCTTCATGTACTGGCTTACGGCAGGTGAAACACAGTTTGCCTGCGTGAGGATAATCGGTGTCGACACATCGGAAGCGCCTGCGACGGCTGCACCTGAGATTGCGTCTGCAAAGTTTAGTCCTGTTGCAAGGACGACAGCCCTTGGATGTGCGGAAGTACTTTTGGCGACAGAAATTGCTGTGGCGTATCGATCACTGCCGCTTAGCTGTTTTATGGTGGCACCGCCAGTTAATGCTTTCATTTCTGCGACTTGGCTTGTCCAGCTACCGCCAACAGTTGTGATGCGTTTTGGTTTCAAGCTTCGCAGCGCTTGTCTGGATGCGCCCTCTAGGACATTTGTTTTCGCGAGGATAAGTGGGGCATGCGCGAGGCCTGCGGTAGGCGCAGCAGCAAGTGCGTCAGGCCAGTTGTCACCGGTCGTCAAGAATACTTGATCAACTTTTCCATACTCTTTTGCGATTCTTGCGGCAGTTTCATATCTGTCTTTTCCTGAGAATCGTTTAGGAGTAACCCCAGAGAGCGTGCGAATGGAGCGCTCCACCCCGCGCGATACTGTGGTGGGGCCTCCGGAGATATAAATGTTTTTTGGGGAGATCTTTTTTATGGCATTGTAAGTAGTTTTAGGCAGGGCGTTTGCGCTTGTTAGAAGCAGTGCGCCTTGTTTATCCACTGCTAATGCGGAAGCAGCAAGACCATCGGAATAGGCAGTTCCTGATGCGATAAAGAGGTTATCGCAACCGCCAGAACATATTCGCATTGCGTTTAGCGCAGCAGTCTCATACCGGTCTTTACCTGCTGCGCGACTGAATCCTTCACCAAAATGCACATACGAGGTACGCGTTTTTTTGGACGGGATTGTTTTGGCCTTTTCGGCATTCGCTATCGAAAGTTGTGGGGTTTCTTCATCTTTTACCGGGTCAATCGCAGATTGATCTGGCTTCGGCGTCGTGCTTGGCGTGTTTTCCGCTTGGCTTGGTTTTTGATCTAGCTGGACCGGAGACCCACTTTGCTCAAGGTCAGATTCTTCTGGGGGTGGAACGGGCTCAAGTACTGGGTCGCTTCCGCCTCCGGATTG
>DAIOFF010000189.1:0-5232 GCA_036745855.1 Scrofimicrobium sp. | reverse complement strand
CCGCCGCTATGGGTACAAACAAGTTTTCCATTCACAGCCACAGAACAAGTTTGATCCACGGCGCCGAAATGGAGCAACAAACGTTCATCCCCTAAAGGGGTGACACAAAATGTTTTTTGATACCAAAGAACCTGGCTGGGAAGCAAAGTCCTTTCAACGCCGGATAAAGGGACCTCTGGCGAAAAAGGAACAACAATTTTTCCGTCCCACTTAATGGGAGGCGAAGTGGCGTCATCAACAAACTGCGGATCAAAAGGATCGCCAAAAAGATCCGTGATTGCGTAATCCCAAAGCCCATTTAAGTTCTCCCAGGAATCACGCACCAACTGAGGGCGCGGATACTCCGGCAGCGGCGATGCCGGATCGAATGCCTCACCCCAAGTGGTCAACATCGTTCGTCCAAGCTACCGTATTTATGCCTTGAACTGGTGTGTCTTCTGTGTCTTTTGGCTCTGTCACCGACTCACCTGAAAGCCACCGCAACCAAGATGTGCTTGGGTCATCCCCTAACACCAAAGCGCGGACAGCAAGAGTGAGCGGGACCGAAAGAATAGCGCCGATTGGGCCAATAATAAATGTCCAAAACACGACCGAAAAGAAACTTAGCGTCAGATTGAGATTCACTGCATCCGCAACAAACTTAGGCTGAATCAGAACCTGCAACACTACATTTATCACGCAGTAAATGGCCACAACAAGGACCGCCAACTGCCAGTCACCAACCACAAAAGCAAGGATGGTTGGCGGGGCCATACCAATAATAAAACCAATGTTTGGGATGAAGTTGGTGACAAAAGCAAGGATGCCCCAGACTGCAGGCCCAGGCACATCTAACGCCCAAAGCGCAATGCCATCAATGATTGCAACAATGCCACCAAACGTCGCATTTACCGTGAAGTACCTACGAACGTCAGAGTTGAACTTTGAAAACCTTGAGACAGACGGGGCAGCAGACTGACCATACATTTCCGTGGCATAAGCCATCCTGGAACCATCAGCGGCAATAAAAATAACGTAACAAATAACGAAGAAAAATGCAGAAATCGCGCCTATTGCCGCGGAAGAAATAGACGTAGCCCATGACAATAAGTTTGATGGTTCAAGGAAGGATGCAAGAGCATCGGCTGCCTGAGCGTCAAGGCCCGCAGAATGAAGCCACAAAATGACCTGCCGCATAGTCTCATTCAACTGCGGTGTGATCTGGGGAACCATATCCACAAAACGACTACCAGCATAGAAAAGCAACAGCATCATTACGGCCAAAACAATAAAGGCTAGAAGAATAACCGAAAAGGCAGCCATCCACTTGGGGGCGTGAATCTTACGCATAACACCGTAAGCCGGGAAACAAATAATGACAATCAACCAGCCCATAAACAAGGGCCCCAAAAGGTCTGCCGTGAAGTAGATACCAGTCAATGCAATTACTGCCATCGCCGCCGTCAACAACATTGACTGTGCTGGCGGCAACGAAATCTGAGTCCTGATTCGTGACTTTTGGTTAGGCATGCTTCTCCTTGCTGTGTCGGTTCATGCTACCAACGTGAGCACCCGAAATACCTATTTTCTTCGGTTGTGATCGTATGGTTGAGGTGGTGGTACCAAAAAGACACCACCACCTCGGGAAAAACCAATTATCTTTGCCAACAAAAAACCTAAGCAAAAGATTTACCTAAGGACAGCAAGAACGCCTTTATAGTCGGGTTCTTGCTGAATCTCAGGAACCTGCTCAGTATAAAGAACCGTTCCATCCTCAGAAATGACAACAACTGCCCGCGACAACAAACCGCTAAGGGGACCATCAACCTGGAGCACTCCGTAATCGTCAGCAAAAGTCGAACGGAATGCCGACGCAGGAACTACCTTGTCCAACCCCTCAGCGCCGCAGAACCTCTCAAGCGCAAACGGCAAATCTTTAGAGACGCACACGACAATCGTATTTTCAAAACCAGACGCCAGCTTATTAAACTCGCGAACTGACATAGCGCACACTCCCGTGTCAACAGACGGGAAAATATTCAGGACCACCCGTTTGCCTTCAAAATCATTCGACGTGATGGGTGACAAATCCATGCCAACCAAATCAAATGACGGGGCAACCGTCCCAACCGCTGGTAACTGTCCGGATGTATGTACGGGCTCTCCGCCCAATGTGATAGTAGCCATGCATTCATTGTGCCAGGGAGGCCGCCAGATCGCCCATGTAACTTTTCAAAGAGTCACAAAATGACAAGCGACAGTGACTTATGACTTCCATGCCCCAATGACAATATTCTCTGGGGCCTCGCCCAACTGCAAATGGCGGATTTGGCGAGCAATAAGAGCCGCCATACGCGGAAGCATCGCAGTGGAGTTACCACCAACATGTGGGGTGATCAAAGTCCCAGGACAATCCCACAGCGGATGATCCACTGCAAGCGGCTCAGGATCCGTAACATCAAGCGCCGCCCGCAGACGCCCCTTCTGAAGCTCCAAAACCAGAGCATCAGTGTCAACAATAGGCCCGCGGCCAATATTTACGAGCAGAGAACCAGTTGGCATTGCCGCAAGCGCAGACGCATTTATCAGTCCCTTCGTGTCCTCAGTAAGGGGTAGAGCGACGATAGCAATGTCACAAGTAGCTAAGCAGTCTTCCAGTGAAGACATCGCGTGAATAGGTACCACTTCACCTGCAAGATTGCGGTCATCGCGTGCTTTTCGGGCCAGTCTTGTTAGCGCGACTTCAAAGCCGCCTAGGCGGGCTTCAATGGCTTTGGCGACGCCGCCGTAACCGATTAGCAAAATGTTGCGGTCGGCCAAACTAGGCTGGATGCGCGGGCGCCAATCATGGGCTAGGCCTTCCGCAATAAAATCAGGAAGTCCGCGTTGTGATGCCAAAATAAGGGCAAGTGTTAGCTCTGCCGTTGAGGCCTCATGAACTGAAGTCGCATTCGCAAATGGAATCCCCGCAGGAAGATATTTTTCGACTCCGTTGTAGCCAATTGACTGCCATTGCACCAAACGCGCATCAGTGCTGTTTAGCTGCGTAAGTAACTTATTTCCAGCAATATATGGGGGGACAACAATGTCTATTTGAGGTTCGGGGCAGGGGCCAGTCATATCCCACTGGATGAATCGAACACCTGGAATAGTTCCAAGCGCGTCGCGAAGTTCTTGGTTTTTGGGTAGCGATACAACAAGATCAGACATGATTAGAGTGTAGAACAATAGGGGCTGAATGGAAGGAAGGAACCCAGCCAGCCCCAATTTGAAAAATACTCTTCACTAGTGACCTAGTTCTTCAGCGAGAGACGTAAGTTCAGCCCCACCGGCCATCATCTTTGAAAGATCCTCAACGCAGATTTCTGGTTTCCTAAATGTTCCTAGACTTTCCCCCATTCCCAATAACAAGAACTCGTCTCCGACAGGATAGGCATGATGAGGATTGTGAGTGATGAAGACAACACCAAGGCCGCGTTCGCGCGCCGCCGCAATATAGCGCAAAACCACCCCTGATTGGCGCACGCCAAGCGCTGCAGTTGGTTCATCCAAAATCAAGACGCGGGCCCCCAAATAGACTGCCCTGGCAATCGCGACGCATTGCCTTTGCCCCCCAGACAAAGTGCCAATTGGCTGATCAACACTGTGAAGTTCAATGCCCATAGCTTTTAGTTCATCATTCGTTACCTGGCGCATTCTAGGAATATCAAGGCGGCGAAACGGGCCGCGGCCAACCGTTAGTTCACTGCCAAGGAAAAAATTCCTCCATACAGGCATCAGTGGCACGACTGCTAGGTCTTGATAAACAGTTGCAATGCCAGCTTCCAAAGCATCTTGAGGACTACCAAAAATGACAGGCTGTCCGTCTAAGAGCATTTCACCTGAGCTTGCCTCATGCACACCAGCCAAAATCTTAATCAAGGTTGATTTTCCAGCGCCATTGTCGCCCAAAATGCACGTGACTTTTCCGCCGCTAACGGTCATCGACACATTCGACAAGGCAACATTAGTACCGAAGGTTTTCCCAAGACCCTTGGCCTCGACAATACTCACTGTTTCCCCCCGATCCTTTTACGGACATAATGATTCACCAAAACTGCGGCAAGCAGCATCACGCCCATGAACGCACGTAGCCAGTTAGTGTCCCACTGCGCAAAAGTTATGCCCTGGAATGTCATGCCATAGATAAGCGCGCCAAGGGCCGCCCCGAACGGGGAACCAAAGCCCCCCGTTAAAAGACACCCGCCCACCACAGCGCAAATGATGTAAATAAACTCCTGTCCAACGCCGGTGTTTGCTTGAACTGTTGACGTTCTGAAAAGTGAAATCATGCCGACAATCCAAGCCGCACCAGCCGTGCCCATGAACAAAAGTATCTTTGTTCTTCCGACAGGAACCCCAACTTGACGCGCCGAATCAGAATCGCCACCGACAGCAAAAATCCAGTTACCAAACCTCGTTTGTAAAAGGATCCACGTTGCCAAAATGGTGATCACTATCCACCAAAGAACTGACACATAGAATGTGCCGCCACCAACTTTTAGGCCCGCACCGAACACCGGTTGAATCGAGCCATAAAACGGCACTTTTGCCATGCCCTGGATAGCGACCTGACCAGTAATGAGCTTTGTTGCCGCAAGATCGACCCCTGCCAAAATGAACATGGTCGACAAAGTGACAATAAAACTCGGCAACCCGGTTTTTGTGACCATGACGCCATTCACAAAGCCGATAGCAAGAGCAAGAATCAAGGACAAAAGGGCAGCCACCCAAATATTGAGGCCCCACTTGGTCGTACAAACGCCGACAACAAGGGCCGTGAACCCAGTCATAACCCCGGCGGATAAATCAAACTCACCGCCAATCATCAACAGGGCAACTGCCACTGCCATAATCCCAAAAGTTGAGGCGGACTCTAGCCAAACACCAGCGCCTGCAACAGACATGAAATTCTTCGTGTAAATACTGAAGAACGTCATGACCCCAAGTGCTGCTACGACAGCACCAATCTCAGGCCGTTCAAGAAGTCGACGCAACGCTGTCGTCTCGCGAAACGCCGACTCAGCTTCAGCGGGTTCCATTCTTCGCGAACTCAGCAACTGTGTCTGCGTTATCTTTCGTGATGAATGCGGGGCCAGAGTAAACCGGTTCGCCCCCACCGATAACATTTCCGTTGATGGTGTTCAAATAAAGCGCAGTCACTCCAAGGAATCCTTGAACATATGGCTGTTGGTCTACAGCAAACAAAATGGA
>DAIOFF010000188.1:0-5275 GCA_036745855.1 Scrofimicrobium sp. | reverse complement strand
CGTGGTCTCAGGCCCAACTATTCCTTCTTCATAAAGGCGGTACCACTGCGATACCACTTCAGTCCACTCATCCTTAAACGTGCTGTTCCCTTCAAAGATTGATTGCTCTGCTGCCGTATTATTCTCACGTGCGTACTTAGCGCCTAAAAATCCCTGGAACGGCCGTGGCATTTCACTCAAAGACTCCAGGTACGGCTTCACATCGGCATCCTGAAGTTTTTTGCAAAGATCAATAAACTCATCCCAAGTCTCGGGAACCTCAGTCACGCCAACCTCACCCAAGAGGTCTTTATTGTAGAAAATTCCAGCTTCCCAAGCACCAAACGATGCGCCGTAAATCTTGTCATCAACCGTGTAGATTTGCTTGTTTGCGTCGGCCAATTTATCAATATAAGGCTGGTCAGAAAGGTCACGAACCAGCCCCTCGTCAATCAATGTCCACTTAGTTTCAGGATTAATCCTGTGCAGCGTTGGCTGCTGCCCGCCAGAAATACGGGTTTGAAGCACCTGAATGTATTCGGTGACCGGCGGAGCGAAGCTGAACTCAACTTTGATGTCTGGATTCTCTGCCTCAAACGCATCAATAAGGGGTTGAGAAACCTCTTCATTTTCCCATGACAAATAAGTCAACACTGTCTGGTCACCAGAGCTTGCCTCTCCCGATTGCCCGGTGCCCCCTGAACAAGCGGCCAGTGCAACAGAGGCACCTAATGCACCAATTGCGGCAGCAATGCGGACCGTTTTGCGGCGCGAATGTATGCGTTGAGTCATCAGTTTTCCCTTCTTTGGGTATTTACCACCCAGCATCTTCTACTGGTTGATTGTCAGACGTAACAACAAGTTTATCGCTACACGTTTAACGATACATGATGCTAAGGTGATGTCAAGAAGACGGTATATGCTCGACTCAGTATCTGATTCGACACCGACGTCGCCGCGGCGACAAGAAGACAAGGATGTGCGCTAGTGGTGACACTTTCTGACGTTGCCCGCGAAGCGGGAGTCTCGCCCATGACCGTATCCAATGCGCTCAGAGGCAAACCAAACGTTAGTGCAGCCACACGGCTACGCGTTTCAGAAACCGCTGAACGCATGGGCTACCGCGTCAACATGATCGCAAAAGGGTTACGGTCAGGGAAAACAGGAACAATCGGACTGACTGTACCAGAGCTCGACATGCCATTCCCATCCGAACTAGCAGCAGCAGTCACCAACGCGGCAGCGCAGCGAGGACTAAAGGTACTTGTCCAACAAACACACTCAGATCAAAAAATCGAAGCGGCCATAATCAAAGACAGCACGTCAGGAATGCTAGACGGAATCATAATGTCTGCCCTAGGCATGCCAGGCCCCGACATTGAAGCTGCAAGCCGTGCGCAAGCAATAGTCCTAGTAGACGAACAACTAAACAACCACTCACTAGACCTAGTGGCCTCGCCAAACTATTCTGGAGCATTTGCCGCAGCACAACACCTAATATCAAGGGGAAGCAACAAAATCATAATCATGGGAGCCAACCCCGACCACCTAAACGGAGAAGACAGCCCAACTGGAGCATTCATGCGTCTTGGAGGGCTGCGCGACGGCCTGGAAGAATTAGGGATTACGCTTTCAAACAGCGACATCATTGAATGCGTGTGGCGCTCAGAAAGCTCACGAGAAATGATCAAAGAAATGATTCATGAGAGAGGATTATCGTTTGATGGCATTTTTTGTATGACAGATTCAATAGCACTAGGAGTCCTCAGAGGACTAGCAGACATAGGCATAAAGTGCCCACAAGACGTAAAAGTAATCGGATTTGACGGCATCAAAATGGGAGAGATTAGCGTCCCCACACTTTCAACAATCAATGTCAACATAGCCGCAATTGCTGAAAAAGCCGTCGAAACCCTGATAATCCGAATGGAAAATCCCTCTCATAAGCCAATGCAGTTCGTCTCTAGCTTTCAACTGATCGAACGCGAATCAACTGCAATAGCCTAAAATACTGGGTAGCCAAAGAAGACACACACAAGAAATTTCGGGAGAAACAATGAAGTACAGAAACATGGGCAAATGGGGCCTTAAAATTAGCGAAATTGCCGTCGGCTCATGGATGACCGACCTCAAAGATACCGCAGCATGTGATATTGCCGAGGAAACAATCAATACTGCCTACGAAGCCGGTGTCAACTTCTTCGACTGCGCTGACGCTTACAGTGGTGGCGACGCAGAAAAATTCTTGGGCAAATCTTTATCAAAATACACCCGCCCCAGCTACGTTTTATCGTCCAAAGTATTCTTCCCAACGATGCCCGGCCCAAACGGCAAGGGACTATCCCGGAAACATATTATGGAATCAATTGATTGCTCCTTGGAACGCCTTGGTGTCGATTATCTTGATCTCTACTTCTGCCACCGATATGACCCTGAAACTCCACTTGAAGAAACCATACAAGCAATGTCGGACTTGGTTGATGCCGGGAAAATCCTCTACTGGGGTGTCTCTGAGTGGTCCCCCACACAACTAACGCGGGCCACTGAGATGATTCGGACAATGAATCTTCGCCCCATGTCCGTCATCCAACCCCAATACAATATGGTGGACCGCTACATTGAAGACGAAATAGTCGAAATATGTGCGCGCGAAGGAATGGGAATCGTCCCCTTTTCTCCACTATCACAAGGACTACTCACCGGAAAATACCGGAAAGGCCACCCCATTCCAGAAGGATCCCGTGCAACCTGGCAATCAGACAAACAAATCAATGCGCTACTAACCAACCAAAACCTGAACAAAGTCGAAGAACTCATTAGCGTTGCAGACGAACTCGGATGCTCACTGCCTCAGGTGGCACTTGCTTGGGCCCTTCGCTTACCCCAAATCACCAGCCTCATTGTTGGGGCATCCAAACCATCCCAACTTGAAACTAACCTAGGCGCACTAGACGTGGAACTCACTGACACTGCCCTACGTGAGATAGAGGAAATCCTCGACTACCAGCCCTTCCACCGAAGCATTGGGTGAGTAGGCTACACGCTTAATGGAACCGATAGTGGGAAATAGCTTTCGAATTGGCTATTTCCTACTATCTTATAAATCCCAAAGCGATAAACCGAGAAACTAAAGCGGTTAGGGATTAGCAATCATGGCCTCGAACGCCCTATTAACCTCATCATCAATAACGCGACGTTCAGGCGAAGAATCATGCCAAGCAACAATCTGCCTAGCACCCTCAGAAAAAGAAACTCTCTGCAAGTAATCAGGTGAGAGTCTATGCAGTTTTGTTGTATCAAAAACAAGCGAATGCCGACGCTCACTTTCTAACTCAACATCCCATTTTGGAACATAATGCCCAATCGTCTCACTTGAGCGATGAACCAACTTCACATCGCGAACCCCTGCAGCGCGCGCAAACGCAAAATGAATCTGATCCCAGTTAATGACCTCGTCACCAACAACATTCACTGGGCTACCATAAGCCAATACATTACCCAAAATCGGCAAAAGCGCTGCCGCAAAATCATCCACATGCATCAGTGTCCAAAGGGACGTACCATCACCATGGACAACAACTGGAAGCCCCCGGCGCATCCTATCAATCACAGTCCAACCACCAAGAAGCGGCATCGCAGTCTCATCATAAGTGTGCGAAGGACGAACAATAGTTATAGGGAAACCAGAATCACGGAAAGCCCCTTGCAAAACAAGCTCAGCCTCTAACTTATTCCTCCCATACTCAAAGACTGGCTGGCGTTGAGGGGACGACTCAGTAATAGGAAGCAACGGGGCCGGCCTCGAATAAGTCACACACGTCGAAATAAACACGTACTGATCAGTGCGGCCCGCGAAAAACTCTGGATGCCACCAAACGTCATCCGCAGTGAAACCAATCCAATTGACCACCACATCAAAAGTGCGATCCCCAAGAACCTGCCGAAGCGCATTCTGATCCCTCACATCAACCACCAGATGTTCTGCCCCATCAGCCACGCCGCGTCGCGTCGAAACCGACCGTGAAGTCACGCTCACCTCATGGCCACGCGCAATAGCCTCACGGGCCACCGCCGAACCAATCATCCCAGTGCCACCCAGCATCAAAATTCTAAGACCAGCCGAAGTACGATTCATCATTGAGCTCATAACTACAAATCGTATGTGAATCTGCTGCGCTTCACGCAAAATGCCAAATGAGGGACACACCCTAAATACGGTTCCAAAAAAAGACTTTTAGTCCGGATCATCGCTAACTGACCCGAGCCAAAGTGTCAACGCACAAATACCCTATTCACGTGCCGATAATAAGGACGCCGAAATTCAGATTAAATCTAAAGCGATATTTGCTGGTGGGGTTAGTTCGTCAAGGGCTTCCCAAAGAGAATCTGGAATAACCATTTTTGCAAGGGCAGCTGTTTTCTCAGCGCGTTCCACAGTATTAATACCAACAATCGTGCTGTGCACCCGCGGATCACGCATACTGAACTGAAGCGCAGCCGCCGCGATAGGAACTCCCGCCTCTTCACAAAGAGCACTCATCCCCTCAAATGCCCGCCGCGTAACAGCATGAATAGGCTTATACCCATACGAACCCACAAAACGCGGATCCCCATTCAATATTCCTGCCCCATAAGGAGCACCATTAGTCACACCAACATTACGAGCAGCCGCAGCATCCAACAACGCCCCCGCAGACCGATCCAAAAGCGTCCACCTATTATGAGTAACCAAAGCATCAAACAAATCTGTCTCAACAAACTGCTTGAGCATACCAACCGGTCCCCCCGAAATCCCAATAGCATCAGCAATCCCCTGACGTTTCATCTCAACAAGAGCCTCGACAGGACCCCCATCATCCATCGCCGCATCAAACCCAATAACCTCAGGATCATGCAAATACAAAACCTGCACGCGGTCCACACCCAAACGATCTAGAGACTCATGAATCGAAACCCACATCCGCTCACCATCAAAACGGCCATCACCCACATCCCTATCAAGTTTCGTTTGCAACACCAGCCCCTCAGCAATACCCCCACAACGACAAAGCGCCCGACCAATAAGGGACTCTGACTGAGCGCCACCATACATGTTCGCAGTATCAATCAAGTTAGACTCAAGCTTCCCCGCAAAAAATCGGTCAGCAATCGCCCCAATCCTAAAATCCCTGTCTTCCTCCGTCTCACCAGCGCGACGCGGACCCCAAGCACTTGTACCAATAGCCAACGGAGTCACCTCAACCCCAGTCCGCCCAAACACACGCTTTTGTTGAAGAATCATATCTTTCCCTTTCGT
>DAIOFF010000187.1:0-5280 GCA_036745855.1 Scrofimicrobium sp. | reverse complement strand
CCGCCGGGCCCCCATATCAATGCAGGGACGTCCGTGCGCCGCAATCGTCATTCGTGACGCGGCGCTGGCAACCGCGCAATCGTGGTTGAGAACTGACAGTAGAAGCGTCTCAAGCAAAGTGCATTCTGCGAAGGTCCCTTCGATGGTCAAAAGTGGCGAACCAGGGAAATAACATTCGCCCTCCGCGTAACCGTAAATATCGCCTCCGAAATGAAAATCACTAATGAAATCTAGGGTTTCTTCAGAGAGATATCTTTCACTTCTTAGCCATGTAACTTGTTCTTTAGAAAAATGAAAACGGTCCAGGGCTTCAAGGATCCTTGCGGTTCCCGCAACCACCCCAAATCGTCTGGTAGCCGGTAGTTTGCGACCGAATAACTCAAAAGTAGTACGCCGGTTTGCGACGCCAGCTTGAAGGGAGGCGTCAACCATTGTTAGCTCATATTTGTCTGTTAGCAGTGCGCTCGATTGTGATGCAGTCATGAACAAAACCGTATCAGTGTTTGTTCTCACTCCGCTTTCTATATCGCGATGAAGAGAGGCGCGGTAGCGTCATTGTTATGAACGATGCCCCGATTGGTGTATTTGATTCTGGGCTTGGAGGGCTCACTGTTGCCAGAGCCATCATGGACAAGTTGCCAGATGAGGATGTCATCTACCTTGGTGACACGGCCAACACTCCATATGGGTCCCGAAGTATAGCTGAGGTGCGCTCGCTGACGATTGAGCGCTTGGATGCCCTTGTGGAACGCGGCGTGAAGATGTTGGTTATTGCCTGCAATACGGCGACTGCCGCGGCGCTTTCTGACTCGAAAGAGCGCTATTGGGCCCGCAAGGGTGTGCCAGTTGTTGAGGTGATAACTCCGGCTGCTACAGAAGCCGCAGCAACCACGCGCAATGGCAAGGTTGGTGTCATTGGGACTGAAGCTACTGTTCGCTCTGGTGAATACGGCCGGGTGCTTGCAGCTGTCCCTGATTTGGAACTTACTGAACAGGCGTGCCCAAAGTTTGTGGACTTCGTTGAACAAGGAATCACGACGGGCAGTGAGCTAACTGCTGTTGCTGGTGAGTATTTGGCACCGTTGCAAGCAAGGGACGTAGACACTTTGATTTTGGGTTGTACTCACTATCCGCTGCTAACTGGCGTTTTGTCTTATGTGATGGGGCCGCGGGTGCGTTTGGTTGCCAGCTCAGAAGCTACAGCGAACGCCGTCTATTCGCGGCTTGTGGATTTAGATATGTTGCATGGCCCAGGCGGGGGAAACTATCAGTTCTTTTCTACGTCTGATTCCCCAACTTTTTCGGACCTTGCCAGACGGTTCCTGGGGCCGGAACTGCAAGAAATTGAAGTGTTAGAGGTGCGAAGGTGAAACTTACAATTGTGGGTGCATCAGGGTCGATGTCTGGCCCGAAGTCCGCAGCTTCGTGTTATTTGCTTCAAACTGAAGTTGCTGGCCGCACATGGTCGGTAGCTTTCGATCTTGGTCCGGGAGCATTCGGTCAGATGTGGCGTTATCTTGATCCACGTGATCTTGATGCAATGGTTTTTTCTCATTGCCACGCAGACCACATGGCAGACGTCGTTTCGCTGCTGGTTCATAGGCGGTGGCATCCAGATGGAAGGCTACAGCCGCTACCCGTATTTGGCCCAGAAGAAACGGCAAAACGTGTGGCAGACATTGATGGTTGGGCGCGTGTAGACGAACTGGGTGAGATTTTTGATTTTGGCGTTGTCTCGTCAGGTGTGTCAGTAACTATTGGGCCATTCCAACTTGAAGCTTTCCCAGGTAATCACACGGTTCCATCTTTTGGGTTTCGCGTAACTGATGGCACGGGCTCATTTGCATACACGGGTGACACGGATTCATGCGAAGAAATGACAATGATGGCCAAGGGCGTTGATTTGTTGCTGTCTGAATGTGGCTTCACGAATGCTGATACGCCACGCGGGATTCATCTTGATGGATCACGCGCGGGGATGTTAGCTAGCGAGGCCGGCGTGGGTGAGCTGGTTATCACCCACGTCCAGCCATGGACTGATAGGGATGTTGTGTCTAACGAGGTCATGGGGACCTGGAATGGTCCTCTCAGCTTCGCAGATCCTGGAAGCACCTATCAGGTAGGGGCCTAAAGCTCAGCCAATACCTTCAGCATTTGGTGAAGGGCAATAGAGCGGTGGGAGATCGCATTTTTATCTTCAGCGCTCATCTCTGCGGTTGTTTGAGTGTAGCCATTTGGCACGAAGATTGGGTCATACCCAAAACCGCCAGTTCCGCGGGATTCGTGTGTCAAGGTTCCCCCAAGACGCCCTGTCGTGACGGCTTCGGTTCCATCTGGAAGTACTAGCGCTATTGCACAGATGAAGGCGCATGCTCTGTGTTCATCAGGCACGTCAGATAGTTGTGCTAAAAGTAGGTCCCTGTTTGCGGCGTCGTCCCCATGATGTCCGCACCACCGCGCCGAAAATATCCCAGGTGCCCCGCCTAAGATGTCAACAGTGATTCCAGAGTCATCGGCAAGTGCGGGTAACCCTGTGGCTTGCATTGCGCAGCGCGCTTTGATGAGCGCATTTGCTGTGAAAGTATCGCCATCTTCTACTGGCTCTGGTGCGTCAAAATCGCTGAGCGGCACAAGTTCTCTTGCCTCATCACCAAGGATTGCCCGGAACTCTTCAATTTTGTGGGCGTTGCCGGTGGCTACAACAATTTTCATATTCTCTGTCCAAGACCAGCTTGAAGGGATGCTCGTTGAATCTCATGAAGCTGGTCTGTGCCGATTTCTGCCAAGCGAAGAAGCTCATCAAGTTCGCCTCGCGAAAATGGTTTTCCTTCGGCCGTTCCTTGGACTTCCACTAACCCGCCTGAGCCTGTTCGGACCACATTCATGTCGGTTTCAGCGCGGACATCCTCAACATATGGCAAGTCAAGCATTGGTTGGCCATCAATAATGCCGACAGAAATTGCCGAAATGGAATCAGTTAGAGCGCTTTTCCCTTTCTTTTCTTTAATGAATCCTTTGTTTTTTCCGTAGGAAACAGCGTCGTGTAAGGCAACCCATGCGCCCGTAATTGCGGCAGTTCGCGTTCCGCCATCGGCTTGAAGCACGTCACAGTCAAGGACGATTGTGTTTTCTCCGAGGGCTGAGACATCAACTACAGCGCGAAGGGAACGGCCCACTAAACGTGAAATTTCGTGGGTGCGGCCACCTTGTTTCCCTTTGACCGATTCACGCATTGAACGCTCCGAAGTTGCCCGGGGGAGCATGGCGTATTCGGCCGTCACCCAGCCTTCTCCGCTTCCTTTTCTCCATCGCGGCACACCCTCAGTGAAAGATGCGACACAGAGCACCCTTGTTTGTCCGAACTCTATAAGAACTGAGCCCTCACCTGCGCTTCCCCATCCTCTGGTGATGTGAATATCACGTAGTTGGTCTATTGCGCGGCCGTCGGCCCGTGTCAGTTTTTCCATGCCTCAACGGTAACGGTCTATGGTGGCATTATGCATATCCAACCCGCTTTAGACAGAGGAAATGTTGATTCGCGCTCAGAATGGCGCGTTGATTTTCAGGTCCCGGAAGACTCAGTTACCCACCTTGTAGATGGTCGGGGGCGGATCTGGATGGATGGCGACGAACTTGCGTCTGTGCCTTCTATGTCCGGTGATTGGTTACTTGGACAGACGCCTGATGGGGTGGTTCATTGTGTGCGGCTTGTTGAGGGGCACGAAAATATGGTTCCTCTCACATTTATTGCTACGTCTTTGAGTGACACGGATGCGTTACTTGGGTCGATAGGCGTTGCCCTTGGCCGCTGGCATTTTGCTGATAGGTACTGCTGTGGATGTGGCGCTGAAGTGGAGATTATCGAGGCCGGGTGGGCGACGAAGTGCATGAGTTGTGAGCGCATAGAGTATCCACGTACGGATCCTGCGGTAATTGTTTTGGTTCTTGATGAGCAAGAACGGGCTTTGTTGGCGCATAACACGATGTGGCCCGATGATTTGATGATGTCGCTTCCAGCGGGGTTCGTTGAGGCCGGTGAGTCGCCGCGAAGGGCTGTTGAGCGTGAACTTATGGAGGAAGTGGGCGTCAGCGTTGACGACGTCAGTTATTTGGCTGCGCAACCATGGCCTGGACCTCGGTCACTCATGATTGGTTGTAAAGCTGTTGCAACATCCACGAAAGTTGTCCCTGATGGAGTCGAAATAGATAGGGCGCGTTTCTTTTCGCGAGGCGAATATATGGCTGCGATTGAGTCCGGCGAGGTTCGGGCTCCAGGTCCAGCTTCTATAGCCCACGCGATTTTGAAGGCGTGGCTTGGCCAAGAAATTCCTACTTGTCGGAACTAGGACGGACAATAGTCACGTGAAAACCCCAGAAGAGTTATTAGGTGCCCTAGACGCTGACCAACAAAAGGTGGCACTACAGGTAAAAGGGCCTTTGTGTGTGCGTGCCGGGGCGGGAACTGGGAAGACCCGGGCAATAACCTATCGGATTGCATATGGGGCAGCGACAGGGGAAGTGGATCCTGGGTCAGTTCTGGCCGTTACGTTTACAAGTCGCGCTGCGGCTGAGATGAGAGCGCGTCTTCGTGACTTGGGTGTGCCTGGCGTGCAAGCACGGACTTTTCACGCTGCTGCATTGCGTCAGTTGTCATACTTTTGGGGGCGGGCATTTGGCGGGGATAGGCCTACAATCATCCAGACAAAAGCTTCGCTTGTGGCTTCTGCCGCAGCCAGGGTTGGGGTGAAGGTTGACAAAACACTGGTTCGGGACTTGGCAGCCGAGATTGAGTGGGTAAAGGTCGGGATGATTGGCCCTGACAAGTACCCAGATGTTGTTGCGGGTGGCAGGGAGACTCCCGGAGTCAGCTTGGAAGAATTTTTGCGTGTTTATGAAGAGTATGAGCGCGCAAAAATAGAGCGGCGCGTGATTGACTTTGAGGACGTGCTAGCGCTTACTTGCGGGATACTTTTGGAGAATGAGGATATAGCAAGGCAGGTCCGTAGCCAGTATCAAAGTTTTGTGGTTGATGAGTATCAGGATGTTTCTGCGCTGCAACAACGATTACTTGATTTATGGCGCGGAAATCGTAAAGACGTTTGTGTGGTCGGGGATATAGCTCAAACTATTTATTCTTTTACGGGGGCTGATCCTGGGTATTTGGCTGAGTTTAAGAATCGTTTTCCAGAAGGAAATGTTTTAGAACTGAATCGGGATTATCGCTCTACGCCGCAGGTTGTGGCGGTTGCAAACCAGGTGATATCAAAAGCGCGCGGGCTT
>DAIOFF010000186.1:0-5297 GCA_036745855.1 Scrofimicrobium sp. | reverse complement strand
TCACGAGAACCTGGACTACAACACCCCGGCCGAAACCGAAACCATGTACTACAAATCACAAACACAACAAAAACCAACAAAAAACAAGACAAAACACTAGGAAACAAACCCAGCACAATTCAGGTAAGTTACGCTTACCCCCACAATCCGCTTCCAAAACTTTATGGCCAGACAAAGATAAAAGCAGGACTGCCACTGATAAATGCAAGGGGCGGTTTCACCTCGCCAATACCAAGATGAAACCGCCCATAACTAGGTCAGCTTATTTACATTCTGCTTCCGTAAAACTTGTTACAACCACGTCATTTGATCCATTTACCTCCACGCTTAACTCACCAGCAGGAATCTTGACCGTCCTGGTTGAAAATGCCTTCGAAACGACTTTTCCGCCGTCAACTGCAACGTTGCTGCTAGTTCCATAGGGTGTCTTTATCGACACCACCACAGTCTCCGTAGAAGTGTTCTGAACGGTGACTGCAAGTGTCACTTTGCCTGCTACACATCGTGTCGCTGTCGTTACGTTGACAATTTTTGGAGGAGACGTGGCACCCTTTGGGTTGGTTCCGATTTCATCTATGAGAGCCTGAAAACCTGGGACATCTGTAACTAGTTCCGGGGAACCCCACGTGCGCTGTGCCATGGCACGAAGCCTAGGGAAAATGTCCTTTCTTCCGTCCGACGGTGACCACGGTGGTACCCCCGCTTGAGTGGAGTTCCACATGGTGACGCGTGATCCCAGCAAACCGTCTAACTTGTTAGTTGCTTTCTTGTAATCGCCAAGCATTGGGCCGCAATCGCCTCCAGTAGCAGTGTTGTCAGTGTAGAGATAACCCATAAACTCTGTGACATCAAATGTTGAGAACAAACACACGAATGTTGGGCACACACTATGTCCTCCTGGTGGAGAGGTGTAAGTCGGCAAGAAACTTGAGTTCAAAACCTGGTATCCCCGGTCCAGAAGTTCCTGAGGGCCATAAGGCACATATGGTCCCCCGTTCGTAATGGAACCAATGATGTCAGCACTATCGACATCAGTCCACCAGTCAATGACGACGTCAGTATCAACTTGAGGGTCGGTGCCTGGAGCGACTACATCATTCCACATTCGCGCCTGTTTACCGTGACTCTTTACAAAATCGTTCATCTCATTGATGAAATAGATGTATCCATCGTTCGCTTTAGCATTCGGTCCTATGTTCTCTTGCGCGTATTTCAGAAGTTGCGGGAATGCTTCATATTCAGTGCTTCCCAGATACTCGTCTGCTCCTAAATGCCAATAAGGTCCTGGGAAAATGTCGATATATTCTTCTATCACGTCTTTTAGTAGCTGGCGAGCCTCAGGTATCGAGTAATCCAAGCGCCCAATTAAGTGGCCCTCCGACGTGCACCATTCAGTATCGAGTGGATCACATTGTGGGCCGTCTGGGCTGATGAGTTGATATTGGGGGTAGTCCTCAAGTAATTTCCCTTGGTGAGAGGGAAGATCAACTTCTGGAATGATTGTCACCTGATACCTTGCGGCAAGTGCCACTAAGTCGCGTAACTCGTCTTTGCTTAGGGCTCCGTCCGTTTCTGTTACGAGGTCTGACTCGATTCTCCAGCCTTCGGTGTCCGTTAGGTGAAGGTGAAGAGTATTCAACTTTAGGTATGCCATGTAGCGGATAGTTTCAGCCAGCCAGTCGTAATCGAGAGTCATGCGACCTAGATCAACCATTAGTCCGCGTTCACGATACTTTGGAGCATCCACCACGTCTCCTGTCGGAATAACAGGATTTTGTTGAAAGAGCTGAAGTAACGTTCTGCTCCCGTAAAAAACTCCCGCGACATCAAAGCCTTTTACAATGATCGAGTTTTTCACTGATACTTCGTAGCTTTCGTGACCTGAATCAAGCTGTTCTTTGTCAAGTGACAGGACAATGTCATGCTCATTAGGTTGATTGTCGGTAATTACGATGGAATGGCCAGCATTGATAGCCGCAAGGTCTCCTGCAAACAATTCTGCAACAGTTTCAAGCGCTTTTGCATCCTTTGTCGGAACGAGTACCCGGGTATTTGAAGTTAAACTAAAAGTACCCTGATTTGGACTCCATTCTTGTACTGATGGGATGGTTTTAAGACCTATGTCTTCATCTGGCGGTGCGCCATTAGCGACGTTCGGTATGATCGTTAGTGCAGCAGCAGTTAGTCCTCCTAGAAGAACGCTGGGCCGCCGATTCCTTGGTATTAGTCGCATTCAAATCTCCTCCTCGAGATATTTGCCGGAAGATTATCCGGACTTGGCACGAAACTATTCAATTTGATTTTCGAGCAGAAATAAGTCACATTGCTCAAGTCTTGTTTTCATATGGTTATAAGAGTTTTCGAAATGTATTTATGGCATTTGAGTGAGCTTTATCCTTTGACTGATCCCGTGGATAATCCGGAAACCCAGAATCGTTGAAGAAAAATGAATGCAATTATCAAAGGGATAATTGAAACAAATGCCCCTGTTAATACTGTTGAAAAAAGTACTTGTCCGCCAGCTCCTGATGCAGCACTTGCCTGCCATTGTGCCAGTCCAACTGTGATTGGGTAGTATTTTGATGAGTTCAACATGATTAATGGGAGGAAATAATTATTCCATGTGGCGACTAGTTGAAAAAGCAGTACGGTAGCAAAACCTGGAGCTAAAAGCCTGGAACCAACTGTGAAAAATGCCCTTAGTTCGCCGGCACCATCAATACGAGCAGCTTCCAGTAGGCTGTCGTCCACCGCATCCTGCGCGTACACCATCATCAGGAAAACTCCGAAGGGACTTATAAGCGACGGCAGGATAATTGCCAATGGAGTGTCTGCAAGGTTGATTGCCGAGAAAACTAAATATGTTGGTAAAGCTAATGCAGTGACAGGGACCATGATTGATCCCATTATTAGTGCCACCACTACCTTTTTTCCGCGAAAGGTATACTTGGCAAGTGAATATCCCGCACCTGTTGCAAGAAGGGCTGCGCCTAACGAGCTAACCAAGGCGTATATGAGTGTATTGAGCATCCAACGCCAAAATACTCCATTTTGGAAAGTTGTTAAGCTGTGGATGTTGTTAAATAATTCGAAGCTATTACCAAATCCTAATCCGAACGTGCCAAAGAGGTCAGAGTTATTCTTTGTCGAAGATAGAAATAGCCAGATTAGTGGAATGAGAAAGTAAGCTGAGCAAGTCCACATTACTATCGTGAGAACCGTGCTGCGCTTCTTTTTTGGACCGCTCTTTGTCTTTGCGTATGGTTGAATCTTAGTTGCCTTCACTGTGGACATTAGGAAAGTCCTCCTTTTGAAGAATTACGTGATTGAACAATGAAGGAAATAACTGCGATTAACAACCCCAAAAGAAATGCGATGGCGGCTGCATAGTTCATATCTTGATTTCTAAATGCCAAGTTGTAGGCGTACAAATTTGGACTATAATCTGATCCAATTGCATTTGGTGCCAAGTTAAATAGTAGGTTGGGCTCATTGAATAGCTGAAAAGAACCTATTACAGAGAAAATTACTACTAAGAAGAGCGAAGGCCTCAAAGCTGGCAATTTTATGTGCCACGCTATTCTTAGTTGGCTTGCCCCGTCAATTTCAGCTGCCTCATACAACTCTGTTGGTACGGTTCGCAAAGCTGCATACATGACAATCATGTTGTAGCCAACGAACTCCCAAATAAGTATGTTCATCATGGAGCCAGTGACATTTGATGGTGACAAAAGTTCAGGACTTGATAATCCGATAGCCTTAAATATTTGGGTGAACAGGCCAAAGTTGTTGCCATACAGATAACCCCAAAGCAATGTCGCAACTACAGAGGGGACCGCGTAGGGCAAGAATATGAGTAAACGTACGATTTTGCCGCCACGCACGCGAAGGCTATCTAACGCGAGGGCAAAGAAAAGTGAAAGAGCTATTCCTATTGGTACCTGAATAAAAAGGAAAAGAGAAACACGCCCCACACCGGCCCAAAAACTGGGGTCTTGCAGCGCCCTCGCATAGTTTGCGAATCCGCTAAAAACGGTTCCACCCACCAGTTGAGAAGTAAATAGACTTAAGTAAAACGAGTACACCAGTGGAACCACAAACATGGCGACGAATACAATCAGAAATGGAATTATAAGAAGCCAAGCCGCAGTGGTTTGGGGACGGCGGAGTTGCGATGGCCTCTGAAGTGGTTTTGCCTTGGGCATTATTTCTCTCCAGGTAGTGCCGCCTGGATGGTTTCCCATCCAGGCAAGCTTCATGAGTTATTTGACGGTGAAGCCCTGTTGTTCAGCGTATTTGACTAGGTCTTCCTGCCAAGCTGTCAGGCCACCCATCATGTCTCCACGTTCAGAGATGGCAGTGCCAAGGGTTTCATTGAACGACTGATTTACATAGTCCATGAAGGGAAGGAACTGGAAATCGGGGCTCACATTTTCGGCAATTTCGGCATATAGTTTGTTGGTTTCTTGCCCGCCAAAAAAATCACTCTTGTGATCCGTGAAATCGGTTGATTGAAGCGTTTCTAGCGTGGTTGGGAAAAGTGCTACTTCATTTGCGAGGTAGATTGTCGAATCAAACTCTGTGTTAATGAACTTTGCGAGTTCATACGCCGCAACAGGATTTGGACTCGCAGCGGTGACGGCGTTCGTTGAGCCTCCCCAGTTTCCCGATATATGTTGTCCCGCTTCCCATTGAGGCATCTCTGCAGCGGTCCAGTTTCCAGATGTGTCTGCAACGGTTCCCTGCAAGAATGACGGACCATATGCAGGAACAACCCAGCTAGCAAAGGCCTCCGAGGAGAGTCCCTGGTAAAACTCATCCGTAAAGTCAGGCATTACTGACACCAAGTCTTTTTTGACCAAGTTTTCCCAATACTTGATGACCTCTTGAGCTTCTGGAGAATCTAGATTGATTCCTACCTCGGTACCGCCATCATAAGAAAATGGTTGAACACCTGCCTGCCAAAAGAACCCCAACCAGTTTGGCATGTCATTACCGGGTACGTTAGTGATATAAGAATCGGTCTTGGACTTTATTGTCTGTGCATAGTCAGCAAACTCGTCCCAGGTTTCTGGTGCTTTATCTAAGCCAGCTTTGGCAAAAATGTCATTGCGGTAGACGTATCCTATCGGACCGGAATCCTGCGGAATCGCCCAAATCCCTTCGTCATCGGCAACTTGGTTCCAGGCAGCGTCAGTAAATAAGTTTGCCAAATCGCCTGCCCCATAAGGAGAGAGATCTAAGAGGCTTTCGGTTTGCCTAAAGGAACCTACATAGTCGTATCCCAGTTGGAACAC
>DAIOFF010000185.1:0-5308 GCA_036745855.1 Scrofimicrobium sp. | reverse complement strand
TCATCCCATTTGGCAGGGTCGGCACCGTAGAGGAAGCTGCAAGAGTCATTCGTTTTCTAGCTGGCGACGACTCTAAGTACGTCACTGGACAACAAATCATTGTTGATGGCGGCCTCACCATCCGTTGGCCTAGCTGAAACCCGGAGAACGCAAATGGAAATATGGAATCTCAAAGGAAAAACCGCAGTTGTTACTGGGGCCGGCGGCGGGATTGGGCGGGCAATCTCTGTTCTTTTCGCTAAAGCTGGTGCCAACCTTGCATTACTTGACCGCGAAGGCAGACAGTGCAGTGACACGGCTGCTGAATGCGAACAAGCTGGCGTGATGGTCATGTCATTTGGCGTTGATGTCACCAAACAAACACCAGTTCAGCAGGTAATGTCAACTATCACTAATGAGTTCGGCAGAATAGATATTTTGGTAAATGCTGCAGGAATCCTCGACGAAACGCCTTTTTTAGAAATGGATGAATCCTGTTTTGATCAAACTATTGCCGTTGATCTAAAAGGAGTCTTCATGTGCTGTCGGTGGGCTGTGCCAATCATGAAGGACTCAGGCGGTGGAAGAATAATCAACATTGCATCACAGCTTGGCATTAAAGGTGGGGTCAATTTGGCGCATTACACCGCAGCAAAAGCTGGAGTTATTGGCCTTACAAAAGCACTTGCATTAGAACTTGCTCCCTATGGAATATTAGTTAATGCAATCGCTCCTGGACCAATTGTTACGCCACTGATTAGCGGGCTTTCTACGGAATGGAAAAAGGCCAAACAGAAAGAGCTTCCAGTTGGCCGCTTCGGTGATCCTCACGAGGTCGCTCCAACTGCCCTTATGCTTGCATCTGATCCTGGTGGAAACCTATACACCGGGCAAACACTTGGGCCAAATAGCGGCGACGTCATGCCGTAGCCTTTCAGCATTACACGCGGGGCTGCCATTCAAGTCTGGTAGCCCCGCTCCAAACAGATAGGACAAATAAATGTGTGGTGGCTGCCCCGGAGGAAAAGCGATTCCTGCACTTAGTGCGCATGTTACCTTGCGCGGTATCAAGTCCGACGTTGTAAATGAACTCAACTTGTTGCTGGCACCTCAACTGAAAGTCGCCGCATTCAAAGATCACTGGATAGCAAAGTTACCCACAGGCGGACAAACCATTTATCCCTCCCTTGAAGAACTCACCAAAGGAATACTGGCAAGAAAATCCACACCAGAACAAAACAATCGCGCCCTGCGATTTCACGAAAATTCCTCTAAGCTCACCCCAAGCGAACTGGCGTCTTTAGCACCAAAACATTTAGTTTTGGCACTACTTGGCCTGGAGTGATCCCTCAAAAGAAGAGATAAAATATTCATATAAACTGCGATGAAACATCACTGCTGGGATTCGCACAGTAACATGGTATTTATCAGTTATGACGCATGAACTGTTCAAAGGGGCCAGGACATGAATGACGAAAAATCGACACAAACAAACAACAAGAAGTTAGCGTGGATTTTCGGGGCAATCTCCGTGGTATTACTTGTAGCCATAATCATCGCACTAGCTCTCTTATTGCCAAAAAACGAAGGCGCGACTTCAGGGGCAATGAGCGGACAATCAGAAGGCAACGCCGCCACACCCATCAAACCTGATTCGGCCTCCGCAAACGAAACTCCGTCACCCGCCAAACACCCCTCACCAACAAAAACCCAAACACCTGCGCCGCCGCCACCTAAAGAAAGTTCCCCCTACATTGCTGAACTAAACGGCTATCAAGAAAACCACGGCATTGTCCTCACGCCCTCCGGAGACCTATATGTTGTCGGCGATGTCGCCCCATTGTTCGGATTATCCTCTTCACCAGCATTTCAACAAGTCCTGGCAGACTCTGGACCTTTTACCTCACTGCACGGGGATTTCCAGGGCACAGCCGTCACGGCTGATGGCAAGGTATTTCGGTGGGGACAAGAACTAGCTGAAGACGCTAAACCAGTTGGCGACGAAAAAGTGCGTGAACTTCCTGGAATCACTGACGCAATCGACGCACAAATCCTCTATACCAACGAATTTGGAAGCGACGTTTTAGTTTTGCGAGGCGATGGGACCGTTACCGGCTACAAACACGGCGAAGTCTTCGGTCCCGAAAACGTCAAAAACTTTGACGTAACAAACCGCTATGCGCAAACCTATGTGACAAAAGATGGCAAAGCATTCCTGGGCGCACTTGGTGAAGTCTTCCCAGTTGAAGGGGTCGCAGACGCAACAGATTCTTGCGCTTCATCATCCGTAGGCGTGTTTTTGGATAAGTCAGGTGATGTGCACATGTCTGAATGCGTCGACGAAATGGGAGGCTGCCAACCTGGCGCTGCAGAAATCACATTCGAGAATGCTTCCGCCATAAGCTGCAATAAGAGTGTCAGCACTGCTCAAGGCATGCCAGTAAGCGGAGCCATTTTGAATCAAGACAACTCTGCCACGTTTTACTGGAATGAGTACGTGAGCAGAGCAGTTGGAGAGCCCGGATTCCCAGCTAGCGGCTTATCAACCTACGAACTCCTGCTACCTGGTCAAATAGACTGGATAACTGGCAGCAGTGCAACAACTGCCGCGGGCGATGTCTTTTGGTGGAGCTCTATGCAGCAACCTCCCAATGACACTGTCGCACCTTCACGTGTTGAGACTCCCTGGTAAAGCTCTCTTTGAGGAATCCGAATCCAATAGATCCCACTTGGCTACTTCCCAAACTCGACATGCCCCACTGACCCAACAAAACCCACATATCTACATCCCGAACTCGGCATACCTCACCTCCTTACATCCCAACCCCAACAAACCCCACGCACCCAACTACTTCCTAACCTCGACATAGTCCTGCGCCTGGCAGTTTCCCGCACCTGACTGTCCCCCAGCCATAGCACTGTTGCCCCAAAAGGAGCCCCATACCCCTATGCCCACAACAACAACCCTACGGCCAGCCCAAAGGCCCCTCACCTGAAACCAAGAAAACACAGAACCAATCCCACAACCCTACGGCCAGCCCACAGACTGCCATGCGCAAGCCCAAACAAGTTCCCAGCCATAGCACTGTTGCCCCAGAAGAAGCCCTATACCCCTATGCCCACAACAACAACCCTACGGCCAGCCCACAGACTGCCATGCGCAAGCCCAAACAAGTTCCCAGCCATAGCATTTGTATGACCACAAATAGGTTGCAGAGCTCAAGCCCTCGTAAAGATCGTCTGCAGACCTCCCTTTCCTGTTGACTTTCCTTATCGGAAAGTCAACAATGAAGTATGAGCGCGAATGAGGTGAACCAGACAGCCGATCAACCTAGCTTTACTAATGAAGAATCATTAATAAAGGCAAGAGAAGCACGATATGCTGCTCTGCTAAAGATCTACCGCCCACTAGCAATCGCTTTCACATACGCAGTACTCACTGCTGTAGTTTGTCTTTCCAATATTCTGATTCCAAAGCCCCAGGTATGGATTACTCCACTTGTTTTAGGTGCAGGACTTATTGTGGCCGTAGCAGTTTTGCCAATGTTTCTTGGTGCGCGAAGAATTCAAGGACCCCAATACGGAAACATGGCTCCAACAGCTGTGGCAACCCTAGCAATGAGCACCTCTGTTCTTTTTCGTGGTCCTGAATCTGGCATAGTTTTTCCAATTTCTTTCTCAGTCATAATGGGAATAGTCGTGTTCTTTGTGACCAGGTATTCATATGACAAGTGGCTCAAAAGGCAGGCCATGCCTTGACAATGCCGCAAGATCTAAATGAGGTCATCCACTCCCCTTACCGCCTTCAGATAATGGCCATCGTTACTTCTATAGATGGCGAAGTCGAGTTCAGATTGCTTAGAGATACTCTGGAAGTCTCAGATTCCGTACTGTCGAAACATTTGAAGGTTCTTTCTGAAATGGGTTACTTGAATCTAGAAAAGACTACTGCCCGCGGCAGAGTAAGAACCTGGGTCAGCGCAACCATCCCCGGCAAAAAAGCTTACCGGCAGCACATTCAGGCTTTGCAATCTATAGTCGGACCTGTATCTAATGCCACACTGTCCCAATCTGATGAAAAAAAGTCATAGAATCACGAGATTAAGAAAAGCATTGGTTTTCTTTCTTGTGTGCAACTGCAGAACTCGGTTCCAACAGGATACTTAGCTCCACACGAAATACATTTCTGACTCTGTTCCCCAAATAAACCATTAGTTATCAGAGCGAGCGAATCTATTACGCATACCATTGCTGGCTATGAATAAGATTTTATCCAAGACTTCATCAGTTTGTTCTCTGACTTTATCCGCAATGGAACTATTTGCCGCACTTAGCTGCTCACGCACAACTGCGCCTTCAGAATTGATCTTTGACAGAGCCAAGTCAGTGGCTTTCACAGCCGAATGACCGGCGGCCAATGTCTTTTCTTGATAACGCTCAATATCCGCAATTGTGTCAGCAAAATGTGCATCCGCCAAGGCTGCAATAATCCTACTAACCCAATAAAAGTTCTCTGTGGTGACCCGGCCTGTGGTGTCTGAAAGGTACTCTGGTATGCAATCAACGTTGGTAAACAACGGGATGAGTGTATTGAAAGGATTTGAGGCAAAAGCCATCCACTGTATAGATCGCGAAGACTCCGGCCTATACGGCCTGATCTGCAAAATCGCCATTTGACTATGTCGGTTGATACCGATGGGACGGAACATTCCGCGGTCCTGTTCACTGCCAGCATTGGAATACGGATCGTATTTTGTCCCTTGATAGTGAGAGCTCAAAACATAGTTGATATCTTCAATGGTGATTTTCCGCTCAGGCTGACGGCTCCATGGAATATTATCCGAAAATGGTGTGAGCGCAGGATTTGGCCCATTCCATTCACCACTATTTGGGTTCAAAACTTTCTGCATATACCAAGCACGCGGGGTGTTGTAAACGTGATCAGCGTCGGAATGGGATCCAAAGGCCTCACGAGGATTCAAAGTGCCATCAAAGGATGGATTCAAGAAGTTTTCTTCTATGAATGCTCTTAAATCAGGACTAGCTAAATGAGTGAGACCTTCTGCTTCGGCATCATCTAGGTCAAAAGAATCAATGCCTAACTGGTTTGGCATTGTCACATAAGAATCATCAGGAACGCGTTTAGCAATCCAATGGTGACCGCCAATAGTTTCCAACCACCAAATCTCATTTACATCAGAAAAGGCAATGCCATTGGACTCATAGGTGCCATATTTTTCTAGCAGCTGACCTGTGCGCAATACGCCTTCCCGGGCGCTCTTTATATACGGCAACACTAAAGTCAGGAAGTCTTCTTCGCCTATTCCAC
>DAIOFF010000184.1:0-5321 GCA_036745855.1 Scrofimicrobium sp. | reverse complement strand
GTCGTGTTGGCAGGCCCGCCAGGAGCAGGGAAAAGCTCAATCCGTAAAGAGCTCTGCTTGCCTAGATAATATCGTAAAAATGTGTCACTTTAACATTCGACTCTGGATTAGTTGAATAGGTAAGAATACCTAAAAGAAATACTGCACACCTTCGAACGAAAAAAGCCCTTGGCTTCTGCCATCAGTGCGACGTAAGCTACTTTTATTGTATTTATACCAGTAAAGTAGGAAAGAAGACAGGGAAACAAGGAGGTAGAAGGATGAAAGAAAGCAAAAAAATGCGTTTATCACTGCCGGTGCGGGTCTGGTGTGACAATGACTAGACATTACTTGTCAGTTACCGAATGTGCTGCTCGGTTAGGAATAACGCGTAGCACACTAAATAGCTACATACGCAAAGAAATGTTGCCCGCTCCCGACGCGACCATAGGCGACGTGCGTGGCTGGTTACCTGAAACCATTGATGAATGGAACACACGCCGCCCAGGCAGGGGAAATTGGAGAAGCAACTAAACTCCGATTCTGCAACAAATAGACAAGAACAAAGTGCAAGTATTGCAGCTCAAGAATCCCATTTATCGACAAGGATGTTCTAATGACAATAGATATTCAGCCGCTTTATAGTAAAGATAGTAGCGAAGCGTATCGCGCATTAAAAGACTTTGAAGACTTATCTGATAAGAGCTCTCAACTTTACGAGCACCTCGACGAGTTCATTCATATGCTCAGCAGTGACCGATATATGGTTCGCGTGCGCGGATTCCGCCTTATATGCAGACAAGCACCGTGGGATCAGGAAAACCGCATTGACCAGTCCATAAATGTGATCCTCGATTTCTTAGACGACGAAAAACCGACGGCAGTGCGAATGGGCCTTGCTGCCTTGCATTACATGATCGATTACAAACCGGAGCTGCATGCGGCGATAGCAGACAAAATAACTTCTCTTGACCCGTATCGGTATAAAGATAGTATGTCTCCGTTAATCATCAAGGATGTACAAAATCTCTTGGATGTTATTGCAGAAGCAGAATAGGAAACGTTTTGCACTAAACAATTCCAGTTAGACCGTATTTTGCGAAAAAATACCGGGTCTTTGCGTCACGCCGAATAATCGTAACCCAATGAAAGATATGATTGAGGCACGTTATAAGCATTAACAACTAAGTACAAAACCGCCGTATACGACGAACTACGCGTAACTGCGCACGTAGCTCTCAGTCTGCTTTCCCTCACACTTCGCCCACCAATTCGTAGGTTCCTGAAGAAAGTGTGAAGCACATGTCATGCCCTGTTCGCTCAATGCCGGATACGTGAGGCGATTCATCAATATTAGAGCCGCCAATGGTCGCGGACGCTATAGGCAGACAGACTTTAGTACTCGTGCCTGGCGGTATAGTGAATGCAAATTGAATGTTGCCATGCTCTAGCGTCCAAGAACTCTTAATCAAACCAAAAGGCGTCTCATAGCTGGCAGTCGCCGTCGTAAGGCTACCACCGATGACTGGACGGATCAGGGGCTTGTTGAATCCAACTGAATCTTCTTGTTGATCGATTCCCGCTACATACCTGTACAACCATTCCACGACTGACCCCAAGGAATAATGATTGAAAGAGTTCATTTCCACAGATTGGAAACCGTGTTCTTCGGTCCAACCGTCCCACCGCTCCCAAATCGTGGTGGCACCCTGGCGTACTGAATACAGCCATGACGGGAACTTATCGGTTTCTAGCAGTGCGTATGCAAGATCAGAGCGGCCGATTTCTGACAATACCGGGCACAGTAGAGCCACACCGACAAAACCTGTGGTTAGCAGTCCATTGTGTCTTTCGATGGTTTTGACGAGGCGGTCTGCCATAGACTTCCGTAAGTCGTCCGGCACTAGGTCAAATGCAAGGGCAAGTAGATATGTGGTTTGGGTATCGGACTCTAAGGTTCCGTCTTCCAACAGGAAGTTTTCAACAAAGACTTTCTTGATGTCTGCGGCAAGACTCGCATACTTCATGGCAGCATCATTTTCACCGAGGACTTTAGCTGCATGACTAGTTAGCTCTGCTGAGTGTGCGAAATAAGCTGTGGCTAGCAGTGGTCTTGAGGTCTCAGCGTCAATTTGCAGCCAATCTCCATAATGTTTTCCGACGCGACGTGTCCAAACTAAATCAGGATTGTGTTTGTGAACGAAATCCACCCATCGTTTCATTGAAGGAAGAGACGTGGCCAATAGGCGTTTGTCTCCGTATACGCGGTAAAGATGCCAGGGGATAATCGTCCCGGCATCCGCCCATGCAGGCGCGCCATCGGCGAAGAACTGTGTGACGACAGGCGCGACGTCAGTAAATGAACCCTCGTGACTTTGTGCGTAGCGGACATCGCCAAGCCATCGTGACATGAATGCTTGCACGTCAGAGTTGTAGACCGCAGTCGGGGTGAAAACCTGGGCATCCGCAGTCCATCCAAGACGCTCATCGCGTTGTGGGCAATCAGTTGGAATTGAAACAAAATTCGCCCGTTGACCCCATCGGACGTTACTGATCAGCTGATTCACGTCTGAACTGGATGTGACAATGGAACCTTCTTCAGGCGTATCTGAATAGATGACCTCGGCAACAAGATCTTCAGCCTTCAAGTGAGCCGGTGCGCCCGTGATTTCCGCATATCGGAAACCATGGAACGTAAAGCGCGGCGTGAAAGAGTTTTCGTTGCCACCTGCGGAAACGTACACGTCGCGTGCCTCAGCGGAACGAAGATTTGCCGTATAAAGGTACTCGCCATCAAGGATTTCACCATGGCGAATGTAGACCGCCTGTCCACGATCCATAGCCCCAAAATTTGCCGAAATCCGACCAACAAGGTTCTGTCCAAAATCTGCAATCAAACGGCCTTCAGGGTCGGTAGTTAGGCTCTTTGCTGGAACCCGTTTCAGCACTCGCACGGGTTCGTCCAGCGGTGCTGCCAAAGCAGACAAGTCAGTGTCAGCAACCCTCACCCGGGCCCACGAACTGTCATCAAACTCAGGTAGTGTCCAATCGCCCAGGTCACGTCGCATATCGTCGTATTGACCCATTAGTAGATCTGCGTAGACGATTGTTCCGGGACTTTCAAGCCAACTATCATCAGTGGCAAAGAAATCTTCACTGCCATCATCGTAGGTGATGACGACCATTGCCCATCCTCCAGGCCCTGTGCCGTAATGGTTCCCTTGGCGGCGCGCGTCAAATCCAACATAGCCAGACCACCAGCCATCAGCTACCGTCATGCCAATTGCGTTGACACCCGGGGTGACAACATCAGAAATGTCGTATGCCTGATAGAAAATACGATCGCGGTAGTCAGTCCACCCTGGTGCAAGTTCCGTATCTCCGATTCGCAAGCCATTCACTGCAGCTTCGTATATGCCGTGTGCGCTGGCATAAAGCCTCGCGCTAGTAATGTTAGGCTGCGCGCGAAAAATGCCGCGAAGATTGATTGCGGGAAGAATGTGGCGGACTCTGTGAGTCAGGTCGTCGTCTTGGGGCGGATCGAAAGAATCCATGGCATTTGGCGCAGTCATATCACGCCCGATCCAGCTTCCGATAAGCTCTGATCGATCTAGTAAACCCGTTTCGAACCAACTAGTGGCACTTGTTATCATGCCCTTTTCGTCCTCTATCCTCACTTCCCACTCATAGCGGGATCGAGGACGAAGTTCGCCAGTGAACTCAACTTGTGGCCGTTCAAAGTCGAGCCAACCAGAATCCCACGCTAAATCAGAAGACGAGACGGCGACCCGATGACGAATTGGTTTTGCCCCGTTTCGATCAGAACGCATCCGCCAACTGAGTGTGGGGTTGGATTGCTCAACTCCAATTGGCGTTACTAAGCTCTCACAGCGTAAATGGTACGGGTGGACCGATGCGGTGTCATGAATCGTCTTCGACATGGTGTTCCTATGTTGCTGTTCGATTACCGATTGAGTCGCATATTGTCGTTGCGTCTCAAACTGATGTTTTCTGAGATTATCAGTAAGTGATTCGATACACAAGTTTGAAATGCATTGATAACATAGTCTTGTGTTAGCAGGGAAAATGATAGAATGAATCGAAATAAACTTGATGACGGCGGACTGGGTGAAACGCTGGTTTGTAGTTGTAAGTACAGTAAATAGCCATTCTTTTGTAGAGTGCAGTTCATGAAGTACAGTTTTTCTGGGCGGTCGCCGCGAGCAACGATGAAGGACGTTTCCGCATTGGCGGGTGTTTCGCAGGCAACTGTGTCTAACTACTTCAATCGACCTGAGTCGGTCTCACCAAAGAAGAGCCTTGCTATTCGCGCAGCAATAGATGATCTGGGCTATGTTCGTGACGAAAGCGCTAGATTACTGCGAACGGGGGAAAATCGAACTGTTGGGGCAATCACAATGGAGATGGACAATAGCCAAGCAGTAAGGATGAACACAAAGCTCGAATCTTTGTGTTTGCAGCACGGGTTTGGTCTCCTAACAGCGAACTCCAGAGGTAATGTTGATCGAGAAAAGCAATATCTGCGAATCTTCGAATCCCAAAGGGTGACAGGCATAGTAATCGCCCCAAGTTTCCTGGTGGAGTCAACTTTGCATGAAGTCCGAAAACGCGGAACTGCGCTGGTGGTTGATGGACGCACCAATGTACCGGGTTTACGGTGGGTTGCATTCGATGAGGAAATCGGTGGTTATCTCGCGACGCGACATTTGATCGATGTCGGTTGCAGACGTATTGCCTTTGTTGGAGGAGCACTTTCGGTTTGGCAGATTAACCAGCGTCTGCAAGGAGCATCTCGTGCCGCAGCGGAGTCGCCTGATGTAAGCCTAGAGATTATCGCGACTGACGAGCGGACGATTGATGATGGCGTAAAAGTTGGCCGAATGTTGCTCGAACGCCCGAAGCATCAACTCCCGGATGGTATTTTTGCAGGAAATGACTCATTAGCCATCGGTTTGATGCAGTCATTGGTGATTGACGGTGATATTACGATTCCTGAGCAGATTTCTTTGGTTGGTTACGATGACTCGCCCTATGCGCCCGTATCATTCATTCCGTTGTCATCTGTTCGGACGGCTCCTGATGTCGTGACGCGGGAACTGTTCTACCATCTAATGGCAGACGCGGCTGAACTCGCAGGAAAGCCACTAATTAGCTCTGATCTTGAACTACCTAAGAAACGACATACATCATTGGTTCCTGAGTTGATTATTCGGAGGTCGTCAGATCGGCGATGAGAACCACGAAGGTTCACATTAAATGCTGTTCGACCTGAATGTGAATCGAAATAAAATTCTTGCGCAATGCTGATAGCCTTACGTGTT
>DAIOFF010000183.1:0-5343 GCA_036745855.1 Scrofimicrobium sp. | reverse complement strand
TCGGTTAACCTGGGCATTATAAAATTCCTTGGTTTTGAGCAAATCTTTAAGAATGCCTTAACCGGCCAAGGAATTGGTGGGGGAAAAGGTGGATCTGATTTCGATCCGCACGGAAAAACCGATAATGAAATCATGCGTTTTTGTCAGGCGTTTATGACAGAACTATCAAAGCATATCGGGGCAGAAACGGATGTACCTGCAGGCGATATCGGTGTTGGCGGACGCGAAATTGGTTATATGTTCGGTCAATACCGCAGGCTCACAAACAGGTGGGAAGCCGGCGTGCTCACAGGCAAAGGCCTTGGGTGGGGTGGGTCACTTGCTCGCACAGAAGCCACTGGGTATGGAACAGTGTTCTTTGCGCAAAACATGCTGGCAACACAAAACAAAGACCTCGACGATATGACTGTGATCGTTTCAGGCGCAGGCAACGTCGCAATCTATGCCATTGAAAAAGCCTTGCAGCTTGGTGCTAAGCCTGTGACTTTCTCTGATTCCTCAGGGTGGGTTTACGACAAAGACGGTGTGGACGTTGCCCTCCTGAAAGAAATCAAGGAAGTAGAACGCGGACGCGTTGCCGACTACGTTGCGCGTCGTCCAAGCGCTGAACTTCATACAGAAGGCAGGGTATGGTCAGTTCCTGGCCAAATCGCACTACCTTGCGCAACGCAAAATGAGCTAAACGAAAGCGATGCCAAGACACTGGTCAAGAACGGATGTTTGGCCGTGTCAGAAGGCGCGAACATGCCGTGTACGCCTGAAGCAATCGAAGTCTTCCAAGAAGCATCATTGCTTTACGCTCCAGGAAAAGCGGCAAATGCTGGGGGCGTCGCTGTTTCCGCTCTGGAGATGGAACAAAACGCTTCCCGCGCGCGCTGGTCCTTCGACACCGTCGAACAAAAACTGGCAGACATCATGAAAGACATCCATGACACGTGCTTGACCACCGCTGATGAGTTCGGGGCTGCAGGTGACTACGTCCTAGGCGCAAATGCGGCAGGCTTCGTCCGTGTGGCAAATGCAATGCGGGCCCAAGGTGTCATCTAAACAGGTAGAAGAAGCTCGGCGGCTGCTTGAGGTACTCAAAAAACGGTACCCCGGGCGGGCCGTCGAGGTTCGCGTTCCCTTTGTGGGGGCCATTCAAGCTTTTGAAGGGGTGTCTCACCGGCGCGGCACGCCACCGGCGGTAGTTGAAATGAGCGTCGCTACCTGGATTGCGCTGGCAAACGGAGAGCTCTCATGGGCAGACGCCGAAGAAAACGGACTTGTTGATGCCTCGGGTGAGCGTACCGACCTCGGAAAATATCTTCCACTCTAAAAGGCTGCGGTTTTAGTTAAAACGGCTCTCAATAAACTTGGTTGTTTTGCGTGTCACAACGGTCTGAGCCACGGTTGCAAGCGCCGCCGACAATGCGGCAAAAACTACAAGCTGAATGATTGAGTCTTCCTCCATCTGAGGGGGTGTGTTGCCGGTCACTAGCTTCCATGTTGGTTCCAGCGCCTTATTCACAGCGAATCCTGCAAGTGCGGCGGCACCAGCGATGATGAGTTTTGATTTCATGTCCATGGGTCAAGCCTACCGTCCACACCGCAAAATTTGGCTCAGAGCCAGATTGTGTGGCGGAGACGCGAAATGCCCAAATCCGCAAAATTTGACTCAGAGTCAAGAAAGCTAAGCGGTAGGGTTGACCTGTGAAAAAGTCATCCATCGCAACCCTCTTGGCCCTATCCGTTCTCATCGGTGGCTGCACGCAATCCTTCGGCGGGGCAAACCCCGACGACCCCACCCCAGTGAACCTAAAGACACCTGACAGCGCCGACCAAGAAATGATTGCAGCCAAATACCCCATTGACCCAAGCCTTGAAGAAATAGTCGAAATCGGTGCCAACATAGATGGAACACTGATTGGAACCGACTATTCGTGCGTCATCGCCAACAAATCCTGGTTTCTAGTCAACAACCTAAACATGCCAACAATCAATGACATTGACCCCAAGCTATTCTTCGTCCCCGAAGACTCCAAAAAAGACTGGCCAAAAGCCGGCGGAACCCCAGACTCACCAATCCGGGTAGATTCCGCGCTACTCCCATACAGGTCAAGAAACAACACAGGAACCGAATCTCAATGGGAACGTATTGACGGGGAATGCTATCCAAACGACATAAACGTCTCAGCCGACGCCCCCCAAACCTTCGTAGACTTCCTTCTTTCACCAGAAGGCCAAGCCTCAATAGCAAAAGCCGGAATCGCCTATCCAATATCCGAAATGGTGCCTGAAGAAGTCGACGCCCTAGCGCCTCGCCCAGAATAAAAACCCGAAATCAAGAAAGCATCGAAACATCGACCTTACATTCATCACCTATTCGCATGTCAGCAACCAAACCTTCTTCACGGAGGCGAACTAAGTTACTAACAGCACGATCACGTACCCGCCACGGGTCCAAAGTATTCAAATAAATGCGGGTACCACCCTCAAATCCTGCAATCGTCGAAATCCGCCACTTCAAAAGCATGCGCCAACGGACCGGAACGTTCGTGGCAGGAGGCCGGTAATACCATTCCTCATTCGACGGAACCTCAACGCCAGTGGCAGCGTGGGCCGCGTGCAAAATGTCAGAAATACCGCGCAACTGTTCGGGAGTCGCCTCCCACGGGTCAATAGGCGGTCCAAGTGGCCAAACAGCAACCGTGGGATAGCGGTGACCAAAACCCGCCAACGCCACTGCGTGCTCATTTTGCGCAATCAAAAGCCTTCTGTGCGCCCCAACAAAAAGAATGTCGCTGTAAATCCCAGGATTTCGATGGATTTTCTCGACCTCTGCATTTATCTGTACGGGCCGCTCGTCTATCGCAACCACCTGCTTATGAAGATGGTCAAAAGACGCCCCAGCTGGGCGAAGCCAATTTTGAAACGCGACCACATACTTGACTGCCGGATCAAGAGAATAGAGGTCCTTAATAGAACCAACCGTCAAACGAAGATACTGAAAGTGTTCCTCGGGCGTCAACGTGCCGGAACTAGCTAACTGATCCGTTTGTGTGGCACCTTCAACAAAATGTCGTTTTGCAACAATGACGTCATGTCCGCCAGAAAAGAATCCATTCGCATACTGGAGTTTTTCTGACTCACTCATCTGGTGGAAACGTTCCTCGGATGTGCCCGACGCCAAAATACGGGCCTTCACAACACTCATCACATGGTCATATCCAACATCGGACGCCAAATACTCCGCCATTCGGCGTCCTTGTTCCTCATTTGGCGTATGACCATGATTCAAAAGCCAATATCGGTAAGACACAATCTCAAAAAGGTTAGGTATTCGCCGAAAATCGGCCACCGTACTGAAAAGCTCCTTCGCTGGGAGCGCACGTAAATGGAGCCACTCTTTGCCCTCGCGAACAACACGTTCTTTTTCAGGAGGCGTATCAAAGTATCGCTTCTCACAAAACGAACACCATGCACCCTCAGCACCGTAATCCAGTGGGACACCCTCTGGAAGCACACGTGGCAAGGGCCGATCGCCCCGCCCGGGCACAGTCCATACTTCAGTTCCTGAAAGAAGATTCTTTTGCTTTATTGTGCCATCTGCCATGCGAACGATGGCATCATCGCGGTAACTATTGGGACTCCCCATGACTCACATTGTACCGGCGAAAACGGTGACTGAACGTCATTCAATATTGTCGTGTCCTCGAAGCCAACCAGCCGCTTGCACCGACAAATCACTCAACAGTCGCATGGCCTCTGCGGCCTTAGATGATGGGACAAAAAGATGATCATGATGGAAACCTGCAATCACATTGCACGGAATATCACGAGAAGCCAGGGTCTGCGCAATTGTTGCAGTAATACCCACCGCACTAAGGGACGTGTACGCCCCTAAACTAATGCGGACAAAAGCTTGCGAAGCTGGAAGTCCAGCTTCACGTGCCTCTTCCAAAGTCAAAATGAGGGTTATGCCTTCGGGCTCATGAATCTGAGCGAACACCGTAACATCGCTTGGAATACTTTCTACGCAGTGATACACGTAAGTTCCCTCAACGCGGGGGTCCAGAGCCGCCAGGCTCTGCTCAAGATCGACAAGTCCACTCATGCCGTAATGTTATCGGCGAACAAGCCGGAAGTCGCGGTGATCCCGCTCTCTGACACTATTTCGCTGGTGAAAACGGGAAGAGGTGTCGTCTGCCACAAGGAAGGGATGGGGTTGGGGGTGGTTTTTCCGAGGCCGTTGCCGCCTCACGTTGCTGAGAAGCTTTGGCGCAGGACCCAGCGACAAAATTTGGCTCAGAGTCAAAAAGGGCGCGGGCGGCAACAGATCACCAGAAAACTGACTGAACTCAGGCCTTCTTATCCGGATGGCTTCCTGTTCGCCCGGACTCGCCCTCATCAAGTGCGTCAATCAAGCTCATTTCGGCAGGACTGAGCTCAAAGTCGAACACGTCCATGTTCTCCTGCTGCCTGGCACCATTTGATGCTTTCGGGAACAAAATGTCGCCACGTTGCAGTCCCCACCGGATAGCAACCTGAACCGCTGACTTGTCATGCGCCGAACCTATTTCCACCAGCTGCGGGTCCTGCACGACTCTTCCCCGGGCTAGGGGCGACCAGGCCTCGACAACCACACCATTTTCGCTGCAAAAGTTATGCAGACTAATTTGCGGCAAGTAAGGATGGGACTCTATTTGATCAACATGTGGTTTGATGGTCGCATCCCTGAGCAGTGCGTTTAGGTGTGTTTCATAGAAGTTTGACACGCCAATAGCGCGGGCCAATCCGGCCTCGTAAAACTCTTCCATGACCTGCCAAATGTCTGCGTACCCGTGCACGTGCTGCGATGGAAGCGGCCAATGAATGAGGAACAAATCAACGTAGTCAGTTTGCAGGTCTTTCAAGGTTTGCTCAAAACTGCGCCGCGCAAGATACGGTTCATGATTCGGGTTATCGAGTTTTGAAGTCAAAAAGAAATCGCCTCGCGAAATGCCAGAGCCGGTCCAAGCGCGGCCAACTTCTGCCTCATTTCCATACATTTGAGCCGTGTCAATATGGCGAAAGCCAACTTCGATTGCCGAGGCCACAATGGGTTCCACATTTTCCGTCACCTTATAGGTTCCGAAACCGAGCGTAGGGATTTCTACCCCATTTGGAAGAGTCATATTTGGAATCATGACACCAGACTAAGTCATCTTCTGCTGTGCTTCGCCCATTCTTCACCGCGCAGAGCTTCAAGTTCGCGCCGTTCCTTCTTCGTTGGCCGCCCGGTGCCTTTCTCACGGTATGCAACGGGGAAACGCGCTGTTTCGCGTGGGGGCGAGATATCTTCGTACGCTTTTGACGCGACCG
>DAIOFF010000182.1:0-5350 GCA_036745855.1 Scrofimicrobium sp. | reverse complement strand
CGAGGAGTTTAATGAATGGGCCGCGAAAGTCACCAAAGCGGCACCAGATGGCGTCTACGGCGGGCAAGCAATGTCCGTTGAGTTTCAGCTTCAGCTTTTTGCCCGTCAAAATGGAGAAAATATCTTCGAAGGCAACAAGATTGTTTTGAAACCAGAGACCGTAGAGAAATTCCTTAAGACTGACCTGGACTGGGTAGAGAGCGGCGCAGCAGCCCCCGCGTCAGTGTTTTCTGAGACGGTAAATCTTCCCCTTGATCAATTACCTATTGCTACAGGAAAGGCAGTGACTTCGTTTATAACCTCTCCGCAGGTTTCCGCCTACTCTGAGGCAAGCGGAGCAAATATTGATCTTCTCCATTTGCCAACCATGCCAAATGGCGTTGAGAAGTATGACTACCTCAAACCAGGTATGTACTGGACAGTTTCATCACAAACCGAACATCCAGCAGAAGCGGCCCTTCTTATTGACTTCATCCTGAATGACCCTGAAGCTGTGAAGATCATAGGCACTGAACGTGGTATTCCAGCCAACGAAGGGACCCTTGAGGAAATCAGAGAAGACTTGACCCCTGAAGAGATCAAAGCCGTCGACTACGTCGAGAGTGAATCATCGATCATTGGAGATGCACCACCAGCTCCACCCGCTGGATCTTCCAAGATGGGTGAAGACCTCATTCGTTATGTACAAGAAGTTCTATCTGAACGATTGACGCCTGCAGAAGCAGCGCAACAGTTCATCGATGGCGTGCAGGCATCAATAGACGCGGCAAACTGATCTAAGGTGGCCCCAGTTTACGCTGGGGCCACCTTCAAAGCCTAAAAAGCTATCTGCCCTTTTGGGCAATATTGTGTTTCAGAATAGACCAAAACTCCATACGTTCAATGAAGAAAACGGAGAAAAAATGCATAGAAACATGAGACGACTAACGACAAGTCTTGCAGTAACGGCCTTGATTGGAGCTGGCACGATGACTGTGCCGGTCACTGCGATCGCAGACTCCTCAATAGAAGACGGCATTGTCTCTATTTATCCAGACGAGTTCAAGGGGGCCATAAAGAATCCGTTAATGGGTTTTTCTGGCAAAGATTTTCGCGTTAATACCACAGGACCAACTGGTAGCTCTGATCAGCCGTTAGACCATCTGCCGTGGGCGACAACCATGATGACATACATTCCATGGGACTATCTCGAAAACGATGAGAGCGATGGCCTCGACAAAATAACGAACTATCTTGATGAACGGTGGCGGGGCAAAGATTCAGACGGTGTCTGGCGCTCGTATGAGGAACTTGGTATTAAGGCAATTCCCCGCGTTTATTTACGTTTCCCATCGGACACCGACTATTTTGGTCTTGGCGGTGATCATTGGCCAGCAGATTTGCGTGCAGGGGATTTCACTAGCCCGCAGTTTGAAGAGCGTTTAGAACGCATGATCAAACGTTTAGCTGATGTCTGGGACAATGACGACCGAGTTGCATACATACAAATGGGCATTTTTGGCACGTGGGGTGAACAACATGGAACTGCTCAACCAGCAAATATAGAAAAATACTTCAACGAATACTTCCATAACAAACATGTCCAAGTGCGATATGTAGATAACGGGCAATGGAAAGATAGCGACCAGTTTGGCCACTACAACGACAGTATTGGGAATCTGAATGTCGCTTCCAATTGGGCGACAAAGCCAATAGGCGGAGAGCCCGCTTACGATTACAACGGATTCGATATTCAAGGGACTCTAGTCCATGAAACATACCTAGATGAGGATCTAAATTCCAACTCTGCCAACATGATTCGCTTCACCCACGCAAATTACCTGACATGGATAGGTGAATACACCTATGGGTCAAGCTGGGGAAACCGCGGTCCAAACGGACGCGAAGTTTATTTGGCCAACAAAGCAACAATTGATGACCGCGCAGAGTTTATACAATCTCAATTCGGATACCGATATGTCATGGAAGAATTCCAATATCCAGAGCAAATAAGCCCCGGTGAGAACTTCGATGTTTCATTCACAGTTCGAAATGAGGGGGCTTCGCCTATGTACTACAACTGGCCTGTTGAGATTAGCCTTTGTGACCCCGACTCAAAAGAAATTGTCTGGCGCGATACATTCAAGAATGTCGACATCACCAAATGGCAACCTGGGATGGACCTTCCAGCATGGAACAAACGCAAAGATGGCAACTGGAGTAACGGTGTACTTGACTATGCGACTCCACCTGAGTCCCACACAGAAACAGGGACCTTTACACTGCCAGGTGACCTTGCGAAAAAAGACTATGTAGTCCAACTTGCGGTACTTGATCCAGGCGGAAATGTGCCAAGTCTGCGATTCTCGATGCAAAACTACACTCAAGGCGGATACCATCCAATGGGTTATGTTGGCGTTGGAAATCCCCCCGAAAAAGTCAATATCGACCCCAGCACTTTCGATAGTCCTGCGGTAGACGTCGGCCTTCGCTACTACACCGATGGCAAGACTCATTATGATTCCACGGTTTTAGCTTCCCTCGAACTCAAAGAAGGTAATCCAGTACGCCTTGCTGAAGGCGGGCGTCCATTTGACTTGCGAAATCTTCGTTTGTTTGGAAAAGATTCTGGAGGGATGGTGCATGTGCTTGACGCTGCAACACCGTCGTGGTCAATTACTGAGGGCAATGACCACGTGGCGCTTGAGGGAAGTATTCTTACACCGCGTTCTGCTGGAGATGTGTTGGTGACTGCAACTTTTAACGGAATTGCTAGTGCGCCATTCAAGATAAATATTTCTGACGAGGTTGGGGATATTACTGGAATCGTCAAGGACCACTTGGGAACACCACTTATTGACGCGAAAGTTTCTGCAAAGAGTGATGGCGACGCATTTGAGACTTCAACTGATACAGCAGGTACATTCACGTTTCATGACTTGCCTGTAGGAACTTACCAAGTCAGGGCAACGCGGGAGAACTATGCAGGCGAACCAATCGCAGTGAAAGTAGAAAAAGGGCAAAGTGCTAACACGAACATATCGCTTCGTTTAGCTACTGGCGGAGACTTTTTTGACGATTTTGAAGACGGGGCAAGTGAATGGACACCCGGCAGAGGGGCATGGACGAGCACTGATGGGAAATACACTCAAACAACCATAGGTGGTAGTAGTCCCTGGCAATATGGATCGACTATCACCGGAAAAATATGGCAAGACGCAATTTATGAGACCGATATTTCGTACACGCGAAATGCCAACTGGGGCGGACTACTATTTCGCAAACAGGCACAAACTCATACGATAAACAACAGCGGATATGCTGTCCTTTGGAATGAAAATGGGAAAATCGAAATTGACCGGGCTGGATCGACCGTCACAACGCTTGCGTCAATTGTTCGCCAGACAGACTGGAGTACATCCCACCACCTAAAGGTTGTAAATATCGGTGCGAATATTAAGGTCTATGTTGACAATGAAACTGATCCTATTTTGGAAGTTGATGACACCGCTTACGCCCATGGATATGCGGGAGTCGGTGCTAATGGAAGCATTTGGTCGTTCGACAATGTTAAGGTTACAGATCTTTTTGAAACCCCATCTGACATGTCTATGAAAATAGCGACTAGATGCGTGGCTGGGAATGTAGTGCTAGCAGTGTCAGTCACTAACCTTTCCGAAAAACCCGCAGACATCACTATCAGCACTCCTTATGGTTCAAAGACTCTAACTAATGTTGCTTCTGAGGCAACACAAAGCGCAGCATTTAGTTCACGTCGGGCGCAGATTCCTCAAGGTAAAGTAGAAGCAACCTCCAGTTTGGAGGGAGAAAAGACGCCAATATCCGAAGGATTCGATGCAGCCGTATGTAACTAGGCAGTATCGTAGTTGGTGTGTCACGCAACAGCAGTGGCACACCAACTTTTTTGCCTGAGATCCTAGAGACTAGGTTTTGTATTGTTATTAGTTACATAGGCATTTCAATCATAGTTCTTGGTTAGGCAATGAGAATTGTCTGGATTGCATAGATAGAAACGTTTTCATGGTTTAGATGGGTCGGCATTCCTGCTTTCAAAAGTGAGGAGGGAGCTTAGAATAGTCCGGGAACTTGTTGATCGACAGGGCATTATTGGAATCACGAGTGAGTGAACCAAGTACTGTGATATTACATGTGGTATTTCGTGTGATGGAGGGATATGCCGAAGATTTGAAGTTACATCACATAAAATTCCATATAGTTTCTGGACTATTGGATTTTGCGAACGATTGTACTATCGGCATTCATTTCTGGTGTAATCCTGATGCTCTTGGTCTCAAAAAGGTAGACTTGTGGACATTGTCGCCACCTGCTGACTGAAGATTCATAGAGTCATAAATGGTGAGAAAAAGCCATTTCAAGCAGACTTGAGTAGAGGTTGACGGGGCGTAGTCACGATTTGGAAAGACTGTATTTTAAGCCTGTTGAAAACCAATGCCATAAGATGGTACCGTTTTCATCAGCATCAGACTTGCTCCCTAGAAGTCCCAGTGAGACTACTAGGACGTCATGCTCGTGCGAACACGTACGTGCTGCAGATGTGAGGTCAGGGTGGATGATTGACATTTGCGGAGGTGCTAATGCAGTGGATCGCGCAGATTCCCTGAAAAATGAGAGGTAGGTAATCCTTGTGAAAAGGAAAATCATGCGGGTGGGTGCAGTCGCCATGGCTGTTTCCCTGGTTTCGGTCATGGCAGCATGTTCCAACGATAGTGCCAGTGACGGTGACCAGTCTGGAAATGCTGGCGGCAGCGAAGACAGTACAACTATTCGGTTCTCTTGGTGGGGATCTGACACCAGAGCACAAATGCAGCAAGAAGCTATTGACGTGTGTACCGGGAAAATTCCGGGACTTACGGTAGAGGCTGAGTCAACGAACTACGACAGCTTCATGACGAAACTATCGACGCAGGCTGCAGCAGATGACCTTCCAGATGTGTTTACGTTCATTGATCCTTTTGGATATGACTACATGGAAAATGGGCAGCTAGCGGATCTTTCAGAGTTCTCTGATGTTCTTGATCTATCTGAGTTCCCTGAGGACACATTTGCTGATGTCCTTGGCGAAAATGGCGAAAAACTAGGTGTTTCTTCGGGGGTCTCAGGACATGGCGTGGTGATTGACCCGACTTTGTTCGAAGAATATGGTGTTGAGATTCCCGATGACACTAAATGGACTTGGGACGACTTCGCGAAGGTTTCTAAAGAAATCACTGAGAAATCTGACGGAAAAGTCAAAGGTTGGTTCCCTGAGATTGTTGAGCAGTTTCCCAAAGCTTGGCTTCGTCAACATGGCGAAGAGTTTGGAATGCTCAAAGAAGATCAGGCTACAGCT
>DAIOFF010000181.1:0-5353 GCA_036745855.1 Scrofimicrobium sp. | reverse complement strand
CCCAGGTGGTCCCGAGATTTTCCCGCACTGCTTCACGTCATTTGGTGAAGCATTTTCGCCTCCCCCAAGTAAAACTGAACGCAAGAACCCGAAATTCGGATTTCCAGAAGTAAGACCAACCCCAAGCAAAGAAATACCAGAAGACCTAAGTTGATCTGCTAATCCTGTATCCCGGCAGATGTCCTCTTTCCCTATCTTAACGGCCTCCTTCACACCTTCGTGTGTGGTTAGGTCAACCCCGGGCGCATACGATTTTTCTTTGCCAAAAGAATCAACTGCATTTTGATCAAGCCGGGCAGAAGCATCATATTCACCATCAGTTAAAATCATGATTGCGCTGCATCCACCATTGTCATTGACAGAAGCTAAGTCCTGGCGCGCGCCCTCAAAACCCAGCCAATAGTCAGTGTCATAGTTGAATGCTTCATTGCCAGCTTGAGTCACTAGGTCCTCCATTTTGGAGGCACTATCGGGGCCGAGCACAGTCCATTCACCATAAGCTTTGTACTCTGTAGAAAAACCAGCCACACGTGCTTTTATTTCGACATTAGAATCTTCTGAATATTCTGCAAGCCTTTTGACCAGGTATTTGCCAGTTTCGATACGTGCGTCATCTGGATCAGTTGTCCTGAGGGATCCGGACTGGTCGATTAGCAGGGTAATTGCCCCCTGCCTCTTTGACGCCAAACAGGTACCAAAAGCGGCCAGACCATCTTTCGGCTGATCTGTTTTTGAATCTGCCACTGCATTTGGCTGTGCACTCATTGCGGCAAACACTATGAACGTGAATAAAATGGCGAAGAAGTTTTTCAAACGCCTAGATCCACCAGTAGTTAAGCCCCACATGTCGTCACAGCCTTCCAATGTAAAGAGCGATCTGAGCCGCGCAAAGCACCACCGCTATGAGCGACAAACTGACTCCCACTCCATAGGTCAAAACTGGGCCTTTTGAATATTGGTACAAGGGATTGGCTTGCCGTTTTGAGTTCTGCAACATGTAAACCATTGCAAATCCAAGCGCGACTAGTCCTCCAAGAACCCAGCCAGTTACCATGATTATTATGTTCGAGGCGATCAAACCACATATGATTCCCGCGATTGCCCCCACATAAGTACCGATAAGGATCAAGGATGGGGCCTTTGTGGCAGTTATTGGACCTGCGCCGCCAAATACGGGTTTTTGTTGCATGTCCCATGGCCCCTGTGATGGTGCCTCAGTCATAATCTGAAAACTGCCGCCCGCGCTATTTCCCCATGGAGCGTCTGTTTCTAGCTGTGGTTGTTTGGGGCCAGGTGGAAATCCGCCCCCTCCTGTCACAGGTGAAGAACTTTGCGGTGAAGCCACATTTGGTTGACTCTTCTGATTAGCCCACGGATTGTTTGCTGCCTGCTTGGCCATGCTACGCACATCCTTCAACGCCAACTAAGAAAGCCCTGCCTATTACGTCTTCAAACATGCTGCGTTGTTTATTGGAAAACCCTGTGCTCTTGCAAATCACTTTGCTAGCTCTAAACATACGAACTCCATTTTGCTGTCATAGAGGGCTGCCCCCTACGCGTTGCTGCCACTTGTCACTGACTTGCCGGGTCTGGAGCATAAGCACCACAATCCTGTATGCCTGACGCCTAAAGCCAGCGCCCAAACCATCACGGACCTCAAAAAACATCATATTTTGCCACAGAAACTGTAAAACCCCGTCCCGAAACCTGATCCCAACATGTCATGCCTGTTGGTTCGGCAGTGCAAGCAAAATTGCCTTGTGCGGTAGTTTCCCCATATTGAAGTCCGTAAACTTCATCTTCCACGTTCCCCAGGTATTCTTCCCCGCACGCAAGATGGACATCATCTGCCGAAACCGCAATGGAAAACAATCGCTCACTGCAATCTTCCAGATCCTTTGACAGGTATTCCCTCGAAATAACCGAACAGTATGCTCCATCGTCTTTAAGCTCACAAGAAATATTCCTTGAGGGGGTGTTCACCAAGTCATATGACAGAGCATCATCTGGCACTGGCCGCACCAAAGTGCCTGTTTGATCAGCGTCCTCAGAAGTTACCTCCTGTCCATCTGCGCCCATCCAAGCAACTAGAGACGTAACCCAATCTGGGGCAAAAACCACTACACCAACTAAGACAGCTAGAACAATGAGCACCCGTCTTCCCACTGACCTTTTTCGTGGCGGGCGTTTACTAGTTGGCCGCGGCTTCGATTTTTTTGACTGTCCGTTCCTAGCAGAAGAACCATTTTTTCCGCTGCCCTTTGAAGAAGACTGCTTTTCTATGGTCTTAAGCCTGGCAGTCATTGTGGGATCAAGACCTTCTCTCCCTAAACGCTCCAGATATTTAGATAGATCGCGCGGACAAGCAGAATTAGCGTGAATGACACCGCGCAAAGACGGATATTGATTTGCCAACTCACGCAAACGGTCACTGGATGTATTTGTACGTGCCGCTTCGTCAAGTAACTGTTTCGAGACCATTTATCTCCCTCATACTTGGACTCTGCCTAATAGCTCCCCCAAGAGAACGACCCCTTATATTTGGACAACATGATCAGGCACTGACCAGCGCTCTTATGCCACCATACCATTCACTGGCAAAGGTCATTTGCATAAATGTTTCATATTTGCCATATTTATCTATTACAATATGAAACAGGTGGTTGGCATTTCAAGAATTCAAATAGAGCGCCAACATAACGCACATCTTTAATCCAGGCTTTGAAAGTAAACGCCGATTTTTTGCGACTTACCACGGAAGAGTCAAAGTCCTCACATAAATGCCATCTCTTGAAGCTGGAATACAAAAAGCCAGTGTTAAGCGACCAGTGTCAAGCGATCCCATTTAGAAAAGAGAAAGGGCACGCTTCCCACGGAAACGTGCCCTTATTTACATCCAGTGCGTTACTGCATCCAGTGCGTTACTGGCGGCCATGCAGATGCAAAGCCTTCACGCAGGTTAGGAACTAAGTAAGCAGAAGGTAGATAGCAAAACCTGCCGAGGCCGCTGCGAAAACACTAAGAACCCCAAACGCAATCCATAAACCCAGATTGCTCTTCCTGGAAGGCTCTGCACCCGCCGCATCAGGCGTCTCAGGTTCTTTGGAAGGATCTACCGCTCCTGATTGTGCAGGTGCCTCACCCTCATCTTCATCCGCGTCCCGTTTACTTGCGCGTTTAGGGAACGACCGTTTCGATTTATCAGCTGTCTTACTTGACTCTTCTTCAGTAGACGGTGCCTGTTCCACTGACGTGATAGGACGCAACGTACTAATTTGAGTTATATCCAGAGAGTCAGGCGACACCTCAGCTTGACTGCGAATCCACTCCGCCAAAGCAGGATAACAAGACGGGTTTTTGAGAATTACTTGCCCGAGCTCTGGATGTTTCGCTGCAATATCCTGTAATACTTCGCTCGGAGTATTTGGATCAGCCGCCAACACCGCTGGTGAAGGTTCCTCTTCTTGTTTGAAATCCTCTGGAGGTTTTTCTTGCTGACCAATCCAATCACGTAATGCCGGATAACACGCAGGATTCTTAGCTATAATCTCACGCAAATCTGCCCGTTCTGCGGCAATTTGCTGTAACACTGCACCCGGAGTCGTCGGATCTCCGGCTTGTTCCTCTGGTGTGCTCAACGCACCCGCCTTCCAGTAATCGCAAGAAACAGAAACGGGCCGTCCACTTGCCACTGTGACCTGCCGTTTGCTGTCTCAACGCGCCTCAATGTACTTAGAGATTATGCTAAACCAAAATCATCACATTAAGGCACCGAATACCAGGGAGAGCAGGGAAAATGCAAGTGTTATTGCACAGTAGCTTAAAGTGCTTCCGGCAAAGAAAATCATGTACCACTTGAAAGTGGACAGAGAAGATTCCGCCGTCCTGACTTCACGCAAAGACACCAAAAATAGCGAAATTTGGGTCAATATTGCAACCCCAAGGCCGATGCCCATAGTCCAGACTGTTGCAATTTCTAGCACCTGAAAAATCCCGGTCAAAGCAAAGAATGCCAAAATGACTGTTGGAAACCACACAAGCATTTTTGTAGATGCATAAAGCCTATTTACGCTATGGAAGGATATATCCTTGCCACCTACCCGTAGTGACCACCAAAGGCCAAGAGCGCGCAATATATAAGCAACGAACGCAAACAACAGCACCCAGAAGAAAACAATCACTAGTGTGCCGCCAGATGGACTATGGCCGAAGCTGTTCCCACCTAAACCGAATGGATCAACGTTAAATACAAATGAACGTCCCAATAGCGCCGTAATGGCAATCGCCCACACCAAAGAATTCAGTATGTATGTTAGAAGCCATGTCATCCACTTATTTCCAGTGGTTTCAACTATTTTGTCACTACGATCAGTGACCTCGGTGGGTTTACCAACCCACGGTTTCCATTGGCTGAACCAAAGCGCCCCCCAGGTTAGCGCAAATGCGTTGGGAGGAGCTGCTTGTTGCACGCCATACGCCGCATATTCTGCGGGATAAGCACCCTGGAAATCTCCCTGCGCCACCGGATATCCAGGAGCCGCGGGGTACTGGGGCTGATTTTGATTTTGGTACCCAGGAGCCGGAGGCTGAGGCACACCGCCCATATCATATGCTCCTGGTGCAGGTGGCGGACCCGGCTGTGGAACAGGCGGAGTCTGAGCGTCTCCATTTTGCCTGGGTTCCGGCAGTGGTGGGTTGCCGAAATTATTTTCAGTCATTAGTTCAACCTTCCGCATCATGTAGTCTGCTAGCGGTCAACCTGGCCTCCTAAAGGGAAAAGATCGCTCCCAAGGGCAAACATGTAGCCAGGCGTTGCCTTTATCGACTCTACACTGGTCGAAGCGATTGATGTCAAATATCAGACGGGTGTTCTAACATGTTGCTTTTAAAAACCGCGGACGTCCAGCCAAGTCGGTCAGAGTTTGAAAAGACACATAACCGGCCTTGGCAGCAACACCCAACAGCGTCGGTCCCTGCGTTTCGCCGTGCTCCATCAATAAACAACCTCCCGGGCGCAAAAGCGAAGCAGCGTGTCTAATCAGCGCAGCCGGAAAGCTCATTCCACCTTGCCCGCCCCCATATAACGCCAGGTCTGGGTCAAATAGTACGTCTTTGAGCACTGGGGCATCCACATAAGGCGGATTCGAAACCACCAGGTCGAAACTGTCACTTTCGAAATGCAATGCGTCCGCATTCAAAACTTTGGCATTAGTTCCGGTCAGATTTTGACGGGTAAATGGCAGTGCCCGCTCAGAAATCTCAACAGCCACCACGTCTTTGCCCGCTTCTGCTAGGCACCGTGCGATCGTGCCAGAACCTGAACATAAGTCAACGGCCCGCTTAACATTTGGAA
>DAIOFF010000180.1:0-5391 GCA_036745855.1 Scrofimicrobium sp. | reverse complement strand
CAAGTTCTAATTGCGTGCCCAGTTAGTCACATCTCTAATACATTCCGACCCGCAAATATTCCCGGCGTTTCCTGTTTCTCATGACAAGCCAAACTATGCCGCCGATCAAAAGACCAAGACCCGCCAAGCCAATGACCGTACTGACAATAAGCCCAGTCATGGTGCCGTCCATAAAGCTGTCAATCTCAATATCCGACATGACTACAAGAGTTGCCCCATTTTGGGAAACACCACAATCGAGCGTGTAAGTGCCAGGAGTAATTCCTCTTCCACTCACGATCCCATCGCTGCCTGCATAAAGTGTATGACTCTCACTGTCATTCTCAAGAGTGCACTCTTCCAAACTCCTGTCACTGACGATTCCAACCACACCAGATTCATCAACACTGATAGTCCCACCATTAGTGGTCATTCCCGTTGAAAACTGTGATAGATCGACGCTAGAGACAACCATAGAAAAGAAGACCACCAAAGGCACTGGAATCATCAAGATGACTCCAAATACAAGCGTCAAAATTGGCCAAGTCCGTGAAGGAAGCTGACCTTGAGGACCAGTGTATCCAGTTGGACCACCCATCCCGTATGCAGGCCCTGGCATCATTGGTCCTGATGGCCCGTTGCCAGTGTTAGGCGCGCTAGACGCATATTGGTTTGGCCCGCCGTAAGGCGATTGCGGGCCAGGACCCCCTTGACCGTAAACCGGCCACGGAGAGTTTTGCCCACTATTTGGAGCAGGTTGCCCCTCATTCTGAGGCGTCCAAGAATCCGAACGCTGCCCAAATTGAGGACTTGAAGGTTCAGGGTTAGTTGGGTCATTTTTTTCGCTCATGCGCGCTCCTTGCTAATGGCATCATGATAGCGGTGCTCAGAGGAAAGGAAAATGACATCTGTTATCTTTTCCGTTTTTTGGCTGCACGCCGCTGAGCGCGGTTACCGCTTTGTGTCGGAGTCGGTTCGGAAGTCTGATAAGAAACTCTCTTTGATTGTGCTTCACGCCCGACTGTTCCCATCACGGACGCTACCTTCGCCATTTGGGCACCCTTTGATGGAACACTGACCGTTGCACCACCAGGCGCTGCACTAGCGGCTTTCCCTTGGACTGTCGGTTCAGGTTTCGACGCAGCTTCCTCAGCTTGTTGCTGTGCGCGGGCAAACTGATGTGCATAAGCAAAGACTGCCTGCACTGATTCTTCACGAATACGTGCCATCATCGACTGGAACATACGCGCACCCTCATCCTTGTATTCCACAAGGGGGTCCCGCTGCCCCATCGCCCGAAGCCCAATGCCTTCCTTCAGGTAGTCCATTTCATAAAGGTGTTCCCGCCAAAGTTTGTCGACGGTTGAAATCACAACCCGACGCTCCAAATCCCGCATCGGTTCATCACCAAGTTGTTGGACTGCCACAGGATTTTCATTGATCTCTGCTTCAGTCTTCTGATAGACAGCATCCATGTCAGCAAAAATTTCGAACTTAAGATTGTCACTTGTCGGAGCGTCCCCGTACTCATTCATGACCTCATCAACAGTGAGCTCAACCGGGTAATAGCCCTTCAAAGCAATCCAGAGTTCGTCAAGACGCCAATCACTTATTGAATCAGCTGCTGTGTATTCATCAACCAGATCAGAAACCAAACCCTCCATGAAGAACTGGAGTTGTTCTTCCATGTCTTTACCTGCAAGAACATCTTGACGTTCCTTGTAGATGAGTTCGCGCTGACCAGTCATCACATCGTCATACTTCAAAACATTCTTGCGGATCTCAAAGTTACGTGCTTCCACCTGGCTTTGCGCCGACGCAATCGACCTAGAAACAATCTTCGATTCCAACGGAACATCTTCGGGATATGCACCCGAGGCCATAATGCGTTGCGCCATCGCAGAGTTGAACAGCCGCATCAGATCGTCTTCCATCGACAGATAGAAACGCGACTCACCTGGGTCGCCCTGACGTCCAGAACGTCCGCGCAACTGGTTGTCGATTCGGCGGGACTCATGCCGCTCAGACCCCAGCACGTAAAGCCCACCAAGTTCAACGACCTCATCGTGCTCCGCTTCAACTGCACGGCGCGCGTCTTCCAACGCTTCGGGCCACTGGGCTTGATACTCCTCTGGTGTCTCAGCTGGGTCAAGCCCCTGGGCAGCAAGATTTGCCTGGGCAATGAACTCAGAGTTACCACCAAGCATGATGTCGGTACCACGACCGGCCATGTTCGTTGCAACCGTGACGGCACCTTTTCGCCCAGCCATCGCAATCACTTGAGCTTCACGTGCGTGCTGTTTCGCGTTCAAGACCTGGTGGGGAACGCGCGCCTTTTTGAGCATCGAAGACACAACCTCAGAAGACTCAACAGAAGCCGTGCCGACCAAAACTGGCTGTCCGTTCTTGTGACGCTCAACAATGTCCTCAATGATTGCGTTAAGTTTGCCATCAAGGGTTGCATAAACGAGGTCCGGCTGATCAATACGGACCATAGGCTTGTTCGTCGGAATCGGAATCACGCCGATCTTGTACGTCGATGCGAACTCCGCCGCTTCAGTTTCAGCAGTACCCGTCATCCCTGAGCGGGATCCTTCTGGGTAAAGCCTGAAGTAGTTCTGCAATGTAATGGTAGCTAGCGTCTGATTCTCGGCCTTGATTTCTACGCCCTCTTTGGCCTCAATCGCCTGGTGCATTCCATCGTTGTAACGCCGACCTGGAAGTACACGCCCCGTGTGCTCGTCAACAATCAAAACCTCGCCATTGTCAACAATGTAGTCTTTGTCCTTATGGAATAGTTCCTTCGCCTTGATCGCGTTATTTAGGAACCCAATTAATGGCGTATTAGCGGCCTCATAAAGATTATCAACACCCAGCTGATCCTCAACCACGTCGATTCCAGCTTCGGTTACACCCGCGTTCTTCTTCTTCTCATCCACCTCATAGTGGACGTCGCGCTCCATGCCTTTCACGATCCGTGAAAACTCTATGTACCAGCGATTTAGGTCGCCTGCAGCCGGACCAGAAATGATCAAAGGCGTCCTGGCCTCGTCAATCAAAATCGAGTCGACCTCATCCACAACCACGAACGCATGTCCGCGCTGAACCATGTCTTCAGGGCGCTGAGCCATATTGTCACGTAAGTAGTCAAACCCGAACTCATTGTTCGTGCCATACGTAATGTCGCACGCGTATTGCTCACGGCGTTCAGCCGGCTTTTGGCCAACCAAAACACAGCCCGATGTAAGTCCGAGGAACCGGTACACACGCCCCATCATGTCTGATTGGTATTTCGCGAGGTAGTCGTTCACCGTCACGACATGCACACCTTCGCCGGTGAGGGCGCGCAAATACGCAGGCATAGTAGCAACAAGAGTCTTGCCTTCACCAGTCTTCATTTCAGCGATGTTTCCGCGGTGAAGCGCCGCACCCCCCATCACCTGAACATGGAACGGACGCAGCTTTAGTACACGCCAAGCCGCTTCACGAACGGTCGCGAAAGCTTCCACCAAAAGGTCGTCCAAAGTTTCGCCCTCAGCTAGGCGCGCCTTGAACTCATCAGTTTTTGACTGAAGTTCCTCATCAGTCAATGCTTCAAAGTCTGTTTGCAGCGCATCAACCTGGTCGGCTATACGGTCGAGCTGGCGGAGGGCCCGCCCTTCACCTGCACGAAGAATCTTGTCAATGATGGACACGTAGGCTCCTTGGATTCACGTTTTCCGTCTTTCATTATAAGCGCGGAAAAGGCCCCGGATTACTCCGGGGCCAGATCTGCCTAATTTTAGGCGTCAACCTTGCTGTTTAGACGGACTACGCCATAGGTCCATCCCCTGCGGTGATACGCAACGCACGGCTGCATGGTCTCCGAATCTACAAAAAGGAAGAATGGGTGCCCAACTAATTCCATTTGATATAGGGCCTCATCAACCGTCATTGGTTTCGCTTCGTGGACTTTCTGCCTCACAATAACTGGCGAATCGCCAACTTGTTCTTCCCGAACTTCACCGGGCTGCAAGTCTCCTGCACTTCGAAGCTGATATCCCTCTGCTTCGGTAAAATCTGGCAAAACTTCCGATGAATCACCATGGGCTGCGATAACTTCTGCTTCAACGCTCAATGGATCAACCTTGTACCGCCTGTGGTCCTTACTTCTATCCCTCAACCTGCGTAGGCGCTCAAAGAGCTTTCCACAAGCTATGTCAACGGCCGCGTAACGGTCAGCTGATTCTGCCTCAGCCCTGATCACTGGCCCTTTCCCATAGACGGTCAGCTCTATTCGCTCAGATCGGTCAGCCTGACGTGGATTGCGTTCGTGGGTTAAGACCACATCTACGCGTTGGGCGCGGGGATAAAACTGAGTAACCTTTGCAAGTTTACTTTCAACGGTGTCCCTAAAGTCGGGGTGAATTTCTGCAAACCTGCCTGTGACGATGATATCCATGGGGATTCCTCCAGAGGATTGTGCCTACTTATTGTCTGAGTGGAAGCGAATTACCTAACCATTTGTCTCCTTCAGTAAGTACCCCAATGATACGTGATCGACGACACAATCGTTACATTGGCTAAGCTCTGGCTAATACCGCTATCCCAATGACTTGTTTTCCCAGAATCTGCACCATTTCGTGCATAGTTGCACCAGTGGTCATGACGTCATCTACCAATATGACCCCCACATTAGGCGGCAAGTTTCGCTTAAGGCGTATCTGGTTCCTCCGGCCCTTCCGACGCATCTCTCTACCCCGATTTCCTTGACTTCCAGCACCGATCTTGAGCGCGAACCCCCGCCAAATATCGGCTTGCACACCCATATGTCCAAACGCATCCGCTACGCCCGCTGCCACATGCCCAGTTACCTCAGCAAACCTCATCCGCCTTCGCCACGACGACGGAGCCGGCACAACCAAGACCGAATCAATGTTCAAATCATCAGCAATGTGTTCTCCAAGCCGACAGCCGCATTGATAAAGGAACCGATGGAAATCAGCAGCAAGGTCATGTTTCGCAGCCACAATCACCCGTCGAAGTGGCCCACCATATTTTCCAAGTGCCACCACAGGAACAAGGGGATTCCCAAGTTCATCATCAAAAACGTCAAGAAACGGATCCGCATCTGCAAACCGCCAACATTCATCACAAAGCGTCGTGTCCCACTTCCCACAGCCTGGGCATTGCACAGGAAAAAGCAACGACTTGAACTCTGAACCCAGGCCTTCCAAAAATTCCCTTATGTCCATGTCCTTTTGATATATCAAAGAACGTATTTTCCCCAGCCAACATCCAAACAAGTGTGGAAAACCCGCCCAAAGTAAACAGTGGACAAAGACATTCACCCAGGGAACTTCACCTGCAATACGTCAGAACTAATTGGCCGCCAAAGTACCCCCGCCTGAACCGACAGCGCACCATCACTAT
>DAIOFF010000179.1:0-5417 GCA_036745855.1 Scrofimicrobium sp. | reverse complement strand
CTGAGCATGTTCCACCTCAACTGGCACCATTTACTGCCTCCAAAATCCTTGTTCCGTTATTCATATTCTTTTAGACTGCGCCGCCCGCAGCGACGCAAACAATCCTTAAAGCTGCACTGATTTCTCTCCATGACTGCCCGTTGTCTCTGCGCGTTTGTGCGTCTGTGATCTGTTCGGGGGTCATGACTTGGGGGCGTCCGGGTTTGCTGCCACTGCGCTGAGCGCGGGCCATACCAGCCATCGTATTTGCCCGTATTACCTGGCCTGAAACATTGTTGAGCATGACCGTGTACTCAGCCAGGTCTGGGGTTTTCCCGGTATCAAAGTCTTCAGCCAAAGACCGAATCGTGATCCCATGTTCATACAGTTCACTAATCAAACTAATAACGTGCTCAATCGACCTAGACAAACGCACCAAACCAGTCACAACTAAAGTATCGCCTGGTTTCAAGACTGCCAAACAAGCATCAAGTTCTGGGCGACTTCTGGAGTGTCCAAGGCGGCCTAGGTCAACAAACATCTTGTCAACGCCCGCGGCCTCAAGTTCCTTGATCTGAGCATCCGGGGTTGTTTCCTCCCCGCTCATACGCCCATATCCAATAACAGTGATGATTTATCGTCTCCGCTCATGGCTAGGTTCCTGGGTCAGGTTTTGCCCGGGCCTGTGTTTTAGCTCTGAGATCTCCCGTGGCTCTGGTTGGGCCGTTTGGGCAGTGCGTTCACTTTTGGCGTTCTTCAGCTGCGCACTAACGTTTTCACGTTTTGCGGCAAGGCCTTGTGCCCGGGATTGCGTGGTTTCTGGTAGCTCACGAGTTCTTTGGGTAACTACCGTGATATCTGAATCATGAACTGCATCGATTTGTTTCCCATGATCTTGCACGCGCTCCCTAGCCTGTGCTTTTTCTGGGTTTTCTTCCGGGCCAAAGACAGCGGGAATCATTGTTACTGCTGCGGTCGTAGTGAGCGTTTGCCACACCTCATGAGCGCGGTCATCCTTCAAGTAAGGTTCTGGAGCATTACCTACACCGCGGCCAATGATGTGTTCTTCAGCTCTAGTCGCGTTCACCTCATACAGGTCAAGCCATTCTTTTGGGTCCTCAATCGGCCTAGCCCGCTCATCCATGAGCACCTGCGCGGCTTCAGGTTCCCTCTCCCACTGCCCAAGACGGTCACGGTCATTGACATAAAGCTGGCGGTCTCTGCTCCATACCTCAACCCGGCTCACGTAAGGAGATGCCTCCAAAGCCGCAACCGTACCAGGACCATTCACCACTGCCGCGTCATGAGCTGCTGGCGGCGTCCACCTGGCCTTTCGTGGACGGTCGATATCTTGAAGGTAGCGAGATTCTGCACTCAACCTAGAGACGTCTTCAGAGACCGCCATTGCGCAAACCTGCACGTCATATCCGGCCTTGGAAAACTCTTCAGCAGTTTGAACCACCATTTCCTGATTGGAAAAAACGCCCTCCAAAAGCACCGAATAGCCTTGCTCTTTCGCGTAATCCAAACACTCACGCACCAAAGGACCTGACACCGCCCCAGTTACCTCAGTCATCCGTAGTGGATCATTTAATGCTAACTCTTCAAAATCAGGATGAGAAGAACGAAAATCATCCCCTGTAATACCAACCAAATTTGCTTCAGGGCTACGCGCGATGATCGCGTTTTGAGCATTCGACTTACCCGCTGCTGGCTGGCCACCAAGCAACACCAAAACCGGACGCCCACCCTCAGGAAGTTGAGCACCAGTAAAGACCTGGTCACGGACTCGATTTTCAAACTGTTGGCGAATGAACTCTGGGGTTGGAGTAAAACTCATGCCACTGCTGCCCGCTTTTCTGCCCGATCCACCGCTTCCAAAGCATCCATTTCAGCGTCCCAAATATCGCCTTGAATCAAGATCGCTACTGGATCGTCATAAGGCAGTGCTTTGCGTTCAGCAACGATTCTTTGCCAACGCTTCCGCCAATATTTCTTGTCCTCTGCATTGGTTGAAGCATCTTCACGCCTGGCCAACATACTCATCAAGAAGAGACCCCCCTGAAGTGTGCTGTCATACAAGGCGACCTTGTCCATTTTGCGTAAACGTTCTTCAATGGTTTGTTTGCTGCTTGGTTTAGTCATTATCTGCTCCGTCCCACCAACCCTATTGTACCATTATCTAACTACCCGTTGTGGTACGTTTCGGAGTTTCTTGTTTCTTCGGGACGTCAAAAACCCGGTAGTCAGGAAGGTTGCCCAGATGAAGGTCAGGTAGATGCCTGGATGAACCCAGGTTTCGGCCATGGCTTTGTTGAAAACACTAATTGCGTAAAAGTCCATGTACAAGGTGGTTAGGCCCACGGACATTGTCATTACCAGCATGATTAGTTTGAGTCTACGCAAATAGAAAAATACTCTTTTACACCAAAATGGGGCCAGCGTAGCAATAATGATTGTTAGAGCAACTGTTGCTAGCCACGCAACTGCTGGAGTAATCATGTATTGTGTCTCCAATCTGCATACTTACCGCTATCAGCATAGCGGCGTGGTCTGTTTCTTTGAGGTTTATTCCTCTTCGTCACTACTATTGAGGGCGCGTGCGATGGTGGATTTACCGACTCCAAGCACTGCGGCAATATGTTCGTAGCTATGCCCGTCAGCGCGTAGTTTCTTTGCTGCGTCAATGCGTTGGGGAGTCATGACCGTGGGTCTTCCTCCGACCCTGCCTTGAGAGCGGGCATGTTCAAGGCCGCGCATTGTGTTTTCCCTGATGGTGTCTACTCGAAGCTGGGCAAAGACTGCGACAATCCCAAAGAGTGCGCGTCCCATTGGGGTCGTGGTATCAATATCAGGTTCAGTCAGGCTTTTAATGTTCACGCCGCGTTCAGCTAGCTCATTGATGGTTTCGATTGCCATTTTTTCACTACCCGCAACCCGGTCTAAACGCCACACCACTAGCGTGTCTCCCTTACGCAGGTAGTCCAGGCAAGCTAGCCACTGTGGGCGGTCCTTGATCCGGCTGGATTCCCCACGATCCACGAATACGCGCGTCGCTCCAGCAGCGCATAATGCTTCAACTTGGACATCAGGGTTCTGCTCACGAGTGCTAACCCGCGCATAACCAACAACAGACACGACTAATACCCTCGGTACTTGCTATTGTCTTGTTCTTTGATTGGTTGGGGGCGGTGCAATCCCTCGGTTTCATCTCTAGAGGGCTGCTGGCTTGCCTGTTCCCTGCGCTGGGCGCGAATCGCCTCCAGCCTGGAACCATTATTCCCGCGCAAAAAACTAAGCCGATCGGCAACGCTTTGCTGGACCTCACTACGACCATGTTGTTGGTCCATATTACGATCCATCTTAATGTTCTGGCCCAGGCCTTCCGATTGAGATTCGGAGACTTGCGTTTGGGGACGTTGGACAGACACGGCCCGAAATACGGGGATTAGCGGGTCCGGCATGGGCTCGTATTTACCTAGATCCGGGCCGCTGAGCATACTGGCCTGATTCCAGATATCTGGTGTCACCTGCGAAAAGTCAAGCTTGTAGGGTGATTGTTCAGCGACATGGTTCATAAATACTTTGCTTGTTCGCCCATTGCCCTCACGGAAAGGGTGACCTTGGTTCAAATATGCAAAAACTGTTGCAGATTGAGTCGCGAACTGGTCATGATCCAACTCCTGCCATGGCGTACTCTCAACCAGGTTATGGACATCTTCAAGATAACGATCAATTCCGCCCGCTACCTCAGCGAACTGAGACCGGCCTTTCATCATGTCAACACTTCGATACTGCCCAGCCCACTTATAAACATCCTGAAACAAATACCCATGAATTGCCTGCAAATGATCGGCGTCGTAAGTGCGTGACACTAACGACGGGTCTGTAACAAGTTGTCGCTGGCGGCTGGCTGTTGCAGTGTACTCATACTTTCTAAGCATTTCAGGATCTCGAATCTCAGCAAGATTTCGCAGGGTTCCTGATCCAGTTAAAGGATTTATTGTCTCAGGATAAAAATATGATTCCCACGTATCGAACGTTGCCATGAAACAACCTAGCTAGTAACAACTACCGGTGAAGTTGAGCGCTGAGCTGCTTCAAGTGAACGACGAAGAAATTCATCATGACTAATTGCCCCACGCGCCTCATCCGTTAGATTCTCGACATCCTCCCTATTAGGCTGCCAACCCTCATGCCAAGCCGCCGCCAAAGCCTGAACAACCGCTTCACGCTGAACATCATCAAGTTCTGCAAACAACTCGGGCCAACGCTGTTCAATATCAAACTTTTCCATCAAGTTCCCCTTCGCATCACTATCTCCATTCTACCAAATTTCCCAAAAACGGTCCAGTAGTACTTTTGGAACGAATCAGTTTCGGGACACAGTTTAAGGACAGATTTTTCCAGCAAACCAGCCTCACTAGAGGCGCTTGTTTGATTGGTTCAAAAACGATCGATTATGACACAAAACTCAACGACATCTTCAAAACCTCAATACACCAAGAGAGCCAAGCTGAAAGACACCACACTTCTCCAACTGGAGCAAAACACACTGAACATATTGAAACCTCCGCATTTTTACAAGTTGCAGATCACTTGGAGTCGGGAAACTGTGGACAATATTTCACCTACCTGTTAGATAACAGACACATGAATTAATTTGTACCAGTATCCAAAAGAGCATGTTTAGCGCTTGCGCCAAAAAGACCCCACCATTCAACATTGTCAAATATGACCTGACACACAGTATGCTGTTATGTTATCTTTATAACGACGCGTCGCTGACAGAACGCTTCAAAGGAGAATTCAATGCGCAAAAGGAAGATTATCACCACATTAGCTGCTGTTGGTTTTTTCGCAGCGCTTTTAACAGGACCAGCAATCGCAAGTCCAATCACCGAAGAATTGAAAGTGCAAGAAAGTACGTCGGAACCAATAATTATTCCGCGTGCAGCTCGTCTTTCTGTCAACGTCTCATGTGCACCAGGCGGAGATTTTGGTTGGAACGTCACTCTTATGGATGGTGGGTATAAGAAAAAGTATGTGCTTTATCAAACTGGATATGACTTTTATTATTCAAGAGGCGGATCAAGTAGCTTTGCAACTGTCAAATTAGGAAACATTGTTACTGGCACACAAGGAATAGGAGTAAGTTCTACTTACTACGGAAAGGCTGGACTTACCGCCAAAAAAGTTTCTATTAGTGTCAAAGTAGGATCTCTTACCGCAACAGGATCAGATACGTGCTGAAACTAAAAGAGTGGAGCGGTACTTCTCAAAAGATAGCTATTGATGTTTCGCTTGCACTTAAGCAAGCAAATGCAAGCCAAGCAATACAAAAATTACTTGCATCTGAGTCACTACTTGTTGATGAAGAGATTAGTCTCGGTAGGTTAAATTCGTTCTGTGTTTTGATGGGATATGAGCCTATGGTA
>DAIOFF010000178.1:0-5440 GCA_036745855.1 Scrofimicrobium sp. | reverse complement strand
CGCGGATTTGAACTTCGAAGTATTGGTGGTGGCTGGCGGTTTTATTCGTCGCCTGAATGGGCGACTTTGGTTGGCAAGTTTGTGGTTGGCCAAAGTTCTGCGCAGCTTTCGCAGGCTGCACTTGAGACGCTTGCGATTGTTGCGTATCGTCAGCCCGTGACGCGTGCACAGATTGCTGGGATTCGCGGTGTGAATGTTGACTCAGTTGTTCGCGGACTTCAATCCCGTGGTTTGATTGACGAGGTCGGGGTTACGCAAACGGGGGCGAACACGTATGGGACTACCTCGACTTTTCTTGAGAGAATGGGAATGTCAAGTATTGACGAGTTGGTGCCGTTAGCGCCAATGTTGCCTGATGCAGATAGCATTGAGAGTCTGACTATTGAAGTAGAGGAGCATTTGTGAGCCCTAATATGGATCCGCACAAGAGTGGAGGAGTGCGCCTCCAAAAAGTGCTTTCGGGTGCAGGTATTGCGTCAAGGCGCGCATCTGAAGAGATGATTTTGGCGGGCCGGGTGTCGGTGGATGGCCAGGTTGTGCGCAAGCTTGGTACCCGTATTGATCCGCAGACGCAGGTTGTTCATGTTGATGGTGAGCGAGTGCTTACTGCGCCTGCGAAGCATATTGTGCTTGCTTTGAATAAGCCTGTTGGTGTTGTGTCGACTATGAGTGATCCTGAGGGACGACCTTGTTTGGCGGATTATTTGGATGGTTATCCAGAGAGGCTTTATCACGTGGGGCGTCTTGATATTGACACTTCGGGTCTTTTGCTTTTGACGAATGATGGTGAGTTAGCTAATAGGCTTACGCATCCTTCTTACAATGTTGAGAAAACTTATGTTGCGAGGGTGCATGGAGAGGTTGGGCCGGGGGTTCGTCGCCGCGCGCTTCGGGGAATTGAACTTGAAGATGGTTTTATTCAGGTGGATTCTTTTAGTGTGAAAGACACTTATGGTGATATCACGACTATTGAGTTGTCGGTTCATGAGGGGCGTAATCGGTTGGTTCGCCGTCTTATGGATGATTTGGGGTTCCCGGTTCGTGAACTTGTGCGTACGAAGTTTGGCCCGGTTCGCCTTGATCGGCTTCAGCCGGGTGTTTTGCGCCGCATAAAGGGTGACGTGCTTTCTGCGCTTTATGATGAGGTTGATTTGTGAGTCGACCGAGCATTTTGGTCATTGGGACCGGTCTCATTGGGACTTCGATTGCGCTTGGCGCGCGTGACATGGGTTTTGATGTTTTTTTGGATGATCCGTCCCCAACTACGCAAGCGTTGGCTGTTGATATGGGCGCGGGCGTCGCGTGGAGTGGCGGGCTTGGTAGTCCTGATTTGGTTGTGGTGGCTGCGCCGCCAGATGTTGCTGCTGCCCGGGTGATTCAGGCGCTTTCTGATTTTCCCGAGGCGGTTGTTACGGATGTTGCGTCCGTGAAGGCGAACATTGAGGAGGCGGTTTTGGCTTCGGCCGCTGAGCCTGCTAACTACGTTGGGTCTCACCCTATGGCGGGGCGCGCGAGGTCGGGGGCGGCATTTGCGGATAAGGATCTTTTCTATGGGCATTCTTGGGTTTTGGTTCCAACGGAGTACACCTGTAGGAATGCGGTTGCTAAAGTAAAAGAGTTTGCTGTTGAGCTTGGCGCCGTTCCTTTGACTATGACTTCGAAGGAACATGATGAGGCTGTTGCGTACGTGAGCCACGTTCCCCAGTTGGTGTCTAGTTTGTTGGCGTCGCGGCTACTTGATGCTCCGACTTCTGCCTTGGATTTGGCTGGTCAGGGCCTTCGTGATACTACTCGGATTGCTGCATCTGACCCAGGTCTTTGGACTGCGATTGTTGCTGGTAATGCTGGCCCGATTGCTCACATACTGCGTGAAATGGCGGATGATCTTTCCGTGGTGGTGGATCGCCTCGAAAAATACAATGCGGGTGACAAAGCTGGGGTAGTTGGCGTTGTTAGTGATGCTGTGGCGTCAGGGAATCGGGGCGTATCAAGGATTCCTGGTAAGCATGGCGGGGCGCAGCGTCTTTGGGCGGAAATTGAGATTTTGGTTCCTGATCAGCCGGGTGAGTTGGGCAGGCTTTTTTCTGATTTTGGAAAGTGTCACGTTAATATTGAGGATTTAATGCTTGAGCATAGTGCGGGCAAAAAGTTTGGTTTGGCCAGAATCATGGTTGATCCGGCCATTGTGACGAAGGCAGTATCGCAGATAGAAAGATGTGGTTGGAGAGTTGTGAGTGCAGGGGAGGGTTCAAGATGAGTGTTGGTATTTTGGTGGCAATTGATGGCCCGTCGGGTTCTGGGAAGTCGACGGTCGCGAAGCTTGTTGCGAAAGAACTTGGAATCTCATACTTGGATACGGGCGCTATGTATAGGGCTCTTACTTGGCTTTGTTTTGAGCGAGGTATCGATTTATCTGATGAACAGTCCGTGCGCGAAAGCGCTGATGAGCTAGATTTTTCTATGGTTCAGGGCGCTGATGGGCCGCGTTTTTTTGCGGGGGAGGTCGATGTCACTTCTGTTATTCGTGAACCGAAGATTGCCGAGGGCGTCCCGGTTGTTGCGCGTAACATTCCAGTGCGTAAGTGGATGGCGTCTGAGCAGCGCAGACTAATGCTTGATGCGCGTGAGAATGGCACGGGAATGGTTGCTGAGGGGCGGGATATTACGACGGTTGTTTGCCCTGAGGCGGACGTGCGGGTTCTGCTTGTTGCTGATGAGGAGGAACGTCTTCGTCGGCGAACTATTGAGCTTTATGGGAAAGAGACCCCGGAGTTGTTGGAGGCAACGCGAGCGCAGATTGGGGATCGGGATGCTTCAGATGCTAAGGTGTCTGACTTCCTTGAGGCCGCTGAGGGCGTCGTTACTATTGACTCATCTCACCAAAGCATTGAGCAGGTGGTTTCACAAGTTATTGGTTTGGCGTCCAATATTGAGGCATAGGTCGCTAAGTAGTATTTATGGCGGTCTTATTCGATTTGAAATAGTTTCCAAATAATCGCGCCGTCTTGGTCTTCGCCGGGAACTGCAATTAGCCCGGGGCCGATGCGGGGGACAGATAGGCCTTGAAGTTCTCCTAAAAGTTCAGGGGATTTTTGGGTTTCTGACGAATCCCAGAAGTACATGCTGGGGTTTCCAGACCATGAACTGTTACCCCAAACGATTTTTGAACCGTATGCTGAGGCTTCGGCCCAGTCTGACCCAGTGTCAATGGCCGCTATCATCTTTGAATCGTCAAGGTTCCAAATCAAGAGCCAAGCGCGCTCTTCGTTGACGGCGGTGGCTACTAGTAGGCGGTCAGAAATGGCTAGTCTTGTTAGTTGCCAGCCGTCGCCTTTGATACCGAAAATCTCATTTCCGGCGTACAGTACTTGGTTTCCTTTGAGAAAACCTACGCCTTTGTTGTTTGCAACTGGCATGGTCCCGTCAGCGATTTCTTTGACTGTGCCTGGCGAGTCTAAAGGTATGGCTATGATCTCGTTTTTCCAGGAATCGCCGTTTGGGACCATGGCCTCGAAAAAGATACTTTTACCATCCGTTGTTGGGGCAACATCCCATGTTGCGGAGGGGGCAAAACGGTCGCCATGAAGTAAAAAGGCTGATGCGAACTCTTGCACGGTGCCTGTAGAGCGGTTCCAGCCGACTATGCGCCAGTCGTCGGATTCCAGTGTCCGCATGGCTCCGGGTTTTCCTGCTGAGCCTTCGCGCCATAAAACCCAGTTTCCAGAAGCAGAACTATTTTGTGCTTCGAAGTAAAGTTTGTCGGGATTTGAGCCTTTTAACTCTTTGATTGGTGAGGTGTTTTCCACTTCAGTAAGTGGTGTAAACGCCCCGTCTTGTGCGATTATGCCGGGCACGGTCAGATAGGATTCTAAGCCGTCGCCTGCTTTGGTGTTTCGTGTAGTAAGTGAACCGAATGCTTGACCATCTTGCAGTATGCTGCTTACGAATGGACCTGGCATGTTATCGACGGGTTTTGTTTGTCCGACTTCCATTCCCGCAAAAGGCGCAGCGTCTTTCACGTCCAGGACAGTTACGTCAGTAAAGTTTTCCTTTTGTCCTGTGACGTCGAATGGCAGACCAGGAATACTTGTGCTGGCTTCGGCGTTTGATGGGGACGGAGTTGATGTTGATTGCGGTTCCTGCGTTGGCTGCGTAGAAATAGATGGTGATTTACCTGGCGATTGGGCCCCATCGGATTGGGCGTCGTTAGATTCCGGTGAAATTACGATAGGAGTGCATCCGGCCAAAAGAATGGCCAAGGATAATAGTGGCAATACCCGTTTCATTAGTAATAGATCCCGTATTCGCGTAAGAATGGTGCAAATGAAGCCGCGTCTATACTAAATTTCTGTTTAGATGCGGAAAAGAAATGGGAGGCAGGGTCAAGAAGCGTTAGCTGCTTTGTTTTACTGTCATATCCATCGATAGGCATAAGGTGGGAAAATGTTGAGCCGGTTGGGTGCCCGTTGTAGTGTCTGCCACCGCGAACTTCGTCGGCGTCGGCAACTACTGGACGGCCAGTAGTTTTCATGCTTTCAATCACTCGGTCCTGCAGGAAGGTAGCTGAGGGGGCACCTTTTTGTCGATATAGGTCTGTTCCCATCCATTGGTCTAGGCCGTATCCCATTCGTCCATAAGCCCATTTTGTGGCCCCATAATGGTCTGTTTTCATATATTGATCGCGTGCTAGGTTTCCTTGGGATAATGCAGTGCCAGCCGCTGACCGTTCGAAGCCGAGGCTATCCAGAATCATGTATCCCGCAGCGGGCCCACAGTAATATCCATTTGATTGTCCAGCCCATTCCATACCGAATGAATACGATGTGCCGTTTTTTGTTACTTTTGCTGCAATGACGCCTTGTTTACTGTTTTCGACGCCTGGACGAAGCGACGTTTTCCCACCAAGCAGTAAGGCTCTAGTTTGTTTTGCAGCTACGTCTGCTGTGGCTGGCGTGCGGAACTGACCGTTTGAAAGAAGTATTGGGGCGTCATATGCTTTCCCTGCAGTGACGCCGCTCATCGCATCGGCGTATACACCGCCGGTAGCGTAAATGACTGTGTCAGGGGCTTTCCAGAAGTGTTCGGCTACTGATGCCGAGGTTTCATAGCGGTCCGCACCGGATAACGTTACAAGTTTACCTTTTGAAGACGCCTCAATTTTCGCTTTTGATGAAGCCCATTTTCCACCTACTGCAAAAACATTCTTCGGCTTCATTGTTTTCAAGGCTGCTTCTGCATCGCGGCCGAGTTTGTAACCGTTGCTAAGTAGAACGGGGGCGGCTCCGCCAGGTGATTTAGGTGAGGCCGTACTTGCAACCAATGCGTCTGGAAATGTAGTTCCTGTTGCAAGAAAAGCTGTTTCGATTTTCCCGAATTTTTTAGCAATAACCGCCGCTGTTTGGTATCTATCTTTTCCTGCAAAACGTGTTGTAGAAGCTAT
>DAIOFF010000177.1:0-5480 GCA_036745855.1 Scrofimicrobium sp. | reverse complement strand
GCCAGCTGAGACCGAAGAGCCTTTGGTACCTGAGGAACCGGCCGAAACAGAGCAGCCTATTGAGACCAAAACAGCGCCTGTTGAAGAAGAAAGCAAAATTATCAGTCAAGAGGGATTTGTTCCTGACGGTACTGAACAAGCGCCAGAAGGCGAATACGACTTTTCGGCAATCACAAAAGAAGGTACTGCTTGCCAGGCAGAAATGCCTAGACTGATGAATGCAAAGCGTAAGGCTATTGGCCTGAAGCCAATGAAAGCTGCGCCACCACTGAGTGAGCTGGCTCAGTTCTGGGCTGAGCACCAAGCTTCAACCAATAAGTATGGCTTCATGGATAGCCTCTTAGGGAAGAAAGAGGCAGCCGCCCTTGTGCTCAGTACTGGATACAATAACGGGGTTGAGTTCTCTGCCGTTGGTTACAAGAACTCAAAAGAACTGGTAAATGCTTGGGCAAAAAGCCACCTAACTGCCAAGAAAGACAAAGACTACAAGTACATTGGCGCTGGGTGCGCGAAGGCCGCAAATGGCAGGATGTACTACAGCTTCTTGATGATGAAGCAGAAAGTAAAGCCAGGCCAGCAGGTGAACTTGGAACAGCCCACCAAAGCTAAGGCTTCGATTCAGGGCCGCGCAGTTGTTGGCGCAACGCTTAAGAGCGTCGTCACTGGAACAACGCCGATTGGCACAAAGTACAAGTACCAGTGGTTTGCCAATGGCAAGGCCATCAAGGGTGCAACCAAGAAGGATTTTGTTGTTACTGCAGCCCAAATGGGGAAGACTCTGCAGGTAAGAGTTACAGTCAGTAAAAAGTATTACAAGACGGTCAAGCTGACCTCAGCAAAGACTCAAGCAGTCACGAAGCTTCCACAGTGGGCACGTAAGAGCGGCGCTGATAGGTATTCGACTTCTCTTGCTATTTTGAAGGAAAACTGGAAAGCAGGGACGCCTTTGCTTATTGCATCCGGGGCTTCCTTCCCTGACGCGCTAGCAGCAGCCCCGGCTGCAAACAAGGTCAAAGGTGGTTTGCTTTTGACACCTGGTGGTGCTTTGCCAGCAGCGCACATGTCTTTCCTAAAGGCAAACAAGCCTAGCAAGGTGTACATCATTGGTGGGGCAAAGTCCGTGTCCAATGGCGTTTTGAACCAGATCAAAGGCTTGAAGGTGAAGGTTGACCGCGTTCAAGGTAGCGATCGTTATGAGACTGCTGGCAAGATCGCGACAACCTTCTTCAAGTCTGCCACTGTTGCCTACATTGCTTCAGGCGCACAGTTCCCAGATGCACTTACAGCTGCGGCAGCTGCAGGTTCTATTGGCGCGCCAGTGCTTTTGGTGGATCCAAAAGATTCATACTTGAAGTCCGCTGCGTCCTTCCCACTTATCCGCCTGAATGTAAGCACACTGCGTATTGCGGGTGGGCATAGTGCGGTAAGCGCGAAACTAGAGAAGTCATCAAAGAATCTTTACAAGGTAACACGTTATGGCGGTAAGGACCGTTATGAGACGGCACAGAAGATTAACTCTGTGTTTGGTGTTACGGCTCAGGTATGGATCGCTTCTGGCGACAACTTCCCAGATGCACTAGCTGGTGCGGCTGCGGCTGGCGCTGGTAAAGAGCCTTTGTACTTGGCGAAGAAACGTTGTGTTCCTGCGGGTTCTTTCAAAGCGTTCGCAAAGCACAAGCCTGTCTCGAAGGTTGTTTTGGGCGGGCCTGCACTACTGAACTCTCCGCTTGGAAGTTGTAAGTAGGTTTCTTCGTTGCCTATTTTTCTAGGCAGCTAACAAAGCAGAAACGCAAATGGGCGTGGACCGCATGGTTCACGCCCATTTTGCTGTCAGCGTGCGTCCAAATGGGTCTCTAGTCATATGTGAATCTGCCTTGTTGTGAGAGAATAGGGCGCGACATAGTTTCAATGATGTAGGAGGCACAAGTGCCAATCGCAACCCCTGATGTATATAAGGAAATGCTGGACAAAGCCAAGAAAGGCAAGTTCGCATACCCGGCCATCAACGTGACTTCTTCGCAGACACTCACAGCAGCTCTGCAGGGTTTCGCTGAAGCGGAGTCTGATGGAATCATCCAAGTCTCTGTGGGTGGGGCAGAATACTGGTCTGGTTCAACAGTGAAGAATCGCGTGAGTGGTTCAATGGCGATGGCGGCGTACGCGCGCGAGGTTGCGAAGGACTACCCCGTCACTGTCGCACTGCACACCGACCACTGTGCGAAGCAGAACTTGGATTCATGGATCATTCCAATCATGGAGCTCGAAGTTGAGGACGTGAAGGCAGGCAAGCTTCCTGCGTTCCAGTCACACATGTGGGATGGTTCCGCAGTGCCTTTGGCTGAGAATCTTGAAATTGCACAGAAGATGCTTGCACTCGCTGTAGCGTCGAACACGATCCTTGAGGTCGAAATCGGCGTAGTCGGCGGCGAAGAAGACGGCGTTAAGGCCGAAATCAATGAGAAACTGTACACGACGGTTGAGGACGCAATGAAGACCGTTGAGGCCCTAGGCCTTGGCGAAAAGGGACGTTACTTGACTGCCCTTACCTTCGGAAACGTGCATGGCGTTTACAAGCCAGGCGCCGTGAAGCTTCGCCCAGAAATCCTCGGCGATATTCAGGTGGCTGTCGGTAAAGCACACGACAAGGGTGACCGCCCATTCGATCTTGTTATGCATGGTGGTTCTGGTTCGACTGCTGAAGAAATTGCACTTGCAGTTGAAAATGGCGTCATCAAGATGAATGTTGATACTGACACTCAGTATGCGTTCAGCCGTCCAGTTGCTGACTGGATGCTCAAGAACTATGACGGTGTCTTGAAGATTGATGGCGAGGTCGGTAACAAGAAGCAGTATGACCCACGTGCATGGGGCAAGGCTGCTGAGGCTGGCATGGCGGCCCGTGTGGTTGAAGCATGTGAGCGCCTTGGTTCAGTTGGATCGAAGAATAAGTAGTTTCTTTGCATGGGGCCCGCTTCGAGTAGCGGGTCCCTTTTGCATTTGTTGGGGGCGAGTGGGAGACAATCGCACCAATTCGTGGTGTGATTAACGTTGGGAAAGAGAGGCCAGTAATGGAAGAGAATACGTATCCACGAAGTGACGGAATGATCATCGCAGGGGAGCTTGATCCGAAAGAAGTCGCGGCCTATCTTGCTGACCGCGGCGTTGTAGCTGAACTGGAGTGGTACCCGCAGACCCCAAACATGGTTGGCATTCGGGTAGCTAATGATGAAGGCAATGTTGCGACGCTGAAGTCCATGGATGAAGGTATTGTTCCAGGACCGACGTTGATTAGTCTTGTTGAGGATTTGGCGGCGCGTTTTTCTGCCGAGGTAATGATTGGCGACAGTGGTGTTGACCGTCTGCCTGAGGACAGTGATCCTGCGGTGGCTTTGAAGGATCAGCCTGAGGGGCCGATGCGTGTGGTTGAGATTAGTGCGACCCCTGCCTCCGCTGTTCCCCTTGTAGCAGCTTTTGAGGGCCTGGATGTTGCGGACATTGATTTGCCTGAGGGGAAGCGGGCTTTGGCTGCTGAGCTGCCTGCTATGCGCAGTGATTGGTTTTTTGCGGAGGCCCCGTTGGTGGCGCTTACGTATCACGATGGTGAGTTTCAAGCGTTTTTGGTGGAAGATGATGATCCTGAGAACGTGGTTACTTACAACTGGGCTATGGATCAGGCTTTGGTTGCTGGGGCGGCGGGGGACGACGCAGCAGCAGTTGAGCTAGCTCAGGAGCTTGTTGGGTCACGTGATGATGTGCTTCGTATTCATGATGGCGTTCCAGGTGTTGATGGGACGATGGCTTGGAAGTCGACGTCTAGTAGCGGGGCGGACGCTGTTCGTGAGTTCGTTCAGTCCCTTGGTTTGCCGAAGTCTATTGCTGGTTTCCTTCTTGGAGAGACCGCTCTTGAGGACATTGATGATGCGCGCGTTCATGAGGCCCGCGGGGTGTCTAATGCGATTGCGCGAAGCGTTGGAATCATGATTGATGAGAAGGAAGAGACTTCTGAAGCTTGGGGCAGGTATTCGGAAAGGCTTTCGAACCATCCGTGGCAGGTACCGATGACGTCAGGTGTTCAGGCTGTGGTTGGCGCTATTTTGGTGGCACTTAGTAGAAGGCGGGATGGGAAGCGTAGCTGGCCGATGCGGATTGGTGCCATAACTGGCAGCATGTTGTTGGTTGACGCGGTTGCGGAACTGGCTTTGTCCAGATATGTTAGCGCCCGAAATGCTCGCCGTCAGAGGCGGGAAGACCTTCAGTTTTAGTGTTTTTGGCTGTTCCTTGGGAAACAAGTCCCGGGAAGCTTTCGTCGGTGAATCAATCGAATACCCCACGATACGCCCTGAGTATGCGTCCTTGAGGGCACACAAGTACAGTTTGTCCTCCCGAGTGGGGTGCTCAGTGTAGGGTCGGCGAACAGTGCCCTGTCGGTTTTTGGACCGGTGGATTTTTGCTGGCCGCTCTCCGAACCGGACTTGCACATTCCTGCGTATCTGGCTCTCCGCGTGTTTATGCCGGTGTGGTTGCTGCCCATGGGGTCGGGATGCGAGTTCCTCGGTATCGTGTTACGGGGACTGGGACTGTCAAGTTAACGGTGTAACTTGTGTTAGTGGCTGTGGGCGGATAGTCGGCCGTTGAATGTGATGTCGAAGGCGTTGAGGGCGCCTTTCCATCGTTGGGTCCATCGTGCTCTGCCCTTCCCGGTGGGGTCGAGTGCCATCACGGCGAGGTAGACGCATTTGAGGGCGGCTTGCTCGTTCGGGAAGTGACCGCGGGCGCGGATGGCCTTGCGGATGCGGGCGTTCACGGACTCGATCGCGTTGGTCGTGCACACGATTGGGCGGATCTCCGTGTCGAATTGTAGGAACGGCACGAATTCCGCCCATGCGTTTTCCCACAACTTCACGACTGCGGGGTATTTGGTGCACCATTGTTCGCAGAACTCCAGGAAACGTTCCTCGGCTTCAGCGACCGTCGACGCTTGATAGACAAGCTTGAGTGCGCGGCTGATCGCATCCCAATCTTGCCGGGCAGAGTACTTGAAACTGTTCCGCATCAGATGCACGATGCATGTCTGCACGATCGTCTGCTCCCAAACCGTGTTCACGGACTCGGGCAGCCCCTTCAACCCGTCACACACCACCATGAGCACGTCCTGAACGCCACGGTTCTTGATCTCGGTGAGCACCTGCAACCAGTACTTAGCGCCCTCACCACCATCGCCCGCCCACAGGCCGAGGATGTCTCGGTTGCCCTCCGCGGTGACAGCGAGAGCAACATAGATGGGCCGGTTCGCGACCTGCCCATCACGGTGTCAATGCCGATCGAAAATTGAACCGTTTCTGTTTATCGTTCGATAGAGAAAACGCTAGCATTCCAAAAACCATCTAGACCAGGGCTTCAAGTTGTCCCGTCATCCGTGCGTTCACACTTTTTCTGGTACATACATCTAGCAACTTTTGAGAAAAAGATACTCCAAGAAG
>DAIOFF010000176.1:0-5525 GCA_036745855.1 Scrofimicrobium sp. | reverse complement strand
GCAAGTTTTACGTAACTATAGGAGAAGGTAATGACGAATCCGCTAGATGGTCGAGTGCCCATTGTGCCTAGTGGGCGTTCAAGGAATGCTGGGTGGATTGTTGCCGGTATTTTAGGGGCAGTCCTGGTAGTTGCGTTGGTTGGTGGGGCGTTTTTGTTGGGTCAGCGCAGTGGGGTGGCGCCTGAGCCGGTGGCGGCAACTGAACAGGCTCAATCAACTATGCCTCCAACGCCAGTGCCCTCAACTGCCGCGTCACCGACGCCGTCGCCGTCGCCTACTGTGGCTACGCCTGGGGGAAAGATTCTAGTTGGGGCGGGATCGGGTACGGCTTCAGCTTGTAAGGGCGGGCCTGGAACAGATATTTCAATGGCGCTTGATGCGCAAAGAAACTCACCTATAACCCCTGAAGGCGCGGCAGAATTCGCTGCCGCAGCTCTGCGCTGGGCTAATAGGTGGCCTGTACCGACAGACGCGGAATTTGATATTGCAGAAAAACAACTTTTTGCCCCTGACGCAACTCAAGAAGTGGCAGGTTTGCGAGGTTTATATGCTGGGTATGAATCAGAATATACGTCTGAATCAACCGATTTTGCGACTGATGGAAAATACTATATTGATTCTGTTATCGAGGATCGTGTGATTGTGTCTTTCGTGTATCGCCCGGTTAGAAATCCACCAATAGATGCTGCACAACGTGGATCGCAAACACTGACGGTTCGCGCCACTGATAAGGGCTGGCAGCTGGTGAGTATCGGGAGCGATAATCTACATGATCCTAATGAGTTGTGGGAGATTGGTACGCCTTTTGCTGATTTGGGAGAATGCTGAGTAGTTATGTCTTTTTCTTCGGACAGTCAGCAGTTTGTGCCTAGTGGGCGTTCAAGGAATGCTGGGTGGATTGTTGCCGGTATTTTAGGGGCAGTCCTGGTAGTTGCGTTGGTTGGTGGGGCGTTTTTGTTGGGTCAGCGCAGTGGGGTGGCGCCTGAGCCGGTGGCGGCAACTGAACAGGCTCAATCAACTATGCCTCCAACGCCAGTGCCCTCAACTGCCGCGTCACCGACGCCGTCGCCGTCGCCTACTGTGGCTACGCCTGGGGGAAAGATTGTAATTGGGCCTAGTTCGGGTACGGCTTCAGTTTGTAAGGGCGGGTCTGGAACGGATGTTTCGGTGGTGCTTGATGCGCAAAAAGACTCGCCTATTACCCCTGAAGGCGCGGTCGAATTCTCTGCCGCAGCTCTGCGTTGGGCACTCAAGTGGCCTGCACCATCAGACGCGGAATTTGAGATTGCGGAAAAACAGCTTTTCGCTTCTGATGCTGATGAGAAAGTCACGAGTCTGCAAGGTTTGTATAAAGAGTTTCAACCAAACTATACGTCTTCGGTTATTGATCTTGCGACTGATGGAAGATACCATATCGATTCTGTTAACGAAGACCGTGTAATTGTGTCCTTCTTTTATCGCTTGGTTCAAACACCTGCCTCAGACGAACCGTTTCACACGGTCAACACGGTAACGGTTCGTGCTACTGAAAAAGGCTGGCAGTTGGTGACTATCGGGGGCCGTAATCTGCATCTTCCCGACGAGTTACAAGAGACTGGCACACCATTTGCTGATCTAGGTGACTGCTGACCTTTGTGTACAAAAGGGGCCATTAAGTAACAAGGATTACTTGCTTACTACTATTAAGCGGATATTTGAGCGTGCCTTGGTGGGTTCAAGTTGGGGTTAGTGGTTCCTGGCATCCCGAAGAGTCGCTATCTCAAGCTTTGTGGCCCGGTTGGACGAAACCGGCAAGGCTAAGAATCAGGTCCGCACTATTGGCTGTATATGTTCATAATTTCAGCCACTAGTGCGGACCTGATTAGCAAGCCCCATCTTGGTTCAAAGGCTTCTACAGGTGAGGCTGCAAGGTTGTTGCCTGGCTGCTTGGTGAACCTGGTTGGCCTAACGATGAAGTGAACGTAAAAGTCATTGATGGAAACAATTCGTAAAACGAAGAACTAACTGATTCTTTCGAGGCAGAAGCTTGGGATGATGGTCGCATTGAGTCTTCGAGGCACGCGAGCCAGTTGTTCACCATGGGTGAACTGCAATGACAGTGGTGCCACTAGCACTCGGCGTGGGAGAGTGCTAACCTATAAGAAAGGTTGAGTCAAAGGGACTCAAGTTTGAAGTTGAGTATGAAAGGAGAACTCAATGACCACTGTTGATGCTCTACGTGATATGGATCGTCTGGCCCAAAGCTTTTTTGCGGGAAGGCCTGCACTAAGGGCAATGCCAATGGATCTATTTCGGCAAGGCGATGAGTATATCCTGAGGACTGACCTTCCAGGTGTAGATCCGGCCTCAATTGATATTGACATTGATGGACAGCAGTTAACAATCCGGGCAGAGAGAGTAGTTCCTGCAGGTGAGGATGTTAAATGGTTGGTGCGTGAACGCAGTGGCGGTACTTTTGTCCGTCAGCTTTCTGTTGGCGAAGGCATTGATACCGCAGCAATTGACGCAAGCTATGAAGATGGTATTCTGACCGTCAAAATGCCGGTCCTTGAAAGCGCAAAACCACGGAAGATTTCTGTGTCGCGCACAGATGGGGCCAAGCCAGTTGAAGCAAAAGTAGAGGGCTGATTTAGTCTCACAGTAACCGTTGGGTCGCCAATAGCCGCAGAAAGTAACAGAACTTATGTGGCAAATGGCGACCCAACTACTTTTTTATGGGAAAAACTAATCGCTGTGCATTGAAGAACTACCGTGTGAATGTTGTCTGCCTTTATGGCCAGTGGCTGATTCTTCGGACGTATTATGCATTCTTGTTTGATGCCCCCTTGAACTACCTTGGTGCTGGCTGTTCTCATCCGTCGTTGAATCCTCGGATAAGGGGTCAGAAGTTGTTGGCGCAGAAGGGTCTGTGGTGTTCAAACTACCATTGGTGTCTGAGCTCGGTTCAGGAAGCGGCGTGGGGGCCGTGTCTGGCGTAGATGTGTTTGAAGGCGTAGATAAAGGCGCTTCAGGTGCATCGCTTTGAGGGGACGAAGCAACTGCAATGGGAACTCCGATTCCTGCGAATAGTAATGATAAAGCAGCAATCAACGCTGCACCCTTATGCTTATCTTTTTCGTCAAGTGCAGATCCAAGCCGGTGTTTCACAGCGGAGGTTTGCTTTGTAAATGGAGCCGCAAGCGCGAACCGTTTGTTGCCGGCGGTACCATCCAAAATGGCCTGGGCGTAGCGGAACCGATTTTCGGATGTTTGCCCCCTTAGTGCGTACTGATCACATGCAACTTCGGATGTCTGAATAGCCTTGCTTACCGCAACATGCATGAACGGATTCCACCACTGAACAGCTTGGAAAAGTTGCAGCACTAGTCGGCGGGTGGTGTCAAACCTACTCACATGTGCGGCTTCATGCCTCATTACAAGAACTGATGGGGATGAACCGTGAGGTATGAGGAGTTTTATGCGTATTATGCCCGTCACCATGGGGCTATTTATTTCGGGTATTTCTAGTATCTCTGGCGGTTTTTTTAGTTCAGTGCAGGCTGCTTTCCATTTGTTTATGGTCCTGATATTGGTAACTGGTTTTCCCCACCGGGATATGTATCTAGTAAGGGCTATATGTGAATAGGTGATTTTTGCGAGGCCGAATAGCGTTCCGGCAATCCAAAAACAGGCCAAAATAATCAGTATTGAATCCCAAATAGAGTTGGATATTTGTTCACCATTGACTACCCCTGATGTTTGGGACGCTTGGCTCCAAGTTGGCCGAAATGGAAGCATCCAAGCAACGGCAATGGTGAGCCAAGCTATGGAGAGAGTGCTGGCTTGGATATATTTGGAAAGTAATCTATTTGCTGCTGCGAATGCCACAGAAATGCTTGCCATAAAACAAAACCAAACAGCAAATGTCATTCCCATGCTATTTCCTTTGAGAATCCAACCATGACTGGAGTTCGTCCAGTTGAGTGCTTGAGAAATCTTCGTCTTCCGCAAACGCTGCAACAATGCCTTGCAATGTGTATTCGCGGTTTCGTCCCCGAAAATCTGCGGCTTCAACTTTCAAGTATTGATCACGTCCGATGAGGACTTCGTAATGCACTTCTCTGCCGACGTGTGTTGAGGCCAGGTATCCCTTGGTGACCAGTCTGGATAAAAGTGTTGAGACTGTTTGGATCTTCCAATGTCGCGTGTCGGTCAGGGCGTCAAGCACAGTTCTTGACGTTAGCGGGGGCGCTGCGGACCAGAGTGCCTGCATGACTTCGAACTCTGATTCAGGAAGGCGGGCCATAACTGGTCTCCTTTGTTGGCAGTTTAGATTTGCGGCCAATTTGCAAGGAATATGGCTATACTAGCCGCAAATCGTAGGCCAGCGTAGCTTTCCCGTTAGCGTTAGTGGTGGCTGCCTCGGCCGTGTCCTCGCCCTTGCCCCTGATGCATTCCGTGTCCACCACCCGTGTATTCACCTTGTTCGCTATTGTGCCATTCGTGTTGTTCAGGTTGGTTGTGGTGTTGTACTACGTGTTCGCCGAGGTGCTTATCAGTCCGGGTTCCGTCGCAGATTGCGGTTTCGCGTTGTTCAGGTTGGTTGTGGTGGTGTATTACGTGTTCGCCGGGGTGTTTATCGGTCCGGGTGCCATCGCAGATTGCGGTCTTTGCATCAGGTGAATCTGTCTTTTTTGGGGCGGGAGTGGGTGTTGAATTTGTGCCACGGTTGTAACTGTGGGATCTTGCTTTGGTTTGGGAGGCCTTCGTGATTGGGCTTGTCGGCGTGGTTGTCTGCGCCGTTGTCGTAGCCGGGCTTTGAGAGGGGGCAGGTGTTGTTTCAGCACCGATGGCTTGGGCTCCGATTACTGCTGACGTGGCGATGATTATCGTGGCGCTACCTATGGCACCCCATTTTGCGAGGCGACTTTTTGTCTTACTGGTTCCCATTGTGTACTCCTAATGTCGTTACTACAGTTGTAGTACCACGACGATACTACAACTGTAGAACCATGTAAAGAGGTAGCAGAATCAGCCAATTTGCACGACAATCTTGCCGTGAGCCCCTCCACCTAAAACGGTCTTTAGTGCAGCGGCTGCCCGATTTAAGGGGACTTCTTTGGTGATCTGCACATCTAGTTGCCCACAAAGAACTAAGTCCATGAGGAAACCCAGCCTGTCCCGCAGCCATCTGCGCGCTTTCAAGTCGCCACTGGCATGCGCGGCTCCCAACGCGATCTCATGGATGCTTGGCGCAGTAGAAAAAGGCGGAATGCTTGCAAGATCAGGACGGTCCCCGATGCAGGCAATTTGCCCGCCAAACGCAAGCATCTTGAGACCATTGGTTGCCGAGGGGGCAGGAAGGGAATCGATAATGCCATCCACGCCGCGGTTCCCAGTGATACCCATGACCGCCTCGTAAATATCTGAATGATGGTGATCTATCACGCGGCGCGCGCCAAGCGCCGTGACGCGATCCTTATCGGCGTTTGATGCGGTCGCAACCACGCGGGCTCCCCGGAGGGATGCCAACTGCACCGCAAACC
>DAIOFF010000175.1:0-5537 GCA_036745855.1 Scrofimicrobium sp. | reverse complement strand
GAACTATAGCGAAAGAAGTTGATCCTGGCAACCAAGCAGCTGATCTCACATAAAAGGTCTACGAAGAAGGTTTGGTGTTTCACCCGGTTTTTCGCATTGAAAGGAGGATGACGGAGCATGGCGGGAGAACTGGAATATGGCTACTTTCACTAAGAATCCAGCGTCCAAATCGAATATACTGCCCCTGGTGTCGCCTCGAAGCCGACCAGTTCACCCCTTTTTTGAACAAAGACAGAACAAGTCACCGGGCAACTACCCCAAGTTAATTACCATGAAGTTCACTGAAGTCTTAATCTTCAGCACTAAAGGCCTCATTAAACCCAAAGAATCGACTAAAAAATGCGCCCAGCTTATTGATGACCTCGCGTTTTTTCTCTTCATGCCCGGTATCCTTAGAAAACCTAGATACCGGCGGCAAAATGTTCATAATCGCTGTATCAGTCAAGCAAAGTTGACCATCCGTGAATGCTCTAGACAAAAGCTCGATAGTTTCTTTTGGCTTCAGCCGTTCTTTGGCAATAATTTCGCGTAGTTCATAATCACGCATACCGGCAATATATGCGGCCCATTCCTCGTCTATGGCCATGTCGAGGCTTGCTGAATCAACGAAGTTCTTTATCAGATCTTTCTTTGAACGCATTGTTGGGCTTGAATTGACAGCACGAATAATTTGGGCACGTATCTCCTTGTCACGCCAGAAAATACGTTCTTTCCGGTATTTACTAACCAACATTAGTATATTGTCAATATCGATCTCGACTTGTTTTATAAGCTCGACTTCAAAGACAACGTCATCATATATTTCTTCATTTTCTTGGCTCTTGTTCTTTCGGTGCTCCGCGTATAGGTTAAGATAGGCGCTCTGGTAGTCCTGTATCTGCCTCTTTGTCAGAATTTGTCTTTCTTCGAACTCATCGAAAGAAGACAAGATATTTTGTAGTCGAAGAATGGACCCGTATGAGGCAATGAATGCTTTCTGGTCTTCCTCACTGGCAGGCTGGTCTGCCCATACGAAGCTTTGAAGCAGGTCATTTACTCTGTCTGCGTAGTCTTGGTAGTACTCAGCAAATGGCTTCAGTGTTGCAATCCCGCAAGCCGATTTGTTCCCAAACAACGCGATAGCGTCGTTTATTTCTTTCTCCAAATCCCGAAAGCAAACTATGTTTCCACATGTTTTGACTGAGTCCAGTATTCGATTTGTCCGTGAAAATGCTTGGATTAGTCCATGTGCGTTAAGGTCTTTGTCTACCCAAAGTGTGTTTAGTGTTTTCGCGTCAAACCCAGTTAAGAACATATTTACGACGATGACTATATCAATCTCACGATTCTTCAGCTTCGCAGATAAGTCCCGGTAGTAGTTTTGGAATCCATCTGACGACGTATCATGATTAGTGCCGTAAACCTGGTTAAAGTCTTGGATTGCATTGTCCAAGAACTCCCGCTGGGCTTCACCAAGCGCTTCGGGTTCAAACCCTTCTTCTGTCAGAAAGCCGTCATCTGTTTCAGGGTTCGGCGCAAACGAATAGATAAGTCCGACTCTTAACCTTTTGCCTGGCGGCAGGTTTCCTTGGGCTACTTTGAACTGACTGTAGTAAGCGCACGCTGCCTCAATGGAGGCAGTAGCAAAGATGGAGTTAAACCCCTGTAGGCCCCGCCCCTTCACCACATAGCGTTCATTTCCCTTGGTCTTTTGATCGAAGTGTTCAAGGATGTAGGTGACAACTTCAGCGATCCGTCTGGGATCAAGCAGGGCACTTTCGGTATCGATTGCACTGACTTTCTTGTCCGTGCTTTCACCGTCTTTGATTGTATTGATGTAGTCGATGCGAAACGGCAACACGTTCTTGTCAGTGATCGCATCCACAATTGTGTATGCGTGCAACTTCTCCCCAAATACTTGTTCAGCAGTTTTCAATCCGGGTTTTCCGCCAGAGCCTGCATTTTCCGAAAAGATTGGCGTTCCAGTGAACCCAAATAGATTGCAGTTCTTGAATGTTTTCGTTATTGCCGCATCTATGTCTTCAAACTGAGGCTGATGGCATTCATCGAAGATCAATGCGAAGTGCTCGCTAAAAGGTTCCTGTCTTTTGTTTGCGGAAATAAAGTTGGCCAACTTTTGGATGGTAGTGACAGTGATTTTGCGACTCACTATCGGCTCTGAGCCTCGCTTGCCTAAAATGGTGCCAACAGAGGAAGTGAGCTGTTTCGTCAGTTCTTCGGTGTCAGTTGATCCGTCCATCAATCCTGGCGAGAACTTTTCATATTCACCCATCGTCTGATCGTCCAGGTCTTTGCGGTCTACCACGAACAGGACACGGTCAACCTCAGGAAGTTCTGCCGCTAGTTGCGCAGTCTTGAACGATGTCAAGGTTTTTCCTGAACCAGGGGCGTGCCACAAATACCCACCTGCGTCAATGGTTCCAAGCTGCTTGTCCTTAGTGGAGATCCGAATCTTGTTCAGTATCCGTTCAGTTGCAACAATCTGATAGGGACGCATCACTAATAGTGAGCGGTCGCTAGTTAATACACAGTATTTGGTTATTACATTTAGTAAGGAATGCCTCGCGAAGAATGTTTTGGCGAAAGCAATCAAATCTGCAATTGGCCTATTTGTTGCGTCTGTCCACCATGAGGTGAACTCGAATGACTTTGAGGTCTTTTTCGTTCGTTTTTTGCCCAGCGCGTCGTCAACGTGCTGGCGTCTGGTGGTATTTGAATAGTATTTTGTGTGCGTCCCGTTTGAGATCACGAATAACTGCACATATTCAAACAGGCCAGAGCCCGCCCAAAAAGAGTCATATTGGTATCGGTCGATGTGGTTGAAGGCCTCACGAAGAGAAACGCCGGGGCGTTTTAGCTCTATATGCACTAGAGGCAATCCGTTTACCAGTATAGTCACGTCATATTTGTTGCCATATTCTGCCTTTGTTTCCCGGTTAACCTCACATTGATTCATTATCTGGAGCCGATTGTTATGTATGTTTTTCTTGTCAATCAACGTGATGTTCTTGTTCGTGCCGTCGTCGCGGCGAAGCAGTTGCACGGGATTGTCTTGAATTAGGACCGTCTTTTCAACGATTCCGCTGTCGGCATCAGCAATCCGCTCGCGGAAGAATTGTCCCCATTCTGAATCCGAAAACGTGAAAGGCTCTCCTGACTTGGAGTTCAGCTTCTCTAGTTGCGTTCGTAGATTCGCCACTAATTCGTCTTCATGATGAATCCGTAGATATTCATACCCTTGGGATTCCAGTTGGCGAATAAAATCGCGCTCCAGCATTACTTTGGACTGATAGGCAGTCTCAGCTGCCACATCAGGAATGTACTCAGGAACGACCGTTGGCTCTACTGTCACCGCAATTGGATCGCATATCCGTGCCTTCACTTCACGCACTATCACTCCCCTTTTGAGCCCTTTTGGCATGGCTTAGTCTACGTTGTCTCCACCCCGCAATTTTACGCCCATGACAAAGTTACCTAAGCCTATTCCCCAGGAACATTTAAGCTAGCGGAAATATCAAGCATTCCGATAGAACCAGACTGGGCATTCTTTTGCTTTATGGCCGTGATCCGCTGACAAACAGCCTGGGTTCTTTACGCACATTCGCTTGATTTTGAAGGACCATATCGATTCGATCATTCACTCTGCTTAGTTTGTCGTCAAGACGCTCTTCCATTCGAACAATACGTTCACCCATCCGATCAATGCGCTCATCCATCCGATCAAGGCGCTCATCCATCCGATCAAGACGCTCGTCGACCTTGGCAAAACGTGCATCTTCCCGCTGATCCGCTTGGTCAAATCGCGTATTCATATCGTTTCTGAGATTCCGAATCATCCCATACATGAATCCAACAATGGCAACACCAACCGCCAGCATCGCCCCAATCGCACTCCACGCCTCAACAGACAACTCAATCACCTCCTCATTATGCCGCAGAACCACAGGGAAACACAGCAACACTTCCATCTGCTCAAGAACCCTGCCACGCACATGCCAAACCCCAAAATGGCAGAACGTACACTTGTTGAAAACAAACCAAGTAACGCCTGTGGATAGCGCAAAAGGACATACAAATCGCCTACTGGTGCGGCCCATTCATGAGGCTAAACCAATACTCATCTACATTAAACTGCCGCCCCCGCCAGGACTTTCCCTTCATTTTGAAGCCAGGTCACCGTATCTGCGATTGTGTCTTCAAACGGCCTGGTTGAAAAACCAAGGTCCCGTTTGGCTTCCGAACTGTCAAATAAGTTATTGCGGGTCAAGTTGTAAACGGCATAGCTAGTGAACCGCACTGGTTTACCAGTAATCTTTCCCATAAAATCCCCAATTTTGCCCATTAGCCCTGCAAGTCCCGCAGGCAGAATTGTTTTTACTTCAGGCAAACCAGTTTGACGACTGAGCATCGAAAACATGTCCCGAATTGTCACCATTTCATTACCAAGAATGTAGCATCCGCCTCGTCTACCAAAATCTATTGCTGAAACAATTGCACTTGCCAAATCACGAACATCAACGGCATTGAATGAGCCTGCAAGTCCTGCTTTCATTTCACCTCTGCAGTAATCGAGGACGAAACTGGTGACTGGACCAAATGCATAGTCGTCAGGCCCCGCTATCCCAGTTGGAAACACCAATGTTGCATCCAGACCATCGTTCGCTACCGCATCAAGCACTTCCTTGGCAGCCATGGCCTTTGTCTGTCCGTAGTAGCCAACAATCCTATTCGGATCAAATGACGCCGGTGGTGTGATCGGCGTGCCATGCGGACACTCAGGAATTGCTCCCGTAGAACTGACAGCAACAAGTTTCCTTGCCCCAAATTTCTTGCAAGCCTCAACAATGTTCTTCGTCCCGGTGACATTCACGTCATAGACTTTTTGGGAAAAATTCGGATCCAGAGTCACAATCGCGGCACAATGAATGACGACTAGATCATCACCATGTGCCCCTTCGAAAAAGTCATTAACACTATCCGCATCAGATACATCCCCCACAAACTTCTCGACCCCCTCTGGCAACCGTTCACTCGCTGGGTCACCTGGCAAAACTAGTCCCCTAACTCTTGCGCCCTGGGCCAGAAGTTCAGCTGCCACAGAACTGCCAAGGTTTCCAGCGACTCCGGTCACCAAATATCGCGATTCGCTCATTTTTCGATCTTTCGTTTCTTTGACTTGACTTACGAACTAATCTTCGAAGCAAACAAAAGAAATCACATGGTCCAGACGAATCGATCTCAGGACTCCAAATGCAGTAGCTTCAATACTGCCTAAGCATCGCCAGGCACCAGCTGCAATCTGTCACTCCTCCCAAACAGCCAAATTGTGACCGCAAAAACGGTTGGAACTAGTGCAAGAAGCACAAGCGCCGTCCTCAACCCAGAACTACCATCATCAGGAAGGACTCTCGAAATCACTGCCAGAGGACCATTTGCCGCCTCGGCAAGAAAACCCGCAACCGCAGGCCCCGCCGCCCCGCCGGCATCCCCTGCCAAGGCCAAGATGGCAAACATGGCTGCACCACCCATAGGAAAAC